>JBGPBV010000014.1:0-77636 GCA_041481445.1 Vicinamibacteria bacterium
GACGCGCTCGCGCGCCTCGGCACCGCCCGCGCCGTCCTCCCCCTCCAGGAGGCGGAGGCCGCCCATTCGCACGATCAAGACTTCCGCCGCGCCGCTCGTCATGCCGTGGCCGAGATCCAGTCTCGTCTCCACGGCGCCTCGCCCGGCCAGCTGTCCCTCGCGTCGCCCGGCCCCGAGGCGGGCGAGCTGAGCCTGGCCGAGGACGCGCAAGGACGCTTGTCGCTGGAGACGACGGAGGATCGCGGCCCCGGGGGGGACGTCGTCCGAAGGCGGATCCCCTAGGGAGAGGTGCGGCCGTTGCTTTGCCCGCCGCCCGCTCCTAGAGTGGGCGGCCATGGCCGGCTGGGCGCTCGACCTCGGGACCACCAACACGGGGATCGCGGAATGGGACGACGACGCCGGCCAGCCGCGGCTGGTGGAGCTGCCCGCGATCTGCCGGGACCGCAATGGCCGCGAGCCCCTGGAGGCACCGCGCCTGGTGCCCTCCGCGGTCGACCTCCTCGACCGTCCGGCCTTCTTCGACCGCCTCGGACGCTGGCCGCCCCTCGAGCGCCGGGTCTTCGTCGGCCACCGGGCGCGCATCGGCCGCCCCGCCCTCGACCGCAACTACGGGGTGACCCACCCCTCGTTCGTGCCGACCTTCAAGCCCGCCCTGGCCACGGAGTCGCTGCGGCCCATGGCCCGTGTCGGCCGCGAGGTGGTCACGGCCCGCGCGGCCGCCCACGCCTTCCTGCGCGAGCTCCTCGGCGAGGTGAAGGCGGCGACCGGGCACCGGCCGCGAGACCTCGTGGTCACCTCTCCCGTCACCGCGTTCGAGACGTACCGTGCCGAGGTCCAGGCCATCCTGAAGCGGCTGGGCGTGTCGCGGGTCCGTTTCGTCGACGAGCCGGTGGCGGCCGCCCTCGGTTACGGGCTGAGCCTGAGCGAGGACCGGACGGTGCTCGTGGTCGACATCGGCGGCGGGACCATGCACGTCGTCCTCGTCCGCATGTCCGCCCACGGTGCGCTCAGCGGCCAGGCCACCGTCCTGGCCAAGCGCGGGCGCGAGCTGGGCGGCAACGCCGTGGACGGGTGGGTGCTTGCCGACCTGTGCCGCGAGATGGGAAACCCGCTCGAGGAGACGGCGGACGACGAGGGCACGCGCCTGTGGCGGCGCCTCATGCTCGCAGAGGCCTGCCGGGTCAAGGAGGCCGTCTTCTTCGACGAGAGCGCGGAGTTCCTCTTCACGCCCGCCGGCGCCTCGCGCGCCGCCCGCGGCCCCGGGACCGGCTACGTCGCCTTCACCCGCGCGCGTCTTTCCCAGATCCTGGATACGAGCGGCTTCCTGCGCGGCCTGGCCGTCTCCCTGGACGACGTGCTCGAGCAGGGCCGGGTGGCCGCGGGGGCGATCGACGACGTCCTGCTCGTGGGCGGCTCCACGCTGCTGCCCGGCGTCTATCCCCTGCTCGAGCAGCGTTTCGAGCGGCGCCGCCTCCGGGCCTGGCAGCCGTTCGAGGCGGTGGCCTACGGCGCGGCCGCCTTCGCCGCCGACCGCATGGCCGCGCGCGACTTCATCGTCCACGACTACGCGTTCGTGACCCACGACGCGGCCACCGGCGCGGCCCAGCACACGGTGATCGTGCCCCGGGGGACCCGCTTCCCCACCCCGAAAGCGTTCTGGAAGCGGCAGCTCGTGCCCACCTGCGCCCTGGGCGTGGAGGAGACGACCTTCAAGCTCGTCATCTGCGAGGTGTCCCGCGGCGACGGACAAGACCGCCGCTTCGTGTGGGACGCCGCCGGCGACCTCCACAAGGTGGGCGGCACGGCCGGCGACGCCGAGGTCGTCGTGCCCCTCAACGCCTCCGCGCCGACGCTGGGTTACCTCGACCCTCCCCACTCCCCGCGTGATCGCCGGCCGAGACTGGAGATCGCCTTCGGCGTGAACGCGGAGCGATGGCTGGTGGCCACGGTCCACGACCTCCTCACCCGGCGCGAGCTCATGAGCAGCGAGCCGGTGGTGCGGCTGCTGTGAGGCGTCGATGAACCCCCTGTTGGAGCCACTCCTCAAGGCGGCTCCGGGCGTGGTCCTGTTCGGCGTCCGGATCTGGTTCTGGCTGCGGCTCTTGCTGCGCCCCACCCCGCGGTATCCGTTTCCCGCCTGGCCGCTGGCCGCCGAGGCCTGTCACCTGGCCCCGCTGGGGGGAGATGCGTGGGTGGCCCGCGGCGAGGGAAAGGAGGCGGACCTCCGCGTGCGGTTCCAGACGTGGTCGGTGGGAACCAACGTGCACGGCACGCGTGTCTTCATCGACGCCCCCGACCGCTGGATCGTGAGCCTCGGCCTCTCGCGGGAGGGCCTGGCCACGGAGCGGGCCAAGGAGCGCGGCGCCCGCGAGATCGAGACCGGCGACGACGCCTTCGACGACGCGTTCTACGTGACCGGGCCCGAGACCGCCGTGCGCGCGGTCCTCGACGACGCGACGCGACGGCTGCTCCTGGGCCTCCTGGTCGAGGTCGACCTGGAGATCGTCAACGGCCAGCTGCGGGGACAGGTCGCCTACGGGGGAGGTGTGGTGTCCCTCCATGCGCGGCTGCTCTCGCGCACGCTGCCCGTCCTCTTCGACGCGGCGCGGCGCCTGCGGCGGCCCTCCGACATCGTCGCCCGCCTGGCCCACAACGCGCGGACCGACCGCAGCGACCGCGCCCGGCGCGAGAACCTGCTGTGCCTCGCGCGCGACTATCCGGACGCGGAGACGACGCGCGAGACGATCCGGGCCGCCTGCACGGACCCCAGCTCCGAGGTGCGCGTGCGCGCCGCCGTCGCCCTCGGCGAGGAGGGGCGGCCCGTGCTGCTCGCGCTCGTGCGGGACCCGGACGAAGACGACTTGCCCACCGCTCGTGCCCTTGCCACCCTGGGCGATCGCCTGGCCACGGACGAGGTGGGGACCCTCCTCGGCCACGCCCTCCGCGCGCACCGGATGGAGACCGCCCGCGAGTGCCTCCTCCGGCTCGGCCGGCACGGCGACGAGGGCGCAGTCGCCGCCATCGCGAAGGTGATGGCGGTCGACCGCGGGCCGCTCGCGGTGGCGGCCGCGCAGGCCCTGGCCAAGAGCGGCCGGCCGGAGGCGGAGGCGCCGCTGCTGGCCGCGCTCGCCCACGGCTCTCCCGAGCTGCGGCGGGAGGCGGCGACCGCCCTCGGCCGAGTCGGCTCCCCCGCCTCCGTGCTGGCCCTCAAGGACATCGAGTCGCGCGACGCCGACGACGCCACGCGGCGGGCGGCGCGCCAGGCGGTGGCCGCCATCCAGTCGCGCCTCCCGGGCGCCTCCGCCGGCCAGCTCTCGCTCGCCTCCACGGATGCGGGGGCGCTGAGCCTGGCCGAGGACGAGAGCGGGCGCCTCTCCCTGGACCAACCCCGGAAGCCCTGAGGGCGGCGCCTTAGTAGAGGCCGAGGTCGTCGATGAGGATCGAGCCCTGGGTCCCGGCCTTGTCCGACCCCGTGTCCACCACGAAGACGATCTGCCGGACCTTGTCCAGGTCGAGGCGGCCGTCCGTCTTCGGGTTCAGCGATCGCATGGCGGCGAAGGGCAGGGCCACGCGGCGCCACTCCGGCTCCGTGCGCACGGAGGCGAACCACCACTCGGTGCCCTCGTCGGCGGAGGCGGGGTTGGCGTCGCGCACCTGCACCCAGACGCGGTACTCGCCGTCGCCGCGGACGGCGAACACGAGCCCCTGCGCGCGGCTGAGGTCGCGCGGCTCGCGGCTCACCAGCGCGCACCACACGTAGGGCCGCCCCGGCCCCGGGGCGCCCAGGCGGAACTGCATCCGCGCCGCGCCCGAGCCGTCGGGTCCCGCCTTCGGCGCGAGCACGTCCGGCGCCATCGTCGAGGAAGGATCGACCTCCGCGTGGAAGCTCGTGGGCCCGTCGAACGAGTCGATCGTCCGCGTCGCCTTTGGCGCCGGGGACGGAGGCGGCCAGGCCGCGCCCTCGGCGCGGGCCTTCGCCTCCGGCGCCGCGAAGACCGCGATCGGGTTCGAGAGGACCCAGGGCACGTGCCATCCGGGCACCCGCGCCTCGACCCGGTACACGCCGGGGCCCGGCACGGCGACGTCGACCCCGCGCGCCTCCTCGGCGATCGGCCGGCCGTCCCGGAGCAGGCGGAGCCGGGTCCCGTCCGGCACTCGACCCCCCGCGCGCAGCCGCAGCCCGGGCTCGGGAGGCACGACGTCGCCCATGGACCAGGGCTGGCGGGCCGGGTCGGCGGCCTCCACCGCCGTGAACGAGAAGCCGTCCGCGGGGGCCAGCGCGTCGAGGGCGAGGTAGCTCCGTCCCACGGCCAGCGCGCGCACGATGGCGGGCCCGTCGACCGACGCGTCTCCAGTGAGCGGCCGGCTCAGCAGGACGTGGTTGCGGGCGACCTTGAAGAGGGACGCGTACGACGGGAAGCGCAGCGTGCGGTCCCCGCCCAGCGCCAACTGCCCGTGGGCGTCCGCCCCGGCCAGGGCGGCCGCGGATCGGCGGGCCAGGAGCGCGTCCCAGCGGGCCAGGGCCTCGACGGGCTCGGTGAGGCTGCCCAGGAGCGCGTACTCGTGGTTGAGCGGATAGAGCGCGAGCGTGCGCACGAGCCGCGCCCCTCCCGCCGCCCGCCACTGGCTGTCGCCGTTGATCACCTCCAGCCCCCACGGGCCCGGCATCTCCCAGGCCGTCCACCGGAAATCCGCGCGCGGAGAGGTGGGATGGGCGGCGAAGGCGGCGCCGTGCAGGGCGTAGACGTCGTCGAAGGCGTCGCGGGCGTCCCCGGAGAAGCGGAAGGCGGGGTCGGGAATGCCGAGGCCGAGGACGTGGCCGGCGGTGGTCGAGATCTCGGTGCCCACGATCACGAGCAGGCCCTCGTGGTACCCCTCCCAGCGCTTGGCCTCGAGGGTGTTGTGATCGGTGATGACGACGAACCCCAGCCCGGCCGCCCGGGCCGCCGCGATCACCTCTTCGGGCGTGGCCGCCCCGTCCGAGAGCGTGGTGTGGACGTGGACCACGCCCGACACCCGGTGGTATCCGTCGTGCGGCTGGTCCCCCACCACCGGGCGCGCGCGCCAGCGGGCGACGCGCGCGGCTCCGGCGACGAGCACGAGGGCGACGACGGCGAGGGCGATCGTCCGGAGGCGATGGCCCGGGACGGCCCCTACTTCCGCAGCACGCCCCGCAGCGCGTCGGCCTTGTCGGTGCGCTCCCAGGTGAACTCCTCCTCGTTGCGCCCGAAGTGGCCGTAGGCGGCCGTCTTCTTGTAGATGGGGCGCCGGAGGTTGAGGTACTCGATGATGCCCTTGGGCGTGAGGGGGAAGATCTGGCGGATGGCCTCCACGATCCTGGCTTCGTCGATCTTGCCCGTGCCCTGGGTATCCGCCATCACGGACACGGGGTCGGCCACGCCGATGGCGTAGGCGATCTGCAGCTCGAGGCGGTCGGCCAGGCCCGCGGCCACGATGTTCTTCGCGATGTGGCGCGCCATGTAGGAGGCGGAGCGGTCCACCTTCGTGGGGTCCTTGCCGGAGAAGGCGCCCCCGCCGTGGCTGCCGACCCCGCCGTAGGTGTCGACGATGATCTTGCGGCCGGTCAGGCCGCAGTCGCCCTGCGGGCCTCCCACCACGAAGCGGCCGGTCGGATTGATGAAGTACTTGGTCTTGGAATCGAGGAGGTTCGAAGGGATGACGGCGTGGACGACCTTCTCCAGTATGTCCTCGCGGATGGTCTCGATCTTCACCAGGCTCGAGTGCTGGGCGGAGATGATCACGGCCTCGATGCGGACGGGCCGCGCGCCGTCGTACTCGACGGTGACCTGGCTCTTGCCGTCCGGGCGGAGGTAGTCGAGGATCTCGTCCTTCCGCACCTGGCTGAGCCGCCGGGTGAGCTTGTGGGCGAGCATGATGGGCAGCGGCATCAGCTCTTCCGTCTCGTTGCAGGCGAAGCCGAACATCAGCCCCTGGTCCCCCGCCCCGCCCGGATCGACGCCCATCGCGATGTCGGGGGACTGCTCGTGGAGGGCCGAGATCACGGCGCAGGTCTCGTAGTCGAAGCCATACTTGGCCCGCGTGTAGCCCACGCCCTTGATCGTCTCGCGCACGATCCCCGGCAGGTCGGCGTAGCCGGTGGTGGTCACTTCGCCGGCGATGAAGGCGAGGCCGGTGGTGACCATGGTCTCGCAGGCCACCCGGCTCAGCGGGTCCCTCGCCAGCAGCGCGTCCAGTATGGCGTCCGAGATCTGGTCGGCGATCTTGTCGGGATGCCCCTCGGTCACCGATTCCGAGGTGAAGAGGTGGCGGCCGTTCTTTCCCATCCTGTCGTTCCTCCGGACGTCGCGTCCCTAGGACGGCTCTTTTCGAGACCGCCCCAAAAGCAGGTAGGGTACCACCCAGCCGGAGAGACGGTCAATCGACGGTATGACACTCACGCGCGCGGGTGATACTGGTCATAGACCTTGCGCAGCCGCTCGCGCGTGATGTGCGTGTAGATCTGCGTGGTCGAGATGTCGGCGTGGCCGAGCATGGCCTGGAGCGCGCGCAGGTCGGCCCCCCGCTCCAGCAGGTGGGTCGCGAACGAGTGGCGCAGGACGTGGGGGGTGAGGGTCTGCTCGACGCCGGCGGTGACCGCGTGGCGCCGCACGATCCCCCAGAGCCCCATGTGGGTGAGGCGCCGGCCCCGCCGGCCGAGGAACAGCACATCACCGGCGGCCGCGCTCTCACCCGCCAGGGACGGCCGCACTTCCGCCAGGTAGCGCTGGACCCACCGGCCCGCCTCCGCCCCCAGGGGCACCAGCCTCTCCTTCCGCCCCTTGCCGAAGCAGGTGAGGATCCCGACCTCGAGGTCGAGGTCGCCCGCGCGCAGCCCGATCAGCTCCGACACGCGCAGGCCGGTCGCGTAGAGGACCTCGAGGATGGCACGATCGCGCAGCCCCAGCGGCGTGGCGACGTCGGGGGCAGCCAGGAGCGCCTCCACCTGCTCGGGCGTGAGGAAGCGCGGGAGGGCGGCGAAGGCGCGGGGCGCGCGCAGGTTCTCCATGGGATCGGCCTCCAGCCGTCCCTCGCGCACCGCGAAGCGGAAGAAGCCGCGCAGGGCGTGGACGGCGCGGGCCACCGAGCGCGCGGACAGGCCCTCCTCGCGCAGGCCGCCCATGAAGTCGCTCAGGTCGGACTGGCGCAGGTCCAGCACCGTCCGCCCGGCCCGCTGCGCGTAGGCGGTGAGCCGGGCCAGGTCGCGGCCGTAGGCCACGAGCGTGCGCGGGGAGAGGGCGCGCTCCACTCGCAGGTGGTCGAGGTACTCCGCCTCGACCCCGCTCTCCACGCCTAGAGGGAGATCTCGAGGCCGAACGTCCAGCCGCTGAGCTTGATCTTCAGGTGGCTCACGCCGTCCTTGCCGTCCAGGGAGAGATAGCGGTAGCCGCCCATGGCGGCCAGGCGGTCGGAGATGTGGAGCCGGAGGGAGGTCTCCGCCTCCAGCGCGCTCCCGCCGCCGAGGCCCCCGCCCGTGACCTCGCCCTCGATGCTCACGCGGCTGGCGTAGAGGCGGGTGGCCACGCCGATGACGGGCTCGACCTGGGTGATGGTGTCGATCTCACGCAAGTTGAGGGAGGCGTTCACGACCGAGGTGTCCACGTCGAACACCTTGGCCCCCCCCACCACTCCCAGGAACCCGTGTGACCCCTTGAGGAAGTCGAACTCGAGGTCCGCGCTGAAGTACGAGCCCTTGATCGAGCTGACCACGTGATCGAAGCGCGCGTACCGCGTCTCCCCGTAGGTGAAGGCGGTGTGCTCCTGGGTGTCCCCGGTGTAGTCGATCGGGGTGTAGGACCCGCGGAATTTCCAGCCCCGCTTGAACTGGATGATGCCGCGGACGTCGAACGTGCGCGTGTCGGAGAGGGCGAGGTCGTCGATGACGTCGACGACCGACCCCTCCTTGCTCTCGAAGCCCTTCTGGGCCTCGCCGGTCAGGCCGGGCCGGAACTCGCTGTACTGCAGGCGCAAGCCGTACTTCTCCGCCGACGGCAGGTTCGACGGGTCCTGGGCCCCGGCCGTGCCCGCGAGCGAGAACGCGATCAGCGCCGCGCCGCCGGTCCAACCTCGCAGCATCCCTGCCTCCTCTCCCTCGCGCGCACCCCGAGCGTCCACTCGCACGGCGCGCGCGAGACACGATACGTCCGGGGGCGGACAGGCCGGGTCCCCTGGGGCGGACCGGCTCAGGCCCGGCGCCGCCGGACGGCGGCCAGGAGGGCCTCGACCTCGGGCAGCCGCAGCAGGAGGCTCGCGATCCCGTACACGACCACGCCGGCGGCGATCGGCCCGAGGCCGGTGACGAGCTGGGCCACGATCCCGTGCGTCCCGAAGCGCGCCTCGAGGAGGCGCGCGGCGAACCAGAGGGCGGGGGCCATGGCCGCCGCGCCGATGGCCATGCGCAGGAGCCGGCCGCCCAACCGCGCCGTCATGAGCCCGCCGACGCGCGCCTGGAAGACCCCGGCCAGGATGAGCACGTTGAAGAGCGAGCCGAGCGCGGTGCCCAGGGCGATGGCACGGAAGCCCAGGACGTCGTGCAGGAGGGCGATCACGGCCAGGTTCGTGACGACCGCGCTCGCGCTGGCCACGAGCGGCACTCTCGGCGTGCCCAGGGCGTAGAAGGCGGGGGCGAGCACCTTCACCCCCGTGTAGGCCACGAGCCCGATCGAGTACAGGGCGAGCGCGACCGCGGTGTTGTGCGTGTCCGTGGCGTGGAACTTCCCGCGCTCGAACAGCAGCCGCACGATGGGCTGGCCCAGGACCATCAGGCCCACGGTGGCGGGCACGGTCAGGAACGCCACCAGCGACACCGAGCGGAAGAGCGTGTCGCGCAGGCCGTCCATGTCCCCGGTGGCCGCCCGGCGGGCGAGGCCGGTGGTCGCGATGGTGCCGACGGCCACCCCGAACACGCCGATCGGCAGGTAGAGGATGCGGAACGCGTACTGGAGCCAGGAGACCGCGCCCGGCTCGTGGGAGGCGAAGTTCGTGCTCACGAAGATGTTGACCTGCACCGCGGCCAGGCCGACGGTGGCGGGCGCCATCAGCCCCGCGATCGCGCGGATGCCCGGATCGCCCGGCGCCCACTCCGGCCGGAACCGCCAGCCGTCCCTCCAGAGCGCCGGCACCTGGATCGCGAACTGGGCGGTCCCGCCGAGGAGGGTGCCCACGGCCCAGCCCATGGCCACCTGGGCCGGGCCGAAGCCCATCGCCCACAGCACCGCCGCCCACGCGATCGTGATCAGGTTGAACATCGACGGCGCCACCGCGGGCGGCCCGAATCGCTCCTGGGCGTTGAGCATGCCCATCGCGACCGCCGCGAAGGAGACCAGGGGCAGCAGCGGCAGCATCACGCGCGTGAGCCCGACCGTCGTGTCGAGCTTTCCCGCCACGTCCCCGAACCCCGGGGCCAGGGCCTGGACCAGCGGCCGCGCGAGCAGGAGGCCCACGAGGACCAGCGCGCCGAGCACGACCGCGAGCAGGGTCAGCAGCCGCGAGGAGAGCTGGTGCGCCCGCGCCGCGCCGCCCTGGTGCCGCTCGCGCGCATAGGTCGGGATGAAGGCGGCGGAGAGCGCGCCCTCCGCGAACAGGTCGCGCAGGAGGTTCGGGATGCGGAACGCGGTGTTGAAGGCGTCCGCGTAGAAGCCGGCGCCGAGGAGGGCCGCGAACACCTGCTCGCGCACCAGCCCGAGCACGCGCGAGAGGAGAGTGAGCGCGGAGATCAGGCCCGCCGCCCGCATCATCGAGCCCGAGCCGGAGGGCGGCTCCCTGGTCTCGACGGAGACCGGGGGCACCCCGCCGAGGGCGGCCGCTTCCGCCGACTCCTCCGGCGAAGGCATCCCCGCCTCCGCCGGGGGGCTCTTGATCTGGCCGCTCACCTCTTGTAAACTGCCGGTTTCGCGTCTGTTGGAGGAGGAACGGAGTGGCTCATCACGCATCGGCCCGGAAGCAGCAGCGGCAGGGCCTCAAGCACCGGGACCGCAACCGCCGCAACCTGTCCCGGCTCAAGACCCGGATCAAGAGCCTGCGCAGCGCGATCGCCAAGGGCGACGCCGCCGCGGTCAAGGGCGCCCTGGCCGAGACGGTCGGCGAGATCGACAAGGCCGCGAAGAAGGGCGTGATTCACGACAACGCCGCCGCGCGGTACAAGAGCCGCCTCTCCCGCCGCGTCAACGCCCTGACCTCGTCCCGGACCTAGCCTCCCCTCCCCCCGTCGCCTCGACCACCGCCGCCACCAGGGCGGCGCGGGCATCCGCTCCCGTCTTCACGCGGCGGTCCGCCTCTCCCAGCGCGGCCACCGCCGTCTCCAGCTCCGCCTCCGACCATCCCCGCGCGGCGTCCATCAGCTCCTGGACCTTGAAGGGGGGGACGCCGAGGCGCCCGGCCAGCGCCTCGCGGGGCAGGCGGGCGTCGCGCAGGCCCCGCGCGGCGCGCAGGCGCCGGGCGGCGTAGTGCAGCGTGGCCAGGACCTTCAACGGCGGCTCCCCCTCTTCCAGGACAGTCTCCATCAGGGCGAGGAGAAGGGGGCGGCGCCGCCCCACGAAAGCGTCGCCGATCCGGTAGAGCGGCTGGGCCAGGCCCCGCCCGAGCACGGCCGACACCTCCTCCGCGCCCAGCGGACCCCGATGCCCCTCCGCGAAGGCCTCGAGCTTGTCCAGCTCTCCCATCAGCCGCCGCAGGTCCTGCCCCACGCGCTCGAACAGCTCCTCCAGGGCCTCTTCGTCCAGGGCCAGCTTGCGCCGGCGGACCTGATCGGCCATGTAGGCGCGCGCGGCCCGTCCCTTCAGCGGCTCCGCGGAATGGGGCCGGGCGGACTCGAGCAGGCGCTTCCAGACCGCGCGGCGCTTGTCGGGCCGGGCCGCCAGGAAGACGAGGCGCGCGTCAGGGCTCGGGTCCTCGAGGTAGGCGGCCAGCTCGTCGCCCTCGCCCTTGAGGCCGTCCGCGCCGCGGACGACCACCGCGCGGCGCGAGGCGAAGAGCGAGCCCGTGCGCGCGGACTCCAGCACGCGCCCCCAGCTCGTCTCGTCGCCCCGCAGGACCTGGACGGAGTCGGCGCGGTCGGATCCGACCCAGGCGGCCAGAAGCTCCTCGAGGGCCTGCTCGGCGAGATAGGAATCGGCGCCGAGGACGACGTGCACGCCCGCCGCCCCCTCCGCCTGGGCCCGCGGTGGCGTTAGAAGGCCTCCAGCATGGCCGCGACGAGGCTCCGCGCGAACGAGCTGGCCAGTCGGTCCTGCGCCTGCGACTCGCGGTCGAAGAACGTGGAGGCGTCGGTCCCCACTTCGTACTCGTCCTTGAACGTGAACGCCTCGTTGGCCCAGATGGGCTCGTCCTGCCCCACCTTGAGGTAGCGGACGCGCGCGGTCAGGGTGATGGCGTAGCGGCTGGCCTGCGACTGCGCGGCCGAGGTGCTGAACCCGACGGGGGCGGCGTCGTAGCGCACGAGCTCGCCCTCCAGCACCGCGTCCACCCCCACGCGGTCCGAGACCACGTCGAAGCGGCCCCGCTTGAGCAGCTCCTCGATGACCTTGTCCGTGATCTTCTGGTCCAGTCCGGCCTTGGCCGTCGAGTCGCGGAACAGGGGCACGCCGATCCTCTTGATGGTCGGGTCCACGACCGTCCCCCGGCCCACCAGCGCGTAGCCGCAGGAGATCGACATCACCATCAGGAGCGCGCTCGAGGCGCGGGCGAGAAAAGACATCCTAGTCACTTCACTACCACGCTGACGAGGCGCCCGGGGACCACCACGACCTTGACGATCTCCTTGCCCCCGATCTGCTCGGCCACCCGGGGCTCGGCCAGGGCCCGGCGGCGCACGTCCTCCTCGGGGAAGCCCGTGGGGACCGTGATGTGCCCCCGGACCTTGCCGTTCACCTGCACGGCCAGCTCCACCTCCTCCTCACGCGCGATGCCGGGGTCGGCGAGCGGCCACGGCCGATCGACGATGCTGAAGCGCCGGCCAAGCCGCTCCCACATCTCTTCCCCGATGTGCGGCGCGAACGGGCTCAAGAGCAGCACGAGCGTCTCCAGCGCCTCCCGGAACACCGGCCGCTCCGGGCTGGTGGCCAGCTCGGGCTCCGCGTCCGCGATCGCGTGCTCGAGCTCGATGAGCGCGGACACCGCGGTGTTGAGCTTCAGGCGCTCCTCGACGTCGTCCGTGATGCGCCGGATGGTCTGGTGGACCTTCCGGCGAAGGGCGCGGGCGGCCGGCGAGAGCTCCTTCGGGACCGGAGAACGCGACTCGGAGGCGATGGCCCCCGCGTGGCGGTCGAGCAGCGCCCACACCCGGTGCAGGAACCGGTGGACCCCGGCCACGTTCTTGTCGTTCCACTCGAGCGCGTCCTCGGGCGGCGCCACGGAGAGGATGTACAGGCGCAGGGTGTCCGCCCCGTAGAGCCGGCACATGTCGTCGGGGGCGACCGTGTTGCCCTTCCTCTTCGACATGATCTCGCCGTCCTTGTGCACCATGCCCTGCGGGAAGAGGCGCGTGACCGGCTCGTCGAAGGTCACGAAGCCGAGGTCCCGCATCATCTTGGTCCAGAAGCGGGAGTAGACGAGGTGGAGGATGGCGTGCTCGATCCCGCCCACGTAGAGGTCGATGGGGAACCAGTAGCGGACGGCGCTGGCGTCGAAGGGGCCGTCCTCCTTGCGGGGCGAGAGGTACCGGTAGAAGTACCAGGACGAGTCCACGAAGGTGTCCATGGTGTCCGTCTCGCGCCGGGCCGGGCCGCCGCAGCGCGGGCACGTGGTCTGGACGAACGACGGCACCTTCTCGAGGGGATTGCCTCCCTCCCCGGTGAAGGGCGCGTCCGCGGGCAGCTCGACCGGGAGCTGCTCGTCGGGGACGCCCACGATCCCGTCCTTGGCGCAGTACACGACCGGTATCGGCGTGCCCCAATAGCGCTGGCGGCTGATGAGCCAGTCCTTGAGGCGGTAGGTGACCGCGGCCCTGCCGATGCCGCGCTTCTCCGCGTCCGCGGTCATGCGCGTGATGGCGTCCGCGGAGTCGAGACCGCTGAAGGAGCCGCTGTTCACGGTCCGGCCGGGACCCTCGTAGGCGGCGCCCATGGTGGCCCCGTCGAGGGCGGGGCCGGAGGGCTGGATGACCACGCGCACGGGCAGGCCGTACTTGCGCGCGAACTCGAAATCGCGCGCGTCGTGGCCGGGCACGGCCATGATCGCGCCGGTGCCGTAGCCGGTCAGCACGAAGTTCCCGACCCAGATCGGGATCTTCTCGCCGCTGAACGGGTTGGTGGCATGGCGCCCGGTGAAGACGCCTTCCTTGTCCACCTGCCCCGCCTGCCGCGCGCGCCGGTCCTGGCCGCGGAGGCGCTTGACGGCCTCCCGCGTGGCCGCCTCGTCCCTGGTCCCCCGCACCATCTCGTCGACGCGGGGATGCTCCGGCGCCACCACCATGAAGGTGGCGCCATGGATGGTGTCGATGCGCGTGGTGAAGACCCGGACCGGCTCACCTCCCTCGACCGGGAAGTCGATCTCCGCCCCGCGGGAACGGCCGACCCAGTTCCGCTGCTGCTGGAGCACCCGCTCCGGCCAGGCCGTGAGCTGGGCCATGTCGTCCACGAGCTCGTCCTGGTAGGCGGTGATGCGGAGGAACCACTGGTCCATCTCCCGCTCTTCCACCTTCGAATTGCAGCGCCAGCACTCGCCGTTCTCGGCCTGCTCGTTGGCGAGGACGGTCTGGCAGGAGGGGCACCAGTTGACGGGAGCCTTCTTCCGGTAGGCGATCCCCCGCTCGAGCATGCGGAGGAAGAACCACTGGTTCCAGTGGTAGTACTCGGGGTCGCAGGTGGCGATCTCGCGGCTCCACGGATAGCTGAAGCCGAGCCGCTGGAGCTGCCGCTTCATGCCCGCGATGTTGTCGCGCGTCCACTTCTCGGGGTGGACGCCGCGCTTGATGGCGGCGTTCTCCGCGGGCAGGCCGAGGGCGTCCCACCCGATCGGGTGCAGGACGTTGAATCCCCGCATCCTCTTGTAGCGGGCCACCACGTCCGTGATGCAGTAGTTGCGGACGTGGCCGACGTGGATGTCGCCGGAGGGATAGGGCAGCATCTCCAGGCAGTAGAACTTGGGTCGAGCGGGGTCCTCCGACACCTCGAAGGTCCGGCCCTCCGCCCAGCGCTCCTGCCAGCGCCGCTCGATGTCCTCGAAGCTGTAATCACTCATGGAGGCAAATCAAACAAAGGAGTCATGCTAACACGCCCGCTCCCCGGGGCCGCCGGGGCCTGCGCTAGCACGCGGGCTCTCGCGCGACGCCGCCAGCAGGCCAATCAGGACCCAGCCGTGGCGTGTGTATTCGAAGGCGCCGGTCAGCCCTCCATAGAGAACGGTGCTCACGAAGCTGATCGTGAGGGCCTGGGCGGCAAGGCCGTCGACCGCGTCCAGGCGCGGAAGGGGCGGAGCGCCCCGGAGCGCGATCCATGCCACCGCGCCAAATCCCAGGAGACCCAGGAGTCCCTGCGTGCTCAAGAGGCTGAGGTACATGTTGTGGGCGTCGGAGAGGTACGCGGTGGCACCGGAGGACAGGACGTAGGGAGGGCACGTGGGCTGCAGGCCCATTCCACGACCCACCAGGGGATGGCTCGAGGCCTGGGCCCAGGCCGCCTGCCAGCACACCACGCGCGCGGACGGCGCCAGCCGGAACGCGACAAAACTCAAAGCTCCGGGGGCGGGACGGGCCGGAGACACGACGGCGAGGACGAAGGCGCCCGCGGCGGCCACCAGACCGGCCGCCATCGCGCACCATCGCAGCGGCCGTCCGAGGCGGTGGGGAGCGATGGCGATCCACCACCCGAGCCCGAGGGCGATCCCTCCGCAGGCCAGAGACAGAGTGAAGGCGGCGGCCACGAGGGTGGCGACCAGGAGGGCGGCGGCCAGGAGACGAGGGATCCACCGGCGCGTCATGGCCAGGCACACGAGGGGCACGCTCGCGCTGAGGTAGTGGCAGAGGGTGTTGGGCCTGGCCTGATGGACGAGGGCCCCGACTCGCGGATAGTGTCCGGGAGGCAGCGATCCGGCACCCGAGACCAGCGACGCCACCAGCGAGGGCGCCTTTCCGGCGTAGAAGAGCGCCACCGCGAGGAGGGCGATGCCGGCGGTCGCGGCCGTCCCGACCAGCCAGGCGCGGACCACGTCCCGGACATCGGTCTCCGATCGGGCGAGCGACGCGGCCACGAGCGCCATCAAGACGTACACGGCCGCGCCCAGCCACTTCGCCGCGGACAGCGTGGGGTTCTCGGAGAAGAGGACCGACGGCAGCGCGGCGACGAGGCAGAGCCCGCCGGCAACCCCGAGCGCGGACCGGAAGATGGGGGACCGCCACCGCTGCTCGCGCCACAGGACGAGACCCAGGGCCATCGCGCTCACCGCCAGGGCCACGTCACCGGGAAAGATCGCCAGGTGAGCGACGGACAGGATGGTGGGCTGGATCGGGAGGAGCGCGACGAACGCGAGGAACCAGACCCGGGCCACCCGGAGCGCGCCGCTCGCGGAGTCATCCATCCCGGCCTCGGTCCTCATCGGGGCGTCCGCCCGCTCAGCCGGAGACGGAGGGCCAGTAGGGCGCGAGCGCGCGGCGATACCGCTCGATCAACTCGTCCATGGCCTCCCCCGCCGGCTCGACGCCGGGCGCGGGGTCGCCCAGGAGCGCGCGAGTCACCGCCACCCCCGCCGCGGCCAGCCCCTCGAGATCATAGCCCCCCTCGAGGGCGAAGACCGCGCGGCCCTTCGCCGCCCCGCCCGCGATGGCGAGACAGACCGCCGACAGCTCCGCATAGCCGCGGGCGGTGAGCGCCATCGGGGCCAGGGGATCGCCTCCCCAGGCGTCGAAACCGGCGGAGACCAGGACCAGCTCGGGGTCGAACGCGCGGCCGATGGGCTCGACGATCTCCCGGTAGACCCGGGCGTACTCGCCGTCGCCCATGCCGGCCGGGAACGGGAGGTTCACCGTGAACCCGCGCCCGGCCCCCACCCCGACCTCCGAGATCCATCCCGTGCCGGGGTAGAACGGGTGGGCGTGCGAGGACACGTACAGGACGCGCGGGTCGGCCTCGAAGGTGCGCTGGGTGCCGTTGCCGTGGTGGACGTCGAAGTCCACGATCGCGACCCGGGTGAGGCCGCGCGCCAGGGCGGCCGCCGCCGCCACCGCCACGTTGTTGAAGAGGCAGAACCCCATGGCGCGGTCGGCCTCGGCGTGGTGGCCGGGCGGGCGCGCGAGGCAGAAGGCGCGATCGAGGCGGCCGTCGAGGACGCGCTCGACCGCGTCAATGACCGCCCCCGCCGCGCGCAGGGCCGCCGCATAGGAGTCCGGCCCCGCCTGCGTGTCCGGATCGTAGCGCACGGTGCGGCCGGCGCTGGCGGCGACCATCTTCACGTGCTCGTCGGTGTGGACGCGCCGCAGCTCCTCGTGGGTGGCGTCGCGGGCGGCGACCGCCTCCAGCCGCGGTTCCAGGCCCGCCCGCCGCAGGCCCTCGCGGATCGCGATCAGCCGCTCCGGCCGCTCGGGGTGCCCCGGTCCGGAATCGTGCTCGAGGAAGAGCGGGTCGTCGAAGAGGCCGACACGCATCCGGGCCGCGCTCTCCCTACTGGCGGCCCTTGCGGAACTCCCTGGCCGCCGCCGTGAGCCTGGGCAGCACCTCGAACACGTCGCCCACGATGCCGTAGTCCGCGACCTTGAAGATGGGCGCGTCGGCGTCCTTGTTGATGGCGACGATCACCTTCGACGACGACATCCCGGCCAGGTGCTGGATGGCGCCGCTGATCCCCGCCGCCACGTAGAGGGTCGGGGAGACGGTCTTGCCGGTCTGGCCGACCTGGTACTGGTGGTCGACCCAGCCCGCGTCCACGACCGCGCGCGAAGCGCCCACGGCCGCCCCCAGCGCCCCCGCCAGCTCCTCGACGAGGTGGAAGTTCTCGGGCCCCTTGAGGCCGCGCCCGCCGGACACGATGATCTGGGCCTCGGTCAGCTCGACCTTGCCCGCGCCGCCCGCCTGCACGGAGACGACGCGGGCGCGGGTGGCCGCGCTCTCGGCGGTGCCGGCCACCGTCTCGAACTTCCGCGACGCGTCCGGCGTGCCCAGCGCGAACACGTTCGGCCGCAGCGTGGCCATCTGCGGCTCGCCTTCCCAGCGCACGGTGGCGAAGGCCTTGCCCGCGTACATCGGCCGCCGCGCCTCCAGCCGGCCCTCCTTGACCTCCAGCCTCACGACGTCGGAGACGAGGCCGGCTCCCACGCGGGCGGCGACGCGCGGCGCCAGGTCCTTCCCCATGGCGGTGAAGGGCACGAGCACCGCCGCCGGCTTCTCCTGCGCGATCACCTGGGCCAGGGCGCGGGCAAAGGTCTCGGTGGCATACGACGCCAGGGCGGCGTCGTCGAACACGTGAACGCGGTCGGCTCCGTAGGAGGCCACCCCGGCCGCCAGCGCAGCCACGCCGTGGCCGATCAGGACGGACTGCACGCTCGCGCCCAGGGGCCCGGCCAGGCGGCGCGCCTCGGACACGGCCTCGAGCGAGGCACGGCGGACCTTCCCGTCCCGGACCTCCGCGAGGGTCAGGAGGGTGGCCATCAGAGCACCTTCGCCTCTTCGTGCAGCAGCCGGAGCAGCTCCTTCACCTGGGTGTCGGTGTCCCCGGCGATCATGCGCACGCCGGGTCGGCCGGCGGGCAGCTCCAGCGCGACCGTCTTCGTGCGGGGCACCAGGTCCTCCGCCTTCAGGCCCAGGGCGGCGGCATCCCTGGTCTCGATCGTCTTCTTCTTGGCCGCCATGATCCCCTTGAGGCTGGCATAGCGCGGCTCGTTGAGCCCCTTCTGCGCGGAGATGACCACCGGCAGCGACGTCTCCCAGACCTCGTGCGCCCCCTCGATCTCGCGCTCGACGGTGGCCTTGCCCTCGCCCATCTCGATCTTCACGGCCATGGTGACCTGGGGCAGGTCCAGGATCTCGGCCAGCAGCCCGGGGACCTGGCAGTTGTCGCCGCCCACGCCCTGCTGTCCGGCCAGGACGAGGTCGGGGGAGAGCGGGCGGATGGCCGCGGCCAGCGCCCGCGCGGTGCCGAGCGTGTCCGCGGACTCGAAGAGCGGGTCCTTCAGGTGGAGGGCGGCGTCGGCGCCCATGGCCAGGCCGGTGCGGAGGGCGGACTGGGTGCGATCGGGGCCGAGCGAGACGAGCACCACCTCCCCGCCCTTCTTCTCCTTGATTCGCAGGGCCTCCTCGATCGCGAACTCGTCGAAGGGGGACACGATCCAGCCGAGCTCGCCCTCGGAGATGCTCTGGCCGTCGGGAGCGATCCGGATGCGCGCCTCGGTGTCGGGTACTTGCTTGACGCAGACGACGATCTTCACGCTTCGAACCTCTTGAAGATGAGAGCGCCGTTGGTGCCGCCGAAGCCGAACGAGTTCGACAGGGCGTACTCCAGCTTCGCCGGCCGCGCCTCGTTCGGGATGATGTCGAGGTCGCACTCCGGATCGGGCGAGGTGTAGTTGATGGTGGGGGGCAGGATCTGGTCGCGCAGGGCCAGGGCCGTGATGCCCGCCTCCAGCCCGCCCGCCGCCCCCAGCAGGTGGCCGGTCATGGACTTGGTCGAGCTGACGGGAAGGCGTCGCGCGCGGTCGCCGAAGACGCGCTTGATCGCGATGACCTCGACCTTGTCCCCCTGCGGGGTGGAGGTGCCGTGCACGTTGATGTAGCCGATGGCGGATGGCTCGATGCGCGCGTCCTTGATGGCCTTGTTCATGACGCGATAGGCGCCGTCCCCGTCCTCGCAGGGAGCGGAGATGTGGTGCGCGTCCGAGGACATGCCGTAGCCCACGATCTCGCAGTAGATCTTCGCCCCCCGCCCCCGCGCCGCCTCCAGCTCCTCGAGGATCACCACCCCCGAGCCCTCCCCGATCACGAAGCCGTCACGGTCCTTGTCGAACGGACGCGAGGCCCTCTGCGGGTCGTCATTGCGCTGGGACAACGCTCGCATGGAGCAGAACCCGCCGGTGCCGAGCGGAGTGATGGCGGCCTCGCTTCCCCCCGCGATCATGGCGTCGGCGTCGCCGCGCTGGATGAGCCGGAAGGAATCGCCGATGGCGTGCGCGGAAGTGGTGCAGGCGGTGCAGGTGGCGGAGTTCGGTCCCTTGGCCCCGGAGCGGATCGAGATCCAGCCCGAGGCGAGATTCACGATCGCGGCGGGGATGAAGAAGGGACTGATGCGCGACGGCCCACGCTCCATCAGGATCGTGTGCTCGCGCTCGATGGTGGCGAAGCCACCGATCCCGCTCCCGACGTAGACGCCGACCATCTCGTTGTTCCCGGCGTCGATCTTCAGGCCAGAGTCCGCCAGGGCGAAGTCGGCGGCCGCCACCGCGAACTGGATGAAGCGGTCCATCTTCTTGACGTCCTTCTTCTCCACCCAGCGCAGGGGATCGAACCCCTTCACCTCGCAGGCGAACCGCGACGAGTGCTGCGAAGCGTCGAACAGCGTGATGGGGCCGGCGCCCGACCGGCCGGCCCGGAGGGACGCCCACGTCTCCTCGGTGCCGATGCCGACCGGGGACACGAGCCCCACGCCCGTGACCACGACCCTGCGCTCTGATCCCACTCGTGCCTCAGGTCCCTCCGGGTAGGCGGGGGGACGGCTACTTCTTCGCCTTCTCCGCGTGCTTGTCGATGTACTCGACGGCTTCCTTCACGCGCGTGATCTTCTCGGCGTCCTCGTCCGGGATCTCGATCCCGAACTCCTCCTCGAGGGCCATCACCAGCTCCACCGTGTCCAGGCTGTCCGCGCCGAGGTCGTCGACGAAGGACGCCTCCGGGGTGACGAGGTCCTCCTCGACTCCGAGCTGGTCCACGATGATCTTCTTGACTCGATCGGCAACAGGCTCCATGAGACTTCCCTCTCTTCTTGTTGGCGTCCTCGCTCCGTAAGGCGACAATCCCTGATTCTACTGAGTTACATGTGGAATCCGCCATCGACTCCCAGCACCTGACCGGTCACGTAGGCGGCGGCGTCGGACAGGAGGAACACCACCACCCCCGCCACGTCCCCGGGTCTCCCCACCCGTCCCATCGGGATGGAGGAGACGACGGCCTCCCTGGCCTTCTCCGTCATGGCCGCCGTCATCTCGGTGTCGATGAAGCCGGGGGCGACGGCGTTGACGTTGATGCTGCGCGACGCCACCTCGCGCGCGATCGACTTCGTGAAGCCGATCACGCCGGCCTTGCTGGCCGCGTAGTTGGCCTGGCCGGCGTTGCCGGTGAGGCCGACCACGGAGGTCACGTTCACGATGCGTCCGCTCTTCTGCTTCAGCATCGGCCGCAGGGCGGCCTGCGTACAGTGGTAGACCCCGGTCAGGTTGGTGGAGAGCACGGCCTCCCACTCCTCCGCCTTCATGCGCAGGAGCAGGTTGTCGCGGGTGATGCCCGCGTTGTTGACCAGGCCGTCGAGGCGGCCGTGCCGCTCGAGGACCTGGCTCACCGCGGAGTCCACCGATTCGCGACGGCAGACGTCGAGGGGCACCGCGGAGGCGCGTCCGCCCGCGGCCACGATGGCCTCCACCGCCTCCGCCAGCTTCGTCTCGTCACGGGCGCCGAGCACCACCGCCGCCCCCTCCGCGGCCAGGGCCTGGGCGATGGCGCGGCCGATCCCGCGCGAGGCCCCCGTCACCAGGGCCACCCGGCCGGACAGGGTCATGCCGTCTGCCTTTCCGTGAGCGCGGCCGCGCTGGCCTCGAGCGAGGCCGGATCCTCCACGTTCAGGACGCGCACGCTCTTGTCGATCTTCCGGACCAGCCCCGAGAGCACGGTGCCCGGTCCCACTTCCACGAAGGTGTCCACGCCCTCGCCCACCAGCCGCTCGATCGACTCCTGCCAGCGCACGGCGCCGGAGACCTGCCGTACGAGGCCGTCGCGGCACTGGCCGCCCGCCCGCACCACCTGCGCGTCCACGTTGTTCACGAGGGGCACGCGCGCGTCCGCGAAGGACAACGCCTCCAGGTCGCGGGCCAGCCTCTCCTGGGCCGGCATCATCAACGCGCAGTGGAAGGGGGCGGACACGGGCAGGCGGATGGCGCGTTTGGCCCCCGCCTTCTTGCAGCGCTCCGAGGCCCGGTCCACCGCCGCCGTGTGCCCGGCGATGACGACCTGGCCCGGCGAGTTGATGTTGGCCGGCGAGACCACCTGGCCCTGCGCGGCCTCGCGGCAGGCCTGCCCGACGGCGGAGAGGTCGAGGGCGAGGATGGCGGCCATCGCGCCTTCCCCCACCGGCACCGCCTCCTGCATGTACTGCCCGCGCCGGCGCACCGCGACCACCGCGTCCGCGAGCGCAACCACGCCGGCCACGACCAGCGCGGAGTACTCGCCGAGGCTGTGTCCAGCCACCCATTCCGGGGCCAGCCCGCGCGCGGCCAGCGCGCGCGCGGCGGCCACGCTGGAGACGAGGAGGGCGGGCTGCGTGTTCGCGGTGAGCTGGAGCTGGTCCTCCGGCCCTTCGAAGCAGAGGCGCGCGAGGGGGAGGCCGAGGGCGCCGTCCGCCTCGTCGAAGACGGCGCGGCTCTCCGCGAAGGCGTCGAAGAACCCGCGGCCCATGCCGACACGCTGCGACCCCTGCCCGGGGAAGATCCAGGCGACGCTCAACTCTCCTTCTCCGCCACCTTGCGATGGCCCAGGGCGCGCAGCTCGGCCTCGATCCGCTCGTTGACCCCGCTCGTGAAGAAGTCGGCGGCGGTGCGGATGCCGTGCTTGATCGCGAGCGCGTTGGACCGTCCGTGGCCGATGACGCAGCAGCCCTTCACTCCCAGAAGGGGCGCCCCTCCGTACTCGGAAGGGTCGATGCGCTGGCGCACGGCGTCGAACGCCCCCTTCGAGAGCAGCGCCCCCACCTTGCGTACCGTCTTGCGCTGGATCTCCTCCTTGATGAGGTGCATGAGGGTGTCGGCGAGGGTCTCGCTGGCCTTGAGGGCCACGTTGCCGGTGAAGCCGTCCATGACGATGACGTCCACCTTGCCCGTGAAGATGTCGCCGCCCTCGACGTTCCCGATGAAGTTGAGGGAGGAGTTCTTGAGGACCTCGTGGACTTCCTTGGTGAGCTGGTTCCCCTTGGTCTCCTCCTCGCCCATGCTCATGAGCCCGACCCGCGGGTTGGGGGTGTGGAAGACCGCACGCGTGTAGACCTTGCCCATCACCGCGAACTCCTCGAGGTTGCGCGCGTTGCAGTTCGCGTTGGCGCCCACGTCGATGAGGACGGTGCGGCCGGAGGGATGCGGAAGGGCGGCGGCCAGGGCCGGGCGGTCCACCTCCTCCAGGGTGCCGAGCACGAGCTTGGCGATCGTCCAGCAGGCGGCGGTGTTGCCGGCGGAGAAGAACGCGTCGGCGCCGCCGTCCCGCACCTGCTCGACCGCCACCGTGATGGTCGAGCGCTTCTTGAGGGTGGCGCGCGTGACCTTCTCGCCCATGCCTACCGCCTCGGCGGCGTCGATGACCTGGATGGGGAGATCCCCCGCCCCCGCCCGGCGCAGCTCTTCCGCCACCACTCCCTGCGGGCCCACGAGCACGACCTGGAGGCCGAGCTCGCGGCAGGCCGCCACCGCTCCTTCGACCACCACCCGGGGGCCGAGGTCGCCTCCCAGCGCATCCACCGCCACGCGCGGCGGACGCGCGGCCGGAGCCTTCATCGTGTCCGTCAGCGCCTCTCGCTCCCCTAGACCTCGTCCACTCCGATGACCTGCTTGCCCTTGTAGTACCCGCACTTGGGACAGACGCGGTGCGAGAGCTTGGGCTCGTGGCAGTTCGGGCAGAGGCTCAGCCCGGGCGCCTTGAGATGGTCGTGGGCGCGGCGGATCGCCGTGCGGGCCTTGGAATGACGGCGCTTGGGATTCGGCATGGACGCGTTCTCCTCAATCGGGGCGCGGCGGTCGCCGGTATGGGCCGCCCGCCCCCGGAATCAGTGTCGTGTGGCCAGGGACCCCTACGAGGAACCCTTGTCGAACAGCTTGCGGAGAGAGGCGAGCCGCTCGTCCGCCGTCTCCACCGGACGGCAGTCGCAGCTCGCGGTATTCCGGTTCACCCCGCACGACGGGCACAGGCCGCGGCAGTCCTCGCGGCAGAGGCGGCGGAGCGGCACCGCCAGGAGCATCTGCTCGCGCACCATCTCCCCGAGGTCGACCCGCTCGTCCGCGTAATAGGCGACCACCATGTCGCGGTCGGACAGCTCGACGTCCTGCTCCTGCTCCTCCTCCTCCGCCCCGGGCTGGGCGGTGCGCGGCATGAAGAACAGGTCCAGGTCCTCGTCCACCACGTGCGCGAACGGCTCCAGGCACCGCCCGCAGTGCAGGCGCAGCCGCGCCTCCAGCCGGCCGCGGAAATGGACCGTCTTCTCCTCGCCCCGGTCGACGCGTCCGCTCAGGCGGCCGCTTTCCAGGGTGAACTCGTCCTCCTCCTCCAGGTGGACGGCTCCTGGATCGAGGGCGACGTCGAGGGGCTTCCCCTCGGGCGGGATCTCGCGGACGCCAATAACGAGCATGGTCTCGGGTGCGCTCAAACCCTCGATTATTTTCCTCTTCGCCCTGGATTGTCAAGGACTTGGCGTCGGAGGTGGCGGTGGGTCAACTCAGAGGTCCTCGAGGAACGAGCGTCCGGCGGCGAGGGGACCGACGCCGAAGTTGTCGGCGAGGGTGGCGCCGAGGTCCGCGAATGTCGAGCGGAGCCCGAGCTCGCGCCCCGGCCGCACGCGCGCCCCGCGGACGATCAAGGGAACGTTCTCGCGGGTGTGGTCGGTCGAGGCGTCGGACGGGTCGCAGCCGTGGTCGGCGGTCAGGACGAAGACGTCGTCCTCGTGCAGGCGGCCCAGGACGTCCGTGATCCGCTCGTCCAGGGATTCCAGGTTCGCGGCGTAGCCGGGCACGTCGTTGCGGTGGCCGTAGAGGGTGTCGAAGTCCACCAGGTTCGTGAAGACCAGACCCCGCTCCAACTCGCCCATGGCCTTGACCGTCTGGTCGATCCCGTCCGCATCCGACTTCGTGTGGACGGCGCCCGAGATCCCGCGGCCAGTGAAGATGTCCTCGATCTTGCCCACTCCGAACACCGGCCAGCCCGCCGCGGCCAGGCGGTCGAGCAGCGTCTCCCCGCCCGGCGGCACCGGGAAGTCGCGGCGGTTCGGCGTGCGCTTGAACGTGTCGCGCCCCTGTCCCACGAACGGCCGCGCGATCACGCGGCACACGCCGTACTGCAGGCAGGCCAGCCCGTAGCCGAGGCGGCAGATCCGGTACAGCTCCTCGGGCGGGATCAGGTCCTCGTGCGCGGCCACCTGGAACACGCTGTCGCCGGAGGTGTAGAGGATGGGCGATCCCGTCCGGAGGTGCTCCTCGCCCAGCTCCTTCAGGATCTCCGTGCCCGAAGCCGCCTTGTTGCCGAGCACCTTGCGTCCGATGCGCGCCTCGAAGGCGCTCACCAGCTCGGCCGGGAAACCCTTCGCGTAGACCTTGAACGGCGTCTCCGTGACCAGGCCGGTCATCTCCCAGTGGCCGGCGGCGGTGTCCTTGCCCGCGCTCTTCTCCGCCATCTTGCCCCACGCGCCTTCCGGCCGCGGGTGGCGGGCGCCGTCGAAGGTGGGGGTCAGGTTGCCCAGGCCGAGGGCCTGGAGGTGCGGGATGCGGACCTCGCGCGAGGCGAGGACGTGCCCGAGGGTGTCGCTGCCTTGATCGCCGAAGGCGGCGGCATCGGGGGCGGCCCCCACGCCCAGGCCGTCGCACACCATCACGATGGCGCGGCGGAAGCGCCCCATCAACCCAGCCACTCCCCGATCGCACGGAGCGCGACCTCTCCGTCCGCGAACCAGCGTACGTCCTCCTGATGCCGGAACCACGTCATCTGCCGCTTGGCGTAGCGCATGGTGGCCTTGACCATATCACGCTGGGCTTCGTCGTCCGTGAGCGCGCCGCGCAGCACCGCCGCCGCCTGTCGATAGCCGATGGCGTCCAGCGGCCGCGGCCGTCCCGGGTATCGGGCCAGGAGCGCCCGCACCTCGTCCAGGAGCCCGGCCGCCATCATCGCGCGCGTGCGCGCCTCCACCGCCCTTCGCAGGACCTCGCGCGGCGGGTCCAGGCCCACGACCAGCCAGCGATACGGGTCGCGAGCCCGCCTGTCCGCGCGGTGGTGCGCGGTCAGCGTCCGGCCGCTGGTCCGGTAGACCTCCAGCGCGCGCACGACCCGGACGCGGTCCCGGGGCGCGATCCGCCCCGCCGCCTCCGGATCGACGCGGGCCAGGAGGCGATGAAGGGCGGCGTCCCCCCGCGCCTCCGCGATCGTCTCCAGCCGGCGCCGGAGGTCGGGATCGCGCGAAGGCCCTTCGAAGAGGCCTTGCCGGAGCGCGCGCAGGTAGAGCCCCGTGCCGCCGGCCACGATCGGCAGCCGGCCGCGCGCGGTGATCTCCCCGATGGCGGCCCTCGCCCGCCGGCCGTAGTCGGCGGCCGAGAACTCCTGGTCGGGATCGACGACGTCGACGAGGTGGTGCGGGACGGCCCGCCTCTCCTCGACCGTCGGCTTGGCGCTGCCCAGGTCGAGCCCGCGGTACACCTGCAGGCTGTCGCAGGAGACGATCTCGCCCCCCCGCCGGCCCGCCACGCCCAGGGCGAGCGCGCTCTTGCCGGACGCGGTGGGCCCGACGATGACGACTACGGGAGGAGCCGCCACAGCCGCCACGCCGTCCAGATCAGGATGAGGCCGAGGAGGATGGCCGCGCCCCGGACCTGCTGGCGGGTCACGCCCCTAGTGCTTCAGCGCCTTCACGATCGCCGCCTCGTGCTCGGCGCCGAGCGTGCGCTTGATCGCCAGCAGCTCGGCGTAGAGCAGCTCGTTGAGGCCGTCCACGAGCAGGGAGCGCCGCTGCTCCTCCGGGAACTTGTTGAGGTTGCGCTCGATGACGGTCACGTCGAGGGTGCCGTCCTTCTGGAGCTTGACCCCGCCGAAGACCTCCTTGCGCCCGTCGCGCAGGGTGCCCAGGTACTTCTCGAGGACGTTCTCGGCGATGGGTCCCACCTCGCGCACCATGTACTTGAAGATGTGCTCGTACATCTGGTTGAAGGAGTCGAGGACGGAATAGATGGTGTCGACGGGCACGAAGTCCTGGTCGAGGGTGATGACCTTGCGGCCCTTCACCCGCGCCACTCCGGTCGAGACCAGGGCGTAGAGCGTCTTCATCGTCTCGTTGTCGCCGATCTCGCTCTCGCGGCTGACGTCGAGCACGCTGCGCTCGCCGTCGATGAGCTTGAGGACGTGGACCTCGTAGGGCTCGAGGCCGGCCGGCACCTCCCCCGTGGCCCGCTCGAGCACGGCGTCCCCCTCCGGATAGCGCGACTGGATCCGCCCGCTCGCGTCCACCCGCCGCAGCCCGGCCAGGATCAGGTCCTGGATGTCGAGGTCGACGGTGATGCGCTCCTTCTCGGGCAGGCTCGACTCCTCGAAGTGGAACTGCCCCTCGTCCCACTGGAAGACCGTGTAGACGATCTCCTTGACCTGGAACTGCACGCCCTCCCAGAGGTCCTTCGGCGACAGCGCGCCCATCTCCACGAGGACCTTCCCCTGGCGCTTGCCCTTGGTGATGGCCTTGATCGAGGCCTCGTACTCCTCGACGGTGATCTTGCCCTCGCGGAGTAGGATCTCGCCCAGCCGGTCGTTGGGCAGGTTCGAGGAGGCGAAGACCACGTGCCCGTCCTTGAGGTAGAGGGCCTTGCGCGCGCCGCCGGCCACCAGGGTCAGGATGCCCGTGGCCTGCGAGAGCTTGAGGTGCTGGAGGATCTCCGGCACGGGCAGCTCGGCGATCTGTCCCTTGAGGCCGCCGGGGACGACGAACGGCTCGAACCGCTTCGGAAGGGTCGCTGCCATCGGAACTTGCTGTAACCGGCCGAGTTTACGGGACGCTCGCCGGACCTGTCAAAGAAGCGGCGCGAAGATCGCCGTGGCTCTAGTATTCCTTCCGCAGGTTGATGCCCGTGTAGTAGTGCCGCAGGATCTTGTCGAACGTGGACCCGGTCTGGGCCATGCCGAAGCTGCCCACCTGGCAGAGCCCGACTCCGTGGCCCCATCCCTTGCCGGTGAAGACGAAGCGCGTGACGTTGCCGCTCGCGTCGCGCTCGCGGTCGATCACGAACAGGTTCTCGCGCAGGCCGAGCCCCCAGCGCACGCGCAGGCCGTCGAGGACCAGCTCGCCGTCGCTGCCGACGATGACGGCCTCGATGACGCGGCCGGAGACGCCGAAGCGCCGGGGCACCACGTCGCGCACCGTGCCCACCGTGCCGAAGCGCGCCAGGGCCCGCGCCACCTCCTCCGGGGTCATCCGCACTTCCCAGCGGTAGTACTTCGAGGAGCGGTCGGCGGAGGCCCCCATCAGGCTCTGCTGCGCCTCCAGGAACGTGATGCGCCCGCCCTGCTCGACGAAGGTCACCTTGTCCCCCTCCGCCAGGTCCAGGTCGGACGTGCCCATCCGGTTCCCCTCGAGGGCGCGGAAGAGGCGCGCGGACAGGTCGATCGGGTGAGTGGTCTCGCCCTGGTCGGTGCGCACGGTGAGGCCGCCCCCCGACAGGCCGCGGAACTCCGCGGAGACGAGGCCGGGCGGGGCCGCCACCAGCGCCGTGCGCCCGAGCATCTCGATGGCCTGCGCGCGCGTGATGGGCGCGTTGGGGCGCAGCGTGTTGTCGGGGAACGGGGCCAGGATGCCTTCCTGGATGAGCAGGGCGGTGGCGAGGAGCTCGTGGCGGTCGGCGATCTCCGCGCGGTCCTCGACGCTCAGCAGGTACTCGGGGTCGTCGGGGCTCAGCAGCCGCTGCGCGCGGTCGTCCCAGCACATCGTGGAGACGAGATGGCGCACGAACGCTCCCCGCCGGGTGAGCCCGCCCTCGACGGTCGAGGCGCAGGGCTTCCGCCGCAGCGCCCCGACCAGCCTCGACACCCACTCGCGCAGGTCCTCGTCGGTGGGTGCGGGCTTGAGGGCGGCCGTGGTGTACATCTTCCCCGAGAGCACGTCGAGGCTCACCAGGAGCGCGGCGTCACGGTTGAGCTCGGGCTGGTCGCCCAGCGCGCGGGGGGCGGCCGTGGTGTGGATGGTGGCCCAGGCCTCGCGCTCGGGGGCGCACGACACCCCCACCAGGTAGGGCACGTCCTCGCCCTCGAAGATGTTCGCGCCCGTCTCCGTGTGGCCTCCGCAGGTCGAGGTGTAGAGCGCGTTGATGAGCGCGCCCTGGTAGACGGCGGTGACCCCGCGCGTCTCGTCCACCGCCTGCGTCGAAAGCGCCTTCTCGGTGGACTTGCCGCGGTAGACCTGGCAGGTCGGGGTCGCGCAGATGTCGTAGCCCTTGGGCGCGAACTGGCCGCGGTTGCGCAGCACGTAGGTGCGGGCGGCCACCGCCTGCGCCTTGAGCCCCTCCAGCTCCGGGAACGCGTCGGGCGAGAGCTCGTTGGGCACCACGCCCTTGAGGTAGTCCTCGAGGTTGACGACGTTGACGACGGTGAGCCCCTCCTCCCCCGGGCGGACCTCGATCACGCCGCGGTAGGGCAGGCCGTCCGCGCTGAGCGTGTCCTCGGGCTGCGCGGGGACGATGCTGGCCGCGCTGAACTCGTCCCCCGTCTCCGCCAGTCGGATCTTGCCGGGAGCGGGCTCCCTCGCCTCCTCCGCCACCCAGCCGCCGGAGAGGCCCTGCTGCTGGAGGCGGCTGGCCATCGCGACCGCCTCGTCACGCGTCCGGAGGTCCCCGGTCCGTACCTGCCAGGTGCGCGTCTCCTCGCTCCAGCGCACGACGGCCTCCGCCTGCGCGAGCGGGCGCACGCGGGCGGCGAAGTCCTCGGCCGCCCGCTGGTCGGAGAGGCTGCCCACCTGCACGCGGTACCGGCTGCCCGCGCCCAGCGGCGCCACCGCCACCAGCGTGGCCCGCGCAAGCGTGACCTCGCGCGGCACGGGCGCGGACTGGCGAACCACCAGCCCGGACGGGGCGGAGATGACCGACCGCGCGGCGTCGACCACGACGCCCACGCGGACGATCGGCGCGGCCACGTAGGCTTCGACAGGGGCGGGGCCGCCCGTCGAGGCCGTCGCCGTCCCGTCCTGCGGGGGCCGGCCCGGGGCCCCGATGCGCCCGCCGGGGACGGTCCGGCAGCTCGCGGCCAGGGCCATGGAGGCGGCGATCGCGGCCAGGAAGGCCACCGCGGCCGATGGCCGCCGCGGCAGCGCCCGCGCCATCCGGGCCCGGCGCGCCGCCTCGCCGGCGCCGAACACCATGGGCGTCCTCATGAGCCCTCCGGCTTCTCGTTGTAGGTGAAAGTCCCGGTGATGGTCAGGCTCGAGGGCGCGTAGTCCGACGGCAGCGGCCAGAGCCGGCTTCCCAGGAGCGAGTTGGCGGCGGCCCGATCGAGCGCGGGGACCCCGCTCGACTGAGTCACCACCAGCTCCGAGATGCGGCCGTCGCGTTCCACCGTGAAGCGGATCTCGACGCGGCCGTGGAACCCGAGCATGACCGACTGCGGCACGATCCAGTTCCGATAGATCTCGTTCGTCAGGTGGGCGACCCAGCGCGTGAAGTCCGCACCCTGCGGGTCGAAACGGAGCGAGCCCAGCTCCTGCACGGTCCCGCTCGTGATCCCGCGCGCCGCCCCCGCCGCGATCCGCTGGTCGAGGTTGCGGAGGGTCTCGGCCAGCGACGGCCGGGCCAGGCCGGCACCCGGGGGAGCCGCCGACGGCGCCTGTCCAGGCGAGCGGTCCGCGGCCGTCGCTCCCGATCCGCCCGCGCCCGTCCCCTCGAGGCCCGTCCCGGCCGCGTCCGGCCGACCCTTCTGGACGGCGCTCAGGTCGTCTCCCCGACGCAACTCGATGGGACCCGTCGTCTGGGCCCGCTCGGCCCGTCCAATGCTGATGCGGTCTTTGAGCTGAGGAGGGGGGGTCGGAGGGGGTGTCGGGACCTGGACCGGGATGGCGGCGGCGCGAGGGGGAGGCGGCGGGGGCGTCGGCCGGGTGACGGGCGCTGGCCGGAGCTGGCGCAGGACCTCCGCGGGCGGGAGGAACACCTCCGGCCCGTGGAGGGGCGGCTCAGGCGACGGAGCCGCCGACGGCGTCGGACGGGCGAGCGTGCGGTGGACCAGGATCATGATCAGCGTCACATGGACGAGCGTCGAAACGAGGAAGCCCAGCCGAGGAGCGTTCTCCCCGACGCGACCCGGCTCCCTGCCCCCAGGAACGGACAATTAAACCTACCATGCGCCGGGGCCCGGCGAGGTCAGTCTGGAGCGAATCGCTGGGAACCCGCCAAAACCCCAGAGTCTACTACAGGTTGGCCTGACAAAAAATCGGGAGTACCTACGGCTGCTGAGCCATCCGCTCCAGGATGAGGTACGCCAGACGGAGGGCGCGGAGCCCATCCGCGCCCGAGACCGCGGGGGTCGAGCGTGACGCAGCGCACTCGACGAAGGCGGCGAGCTGCCGCTGGAGCGGCTCCTCCTCCGGCGCCGCCTTCCGTTCGACCTGGATCTGGGGCCCCGACGCGCCCTCCGCCAGGCGATAGATCTGCGCCTCCCGCTGGGCGAAGTCGACCGAGATGTAGGTCCGGGGGGCGAAGACCCTGAACTTCCGGACCTTCTCCGCCGACACCCGGCTCGCCGTGAGGTTGGCGATCAGGCCGGAAGCGAACCGGAGCCGGGCGCTGGCGATGTCGACCCGGGAGGTCAGGACCGGGACCCCGACCGCGTCCACCTGCACCGGCTCCGAGCCGTCAAGGGTCAAGACGATGTCGAGGTCGTGGATCATGAGGTCCAGCACGACGTCGATGTCGAGGCTGCGGGGGGAGAAGGACCCGAGACGGTGGACCTCGATGAACCGCGGACGGGAGACCGACGCCTTGAGGACGTCGACCGCGGGGTTGAATCGCTCGATGTGGCCGACCTGGAGGACGGCGCCCCGCTCGGCGGCCCGCCGGATGAGGTCCTCTCCCTCGGCGATCGTGGCCGTCATCGGCTTCTCGACCAGCACGTCCTTGCCGGCTTCGAGGAGGGCCGCCGCCACCCGGTGATGGTCGACGGTGGGGACGGCCACCGAGACCGCATCGACCTCGGCCACGAGGTCCTCGAGGTGGCCGAAGGCCTGCGTGTGGTGCCGCTCCGCAACCGCGGCCGCCCGGTCGCGGTCGATGTCGTAGACCCCGGCCAGGCGCGCCCCCGGCAGGTCGGCATAGACGCGGGCGTGGTGCTGCCCGAGGGCGCCGACGCCGATCACGCCCACGCGGATGGGGCGAGGGGTCACCGCGTGGGCGCCTCGAACCCCCAGATGGCGACGTCTGCGCTCTCGGCCTTGGCCAGCAGCGGAGCACGATCGAGCAGCAGCGTCGCCCCCGCCTGGACGGCGAGCACGCGGGCGCGCGCCTCCGCCATGGCGGCGACGGTCCCGGGGCCGACAACGGGCACGTCGAAGCGGAGGTCCTGACGGGGCTTGGCCACCTTGACCACCGTGCACCCGGCGCCCGCGATGCGCCCGGCGCGCCGGATGGCCTCGTCGGTGCCCTCCATTGCCTCCACCGCCACTGCCGCGCGGTCCTTCACCACCACCGTCTGCCCGATGTCGAACCCGGCCAGGGCGCGTGCGACGTCCCGCCCGTACTCGACGTCCTTGAGCTCGTCGCCGGACGGGCGGCGGCGGGTCATGGCCCCGGATGTGGCCATGTCATCCCGGAGGAGCGCGGTCGAGGGCAGGAGCGCGATGCCTTCCCGCCCCAGCGCATCCGCCACCGCGCCAATCAGGCTGTCCGTGTTCTTGAGGGCCAGCCGCGCCAGCACCGCCATCATCTTCAGGTCGGGGACGATGCCCGCGAAGATCTGCCGGTGCTTGACCTGGCCCGCCATCACCGCCTCGCTCACTCCGCCCTCCTTGAGGGCCTCGATGCAGCGCCCGAGCTGGCCCAGCGACACCCAGTGGATCTCGTCCACCTCGCCGGCCAGGGTGGGATCGGTCTCCTCCTTGATGGCAACCGCGACCACGCGGCGCCCGGCGCGGCGTCCGGCGGCGGCCACGAGGAACGGGAAGCGGCCGTTGCCCGCGATCAACCCCAGCGGAGACGAGCCGGCCGGGGAGGCGCCCGCCATCAGGCGTCTTCGCTCAGGTGGTGCCGAGTGGCGCGCTTGAGGACCACGCCCCGCTTGGCGGTGCGGATGAACTCCACGAGCGTCTGCACCTCCGGGATCATCGGCTCCGACTCCAGCCGGGCCAGGGCCTCGGTGGTGTTGAGCCGGCTCTGGAGCAGGATGCGGTAGGCGTGGCGGATGGCCGCGATCACCTCGGGGTCGAAGCCGCGGCGGGTCAAGCCGAGGGTGTTCACGCCGTAGATGCGCGCGCGGTTGCCGACCGTCTTCGAGTAGGGCAGCACGTCCTTGGTGGCCACGGTGTAGCCGCCCAGGAACCCGTGGATCCCCACCCGGCAGAACTGGTGGACGGCGGAGAAGGCCCCGATGGTGACGTGGTCGGCCACCTCGACGTGGCCGGCCAGGGTGGCCCCGTTGGCGAAGATCGTGTGGTTGCCGACCTGGCAGTCGTGGGCGACATGGGCGTAGGCCATGAAGAGGTTGTCGGAGCCGATGCGGGTGACCCCTCCGCCGCCCCCCGTCCCCCGGTTCAGGGTCACGTACTCGCGCACGACGTTGCGGTCGCCGATCTCCAGGCGCGTCGGCTCGCCGCGGTACTTCAGGTCCTGGGGCGGGAGGCCGACCGCGCAGAACGGGTAGAGGTGGTTGTCGCGCCCGATGGTCGTGTCGCCGTCCACCACGGCGTGGGCCTCGATCACGGTGCCGGCGCCGATCCGGACCTGCGGACCCACGACGGCGTAGGCGCCCACGCGCACGCCGGTGCCCAGGCGCGCCTGGGCGTCCACGCGGGCTGAAGGGTCGATCACGGCGGGGGCCAGCGTCGAGACCTGGAGGAGCAGGTTGGCCTCCGCCACGCGATGCTCGCCCGAGCGCACTTCGCCCCGCATCCGGCAGAGCGCGCCGCGGCGATGCAGGACGCGCACCTCCAGCCGGAGCTGGTCGCCGGGCACGGCCGGACGCCGGAACTTGGCGTCGTCGATCCCGACCAGGTGGACCTCCAGCCGGCGCGGGTCGGGGGCGTCGTGCAGCAGCCAGATCCCGGCCGCCTGGGCCAGGCCCTCCATCAGGAGGACCCCCGGCATGACGGGCGCGCCCGGGAAGTGTCCCTCGAAGAACTCCTCGGAGCCCGTCACGTTCTTGATCGCGACCAGCCGCCCCGCCGGGTCGTGCTCCACCACGCGGTCGACGAGCACGAACGGGTACTGGGTGGGGATCTGCCGGACGAGCCCCGCGATGTCGATGGACGCCATTTCCGCGGTCATTCTAGCTGCAGGCACGTCGGGGTTGTCTGCGGTCATCGATCTCGCCGCCGCGCCTCTGGCGGCGGCGAGCGACGGGGGGTATCAGGGGGGGAGCCGGAGCCCATCGAATGGAGGCGTAGCGTTCCCCCCCTGAGATAAAAGCCAGCCCTCCGCCCTCAGCCCTTCGGGCTCGGGGCCGGCTTGGGGGCGGCGGGGGCGGGACCGGCGGGCTTGGCCGCCGGAGTGGCGGCGGGAGCGGACGCCGCCGCCGTCTTCGCGACTTCGTCCGCCCGCGCGATGACCTCCTTCGAGATGTCGAAGGCCGGATTCATGGTGAGCGCCACCTGGCTGGTCAGGATGATGTCGACGCCCTTGTCGCGGGCGACCGCGTCGATGGCGGGCTTGATCTTCTGCTGGAACTCCGCGTTCATGGCCTGGGCCTGCTGCTCGGCCCGGTCCTTCATGCGCTGGAGGTCGGCCTGGCCGTCCTCGAGGAAGGCCTGGCGGTCGCGCTGCTTCTTGACGATGTCCTGGCGCTTCTTGTCCGCCGCCTCCGGAGAGAGCACGCTCCCCTGCTTGTCCAGCTCGTCCTGGAGGACCTTGATGGCGGCGTCCATCTTCTGGAGGTCGCCCTGCTTGCGGTTGCCCTCGTTCTTGATCTCGCTCTCGAGCCCCTCGATCTTCGAGGCGTAGCTCTTGCCGAGCACGCTCTCGGCCGAGATCTGCTGCATGTCGATCACGGCGATTTTCGGCGTCCCGATGGGACCCGCGGGCCGCGCGGGGGCAGCCGCATCCTGGGCGAAGGCCAGGGCGGCCGACGCGCACAGGCCGAGACAGGCGAGGACCGTCTTCTTCATTGCTTCTCTCTCTCCTTAGAACGTAGTGCCGACGGCGAACTTGAAGGTGGACTTCGGCTGGAACGAGTCCCGATTGGGGTTGAAGGCGTAGATCAGCCGGAACGGCACGTTGAGGACGGGCATGATGAACCGCAGCTCGGCGCCCGTCGAGGTCCGGAGCTGCGAGAGATCGATGTTCTGGCCCTCCATATAGGCCTGGCCGGCGTCGAAGAACAGGAGGAACCGCAGGGGGCCGCCGATGTCGACGTAGTACTCGGCGTTGAACAGCACGAACTTGTTCCCGCCGAGGGCGCGGGCCTGGCCGGTGACGGGATCCGTCACCACCGGGCCCACGGTCCGGATGTTCACGCCCCGGATCTGCGTCTCTCCGCCCAGGAAGAAGCGCTGGTAGAGGGGCAGGAGCTTGGTGTCGCCGTAGGGCTTGATGTAGGCCGCCTCCGCGCGGATGCCGAGCGCGGTCTTCCGGAGGTGCGGCTTGTACCAGATGAGCTCCGCGTCCGGCTTGAAGTAGCTGACGGTGCCGCCCAGGGGTCCGCCCGCGACCTGGGGGGTCACCGTGAACTTCTTCCCGCTGCGCGGCGTCCACGGGTTGTCCACCGTGTTGTGCACGAAGGAGGGGCTGATCGTGCTCTCCTTGCGCCGGCCCTGCTCCCCGAACTGGAAGGGGTCGAAGAGCGGCTGGCCGCTCGTGGACGTCACCGGGGTGGTGTTCTGGACGATGTTCGACCAGAGCCCCGTGTTGAAGCCAAGGCTGCCGTTCACCCAGACCGTGGGCGGGTTGAGCACGGCGTCCACTCCTTCGATGTTGATGAACTGGAACGAGTAGTTCGCGAAGAGGCGGTTGAACCCCTTCCGGCCCAGCGGAGTTCCCACGGTGAGGCTGACCCCCGAGCGGTCGTCGGTGTAGCCCACGACGTTCTCGAAGGTCTCGTAGACGAGCTTCCTCTTGAAGATGTCGAACCCGGCGGTGATCGGGCGGTCGAACAGGTAGGGCTCCGTGACCGCGACCTGGTAGTTCTTCGTGCGCCGGCCGCTCTGGGCGGAGACCTGGAAGGTCTCGCCCAGGCCGAGGAAGTTGGCGGTGGAGAAGCTGGCGTTGACGAACGTCCCCTCCAGGCCGCTCACGCCGCCCCCGAAGGTGAACTGGTTGCGGTTCTGCTCCTCGACCTTGAAGGTGACGTCGATGCGGTCCTCGCCCACGTTGCTCGGCCCCAGCTCCGGCACCCCCTCCATGGGCTTGAAGTAGCCGAGCTGGTTGATGCGGCGGATCGAGACCTTGAGGGCCTCCGTGTTGAAGACGTCTCCCTCGTTGAGGTAGACCTCGCGGCGGATCACCTTGTCGCGGGTGGTGTGGTTCCCCGTGAACGTGATCTTGCCGACGAAGTACTTCTTGTCCTCCTCCATCGTCAGGGTCACGTCCACGACCTTGCGCGCGGGGTCCGGCTTGCGCTCCGGGCGCCCCGTCCATTGGAAATAGCCCTGGGCCCCGTAGGCGTCGCGCAGCTTGTCGAAGCCCTTCTTGATCTTCGACTCCTTGTAGACCTCGCCCTCCTCGAGCTTGAAGATGGGCAGGACCAGCTCCGGCTTGAAGACGGTCATGCCCTCGAAGTGGACCTGGCCCACGCGGTACTGGTCGCCCTCGCTCACCGGGATCTCGAGCTTGATCCCGCGGCTGGGCTTGTTGCCGCCCTTCTCGTCGATGTAGGTCACCTTCGGCTCGCCGACGGAAGCGGTGACGTAGCCGTGGTTGAGGTAGAAGTCCTCCAGCCGCTTCTGGTCGCCCTCCGGCCCCTGCCACTTGTCGGGGGTGTAGGTGGTCTTGCCCAGGAGCCAGGTCATGTTCCAGAAGCCGTGCTGCTTCACCTTCTTCATCTGGCCGCGCAGCTTCCCGTCCGAGAAGACCGTGTTGCCGACGAACTCGATCTGCCGGACCTTGGCCTTGGGCCCGTCGCTGACGATGAAGGAGACCTGCATGCCGGAGCCGCCGACCGGCTTGGCCTCGTGCTTGACGGTGGCGAAGGGCCGCCCCTTCTCCGCCAGCATCTCCCGGAGGATGGTCTCCACCCGCCGGGCCTTGCCGAGGTCGTAGAAGGTGTCGATCTTGAGCTGGGCGTCCTTCTTCTTCAGCTCGTCCTCGATGGTGGTGGTGGTGAGGGCCTTGCTGCCGCGGTAGTCCACGATCTGGATCCGCTTGCGCTCGGAGACGGCGAAGACGACGAGCTTGCCCCCGGTCGGGGTGTCGCGCACGTCCAGGGTCAGGTCGTCCACGAAACCCGTGTCCCAGAGCCGGCGGAAGTCCTCCTTCACCCGGCGCTCGTCGTAACGGTCGCCCGGCTTGGTGGAGATGTAGAAGAGGAAGGTCTCCTTCTGCAGGAACTGGTTCCGCGTGATCTCCACCCGCTCGACGACGGGGGCGGCGGGGTCCGCCTCCTCCTGGGCGGATGCGGACGCGGAGAAGCCGATCCAGGCCATCGCCAGCATCGCCCACGTCAGTATCGGCTTCGGCATGTTCACGCGGTCAAGGTCCTCGGGTTCCGGGAAGGCACTAGGCGGAGAGCGCGCCGCCCCGTCCGTCCTGCCAATAGTAGAGCGCCCCGTCCTGCACCCCGACCTCGATCGGCCGCTGGGGCCGGATGTGGCCGCGGATGAAGGCCTCGCTGAGGGCATCCTCGATGTGGCGCTGGATGGCCCGGCGGAGCGGGCGCGCGCCGTACGAGCGGTCGGAGAGGGTCTTCTGGAGGAGCCAGTCCACGCCCTCCGCCTTGATGCTGATGATGATGCCCTTCTCCTTGAGGTTGAGGTTGAGCTGGTCCACCAGGAGGCGGGTGATGCGCTGGAGGTCCTCGTCGGTGAGGGCGTCGAAGATGATGATCTCGTCCACGCGGTTGATGAACTCGGGGTTGAAGGTGCGCTTCACCTCCCCCATCACCATCTCGTTCACGCGCTCCGCGGTGTCGCGCGCGTCGTTGCTCGCGAACCCCATCCGGCCCTTCTTCTCGATGAAGCGGGCCCCGATGTTGGAGGTCATGATGAGGATGGTGTTCTTGAAGTCGATGGTGTTGCCGAGCCCGTCCGTGAGGTGGCCGTCCTCGAACACCTGCAGCAGGATGTTGAAGACGTCCGGGTGGGCCTTCTCGATCTCGTCGAGCAGGACCACCGAGTAGGCGTTGCGCTTCACGCGCTCGGTGAGCTGCCCGCCCTCCTCGTGGCCGACGTAGCCGGGAGGGGAGCCGATGAGCTTGCTCACCGAGTGCTTCTCCATGTACTCGGACATGTCGAAGCGGATGAGCGCGCGCTCGGAGCCGAAAAGGAACGCGGCCAGGGAGCGGGCGACCTCCGTCTTGCCGACTCCGGTCGGCCCCAGGAAGAGGAACGAGCCCACCGGACGGTGCGGGTTCTTCAGCCCCGCCCGCGTGCGCCGGATGGCCCGCGCCACCGCGGAGATCGCGTTCTCCTGCGAGATGATCCGCTTGTGCAGCTCCTCTTCCATGCGCAGGAGCTTGGCCGACTCCTCCTCCTTGACCGCGGTGATCGGGATGCCCGTCCACTTCGAGACGACCTCGTCGATGTCGCCCTTGGTGACGTCGTGGCTGCCCGAGCCCCCCATGTCCCAGTGCTCGCGCACGATGTGCAGGTTCTCGCGCTGGGCCACCTCCTCGTCGCGGAAGAAGGTCGTCCGCTCGAGGGGATCGGTGCGGTCCACCACCACCCGGATCTTGCGCGAGAACTCCGGCGTCTCCTCGAGGGCGGCGGCGTCGCGCAGCTTCACCCGCGACCCCGCCTCGTCCAGGAGGTCGATGGCCTTGTCGGGCAGGAAGCGGTCGGTGATGTAGCGGCTGGACTGGTAGACCGCCGCCTCCAGCGCCTCGTCGCGATACGAGACGTGGTGGAACTTCTCGTAGCGGTCCTTGATCCCGCGGAGGATCTGGATCGTCTCCTCCTCGGTGGGGCTGGCCACCTTGACCGCCTGGAAGCGCCGCTCCAGCGAGCGGTCCTTCTCGATGTACTTGCGGTACTCGGCGGGGGTGGTGGCCCCGATGCACTGGATCTCGCCGCGGGAGAGAGCGGGCTTGAGGATGTTGGCGGCGTCGAGGGAGCCCTCCGCGGAGCCCGCCCCCACCAGGGTGTGCAGCTCGTCGATGAAGATGATGATGTTGTGGCTCTCGGTCAGCTCCCGCATGATCGTCTTGAGCCGCTCCTCGAACTGGCCGCGGTACTTGGTGCCGGCCACGATCAGGGAGATGTCGAGGGCCAGGATCCGCTTCTCGGCCAGGTAGATCGGCACGTCGCCCTGGACGATCTTGTTGGCGAGGCCCTCCACGAGGGCGGTCTTGCCCACCCCCGGCTCCCCGATGAGCACGGGGTTGTTGCGGGTGCGGCGGCAGAGGACCTGGATGATGCGGGCCAGCTCGTCCTCGCGTCCGACCAGGGGGTCGAGGGCCCCGCGCGCCGCCGCCTCCGTGAGGTCGCGCGAGAACTCGGAGAGCAGCGGCGTCTCCTTGGCCTTGCCGACGTTGGCCTTCTCGTTGAGGAGCTGGACGATCTCCTCGCGCACCGCGGAGAGGCGCATCCCCTTCTCGGAGAGGATGCCCGCGGCCACGCTCTTCTCCTCGCGCATCAGGCCGAGCAGGACGTGCTCGGTCCCGATGTAGTTGTGGAGCATCCGCTCCGCTTCCTCGGCCGCGAAGCTCAGGACACGCTTGCTCTCCGGGGAGAGCGGGATGTCCACCGAGGTCGAGACCTTGTCCCGGTAGAGGGCGCGCCCCTCGATCTCCTTGCGGATCGACTCCATCGACAGGTGGCTCTTGGAGAAGATGCGCGAGGTGAGGCCCTTCCCCTCGCGGATGAGGCCCAGGAGGAGGTGCTCCGTCTCTATGGAATTGGACCCGAGCTGGCTGGCTTCGTAGCGCGCGAAGAAGATGACCCGCCGCGCCCGCTCCGTATAACGCTCGAACATCGACCCTGAACCCCTCCCGCCGAACCTACCGATTCTAGCGCAAAACGCCCGCGGCACCATCCAGGCAAATGGCTCACCCTCATGGTGAAACGTCGTGCAGCCGGCCCCCTTCCAGGCGGAGCACGCGGTCGCAGGCGGAGGCCAGCCGCGAGTTGTGGGTGACGACGACAACCGTGATCCCCTTCTCCTGGTTGAGACGACGGAGGAGGGCGTGGAGTCTCTCCCCGGTCTCCTCGTCCAGGTTCCCGCTCGGCTCGTCCCCCAGCAGGGCGCGCGGGGACTGGACCAGGGCCCGCGCCACCGCCACCCGCTGCTGCTCGCCCCCGGAGAGCGCGCCCGGGCGGTGCTCGGCGCGGTGGTCGAGCCCGAGCTCGGCCAGCAGGGCCTGCGCCCGCTCGCGGGCCTCCCCGAGCGGCCGCCGGGCGATCAGCATCGGCATCATCACGTTCTCGAGGGCGGAGAACTCCGGCAGCAGGTGATGGAACTGGAACACGAACCCGAGCGTGCGGTTCCGGAACTCGCGCAGGCGGTCCTCGTCGAGGGCGAAGACGTCCTGGCCGGCCACCTCGACCGTCCCCCGCTCCGGCCGGTCGAGGCTGCCCAGGACGTGGAGGAGGGTGGACTTCCCCACCCCGGAGGCGCCGATGATGGCCACCATCTCCCGGGGCGCCACCGCCAGGTCGATCCCCCCGAGCACGGACACGTAGCCGGCGGGCGTGCGGTAGCCCTTGACGACGCCGCGCGCCCCGATCATGGGGCCCTCGGAGCTCATGCGAGGAAGGGATTCACGACGCGCACGGTGCCGTACATCCGGTCGTGCTGGAAGTCCTCGGAGAGGAGTTCCGGAAGTCCATAATGTTCGGCGTATGCCCAGAGGTGCGCGTCGTACCAGGAGAGCTGGTAGGTGGCCGCGCCCCTGAGAGCCGTGCGCACCAGGGCTTCCGTCGGGTAGAGGACCTCGAACTCCCTCAGCATCTCCTCGGCCTCCCGCCTGGCCTCGGGGGGCTCAAGGAGGGGAACTCCTGACCGCGTGGGACGCGTCACCGCCGAGACGAATTCGACGATCGCCTGGTGGGGTACACGGACGCTGTCGTCCTTGATGCCCCGGAAGAGCAACTCCGTGGCGATCCGCCGGCGGTCCGGAAAGCGGGAATCGTAACGGTAGACCAGGACGTTCGTATCAACGAGGCGAGCGGCGCTCGTAAAGGTCCTCGCGCGTCCATCCACGATCCGGTTCCGGAGGGAGAGGCCGGAGCCGGTCACGCTCCCTCTGCCGCGCCGTCGCCTGCTCGAACAGACGGAGTCGCTCCTCGATGTTTCCCTTGGGAGCGCTCGAGGGCACGACACGAATGGCGTCGCCGGACGCCTGCCACTCGATCTCATCCCCGGGCTTGATCCCGAACTTGTCCGCGAGCTTCTTTGGCAGGGTCACCTGGAGCTTGCTGGTTACCTTCGCCATTTCCTTACTCTAGCAAGGACGCTTTCCTTGTCAACCTACTCGTAGCGTAGCGCCTCCGCCGGGTCCAGGCGGGCCGCTCCCCTCGCGGGATGGATGGTGGCCAGGAAGCAGATCAGCACCGCCCCCACGATCACGGTGGTGGCGTCGAGCGGCAACAGCTTGAAGGGCACGTAGGAGATCTGGTAGACGTCCACCGGCACCTGGATCAGCTTGTAGGTGTCGAGCACGCGGCACAGCCCCCAGCCCAGCACCGCCCCCGCCAGGGTCCCGACGGCGCCGATCACCGTTCCCTGCAGCATGAAGATGCGCGTGATCGAGGCCCGCGAGGTCCCCATCGACACCAGGATCGCGATGTCCTTGTGCTTCTCCATCACGAGCAGGATCAGGGTGGCCACGATGTTGAGGGCGGCCACCATGACGATGAGCCCGATGGTGATGCCGATGGCCACCTTCTCCAGCCAGAGCGCGGAGAAGAGGCTCTGGTTCATCATGATCCAGTCGGTGGTGAGGTAGCCGCTGCCCACGGCGGCCACGACCTGCGGCGCCACCTCCCGCACCGCGTAGATGTCGTCCACCCGCACCTCGACCAGCGACGCCTCGTCGCCGCCGGTGAAGAGGCGCTGGGCCACGGCGAGGGGGACGTAGGCCCAGCTCGAGTCGAACTCGTAGAGGCCGCTGTGCACCAGGCCGGCCACGCGGAACTTCGTCACCCGCGGCAGCATCCCGTAGGGCGACAGGCGCCCGTTGGGCGAGGTCACGGACACGACGTCGCCCGTGCCCACTCCGAGGCTGGCGGCGAGGTCGCGCCCGAGCAGGACCGGGGCCAGGCCAAGGCCGGCCTTCTCGAGCACGCGCAGGTCGCCCTCCTCGACCTGGGCCGCGAGGTCGGTGACGGTGGTCTCCTCCGCCGGCACCACGCCCTTCAAGGTGGCCACGCCGGAGCCGCCGGCGCTCGTCATGAGGGCCTTGCCGTAGACGGCGGGCGCGGAGCCGAGCACGTGGGGCACGCCGCGGACCGCCGCCACCACGTGGCGGTAGTTGTCGAAGGGCTCGTTGCCGCTGCGGAAGACGCTGATGTGGGCGGTGGCGCCCAGGATCTTCGAGCGGATCTCGCGCTGCAGCCCGGTCATCAGCCCCAGGGCGACCATCAGCGCCATCACGCCCACGACCACGCCGAGCACGGAGATCGCGGAGATCACCGAGATGAAGGCCTGCTTCCGGCGGGCGGTCAGGTAGCGCAGGGCGATGCGCAGCTCGAAGGGCACGGCGGTCACGGCCGGCCCGCCTCCGGCCGCATGTGCGGGAACAGGATGACGTCGCGGATGGAGGGGGAGTCGGTGAGGATCATCACCAGGCGGTCGATGCCGACGCCGACTCCGCCCGTGGGCGGCAGGCCGTGGCCCAGCGCCCGCACGTAGTCGTCGTCCATACGGTGGGCCTCGTCGTCCCCCTTCTCGCGAAGGGCGAGCTGCTGCAGGAAGCGCTCGCGCTGCTCGAGGGGGTCGTTCAGCTCCGAGAAGCCGTTCGCGATCTCCATGCCAGCAGCGAAGAGCTCGAAGCGCTCGGTCGTATTCGGATCGTCTGGGCGCGCCTTAGCGAGGGGTGAGATATCAGTGGGATAGTCCGTCACGAAGGTGGGGTTCCACAGACGCGTGTTGCCCGCGTCCCATCGCCTCTCAACATGAAACTCGAAAAGCTGGGCTATTCGACTGCCATGCGAAAGACCTCTGTACTTCGGCCAGGAGAGATCGAGCGTGAACGCTTCATGGTCTTTCGAGCCTATCGCCATGCGTGACGGTCGCGGCTGGGACTGCAACCATCGCTCAAGGCCACTCGGGTCCTTTATCTCATCCGCCGTGATGCCCCACCCTTGTTCCGCCGCGATTTCAGCAACCGCCTCGACCATCGTCAGACGCTTGAATGGCCGTGCGAAAGAGACCTCGCGCTCCTTGAATCGCACGGCCCCCTCGCCGGCCACCCGCGCCGCCGCCGCCGCCACGATCTCCTCCGTGATGGCCATGGCCGCGTCCACGTCGTGGTAGGCGGTGTAGAACTCCAGCATGGTGAACTCGGGGTTGTGCATGGCCGAGATCCCCTCGTTGCGGAAGTTCCGGTTGATCTCGTAGACCTTCTCCAGCCCCCCGACCACGAGCCGCTTGAGGTACAGCTCGGGCGCGATGCGCAGGTAGAGCTCCATGTCCAGGGCGTTGTGGTGGGTCACGAACGGCCGCGCCACCGCCCCTCCCGCGATCGGCTGCATCATCGGCGTCTCGACCTCGACGTAGCCGCGGGCGTCCATGAACCGGCGCATCTCCGCCACGACCTGGCTGCGGGCCACGAAGGTGCGCCGCACCTCGGGGTTCACCATGAGGTCGAGGTAGCGCTGGCGGTAGCGGGCCTCGACGTCGGTGAGCCCGTGCCACTTCTCCGGCGGGGGCAGCAGCGCCTTGGAGAGGAAGGTCAGCTCACGCGCCTGCACGCTGAGCTCGCCCGCGCGCGTCCGCATGACCTGGCCGGCGGCGCCGATGAAGTCGCCGCGGTCGACGAGCTTGAGCAGCGCGTAGTTGTCCGGGCCGACGTCGTTCTCGCGCACGAAGAGCTGCAGCTCGGCTTCACCGTCGGACAGGGTCAGGAACGAGGCCTTGCCCTGTCCCCTCTGCGTCATCACCCGGCCCGCGACACGGACGGAGACGGCCAGCGCCTCGAGCTCCTCGATGGTCCGGTCGGCGTACGCGGACCGGATCTCCTGGAGGCGGTGCGTCCGGTCGTATCGGTTGGGATACGGGTTGATGCCGCGCTGCCGGAGATCGCGCGCGCGTTGAAGCCGGTCCGCGGACTCCGCCGGCCAGCCTGCGACGGGGGGATCGCCCTGTTCGCTCACGCCTCCTCCCCGCCCTTGCGCCGGCGCCCGCGCCCCGCCCCCTCGCCCGCCGGCTCCCCGCGCACCCGCGCCTTGATCGCGTCGAGCACGCCGTTCACGAACGGCGGCGAGCCCGCTTCCCCGAAGCGCTTGGCCAGCTCGATCGCCTCGTCGATCACGACCGAGGAGGGCGTGGCCCGCTCCTCGATGAGCTCGAACGCGCCCAGGCGCAGGATGTTCTTGTCGATGGCGGCGATGCGGTCGAAGCGCCAGTTCTCGCTCACGCGGGTGATCTCCTCGTCCAGGCGGTCGCACTGCGCCTGCGCCCCCCGTGCCAGCCGCTCCGCCATCGCGCGCGTCTCCTCCGTGCCCGACCGCACCTGCCAGAAGAGGCCGGCCACGCGGTCCATCGGCTCCCGGGTGATGTCCCACTGGTACAGCATCTGCAGCGCGCACTCGCGGGCCTTGGTCCGCTTGCCCATCGATACTTTAGACCTAAACGATCCTGCGGGGCCGGGCCCGGGCGCGGCGCCCGCCCTCCGCGGACAGCGAGGCCAGCAACCGCGCGGTGGCCACCGCCGCCCGCGCCGCTTCCGCCCCCTTGTTGCCGGGTCCGGGCCGCGACCGCGCGCGGGCCTGGGCCTCCCGGGTCACGGTGAGGACGCCGAAGCCCACGGGGACGCCGGTCTCGCGCGCGACCGCGGCCAGCCCGGAGGCCGCCTCCCGCGCGATGTGCTCGTAGTGGTCGGTCTCCCCGCGGATGACCGCGCCCAGGGCCACCACGGCGTCGAAGCGCCCGGAGCGCGCGGCGGCCGCCGCCACCAGCGGGAGCTCGAACGCGCCCGGCACGTCGGCGACGGTGACGTCCTCGTCGCGCGCCCCCATCGTGCGCAGGGCCTCCCGCGCCCCCTCGAGCAGCCCGTCCACCACGGCCGCGTTGAAGGTCGAGCGCAGCAGGATCACGCGCAGGCCCCGCGCGTCGGCGCGGAGGGGTGATGGGTGCTTGTCAGTCATTCATCGACCCCCCCTCCCTATCCCTCCCCCACGTCGGGGGGAGGGGAAGTCCATTGTGGATGAGGCCGGTCGCCTCACTTGCCCTGGAAACGCGCCGGACGCTTCTCGAGGAAGGCCTTGGTGCCTTCCTTCATGTCCTCGGTCGTGCAGATCAGGCCGAAGAGCGTGGCCTCCTGGCGCTGGGCCTCGTCGAAGCCCATCTCCAGGCCGTCGTGGACGGCCTCGAGCGTGAAGCGGAGGGAGAGCGGCCCGTTGGCCAGCATTTTCCGCAGCAGGCCTTCGGCCTCCGCCATCAGCCTCTCGCGTGGCACCACGCGGTTGACGAGGCCGATTGCCAGCGCCTCCGAGGCGTCCACCATCTCGCCCGTGAGCAGCATCTCCAGGGCGCGGCCCTTGCCGACCAGGCGCGGCAGGCGCTGGGTGCCCGCGTAGCCGCACATGATCCCGAGCTTGACCTCGGGCGTGCCCAGCCGGGCGTTCTCGGAGGCCACGCGCACGTGGCAGGCCATGGCCAGCTCGCAGCCGCCGCCGAGCGCGAACCCGTTCACGGCGGCCACCACCGGCTTGCCCAGGCCCTCGATGCGGTCGAGCATCCGCTGCCCGCGGATCGACCGCTCGCGGCCCTCGACCGGGCTCTGCGTGGCCAGCTCGGAGATGTCCGCGCCCGCCACGAAGGCCTTCTCGCCCGCGCCGGTGAGGATGACGCCGCCCGCCCCCGGATCGGCGGCCAGGGCCGCGAAGGCCGCCTCGAGCTCCCCGACCGTGCGGTCGTCGAGGGCGTTGAGCCTCTCGGGCCGGTTGATGGTGACGACGGCGACCCCGTCGCGGCTCTCCAGGAGCAGGTTCTGGTAGCTCATCGCGTGATGCCTAGACCAGACCCGCCACGGGCTTCGGGGGCTCCTGGGAATAGTCGTAGAACCCGCGCCCGGTCTTGCGCCCGTAGAGGCCGGCCTGCACCATCCTCTTGAGGAGCGGCGGCGGCGCGAAGCGCTTCTCGCGGAACTCGTCGAACATGATGTTCGCGATGGAGAGGGTGGTGTCGAGGCCCACGAAGTCGAGCAGGGTGAGCGGGCCCATGGGGTGCCCGCAGCCCAGCCGCATCCCCTCGTCGATGTCGACGACGGAGCCCACGCCCTCCTCCAGCGCGCGTACGGAGTCGAGCAGGTAGGGCACGAGGAGCCGGTTCACGACGAAGCCGGTCTTGTCCGAGGCGCGCACCGGTGTCTTGCCCAGGCTCCGCGCGAAGGCGGCGGCCTCCTCGAACACCGCGGGGTCGGTGAGGGGCGAGCGCACGACCTCCACCAGCTTCATGAGGGGGACGGGATTGAAGAAGTGCAGGCCCACGAAGCGCGACGGCCGCTTCGTGGTGGCCGCCATCTCCGTGATCGAGAGCGACGACGTGTTCGAGGCGAAGATGGCCTGCGCCGAGCAGGCGGCGTCGAGGGCCTGGAACACCTGCCGCTTGACCTCGAGGTTCTCCGTGACCACCTCGATGACGAGGTCGCACTCGCCCAGGCCGCCCAGGTCGGTGGTGCCCTTCAGGCGCGAGAGGACCTCCGCCTTCCTCTCCGGGGTCACCTTCCCCTTCTCGACGCCCTTGGCCAGGAACGCTTCGATCTTGCCCAGGCCCTTCTTCAGGAAGTCGTCGTTCACCTCGCGCACGACCACTGTGTAGCCGGCCTCGGCACACACCTGGGCGATACCGGACCCCATCAACCCACAACCGACGACGCCCACCGTCTTGATCGCCATCCGGCTCAGGCCTCGTTCTCGATGATCATCGCGATCCCCTGCCCGCCGCCGATGCAGGCGGTGGCCAGACCGTAGCGCCCGCCGCGCCCCCGCAGCTCGTGGGCCAGGGTGAGGAGCAGGCGCGTGCCGGTGGCGCCCAGGGGGTGGCCGAGAGCGATCGCGCCGCCGTTGACGTTCGTCCGCTCGCGGTCGAGGCCCAGCTCCTTCTCGACGGCCAGGTACTGGCCGGCGAAGGCCTCGTTGACCTCCACGAGGTCGATGTCCCCGAGGGACAGCCCCGCGGCCTCCAGCGCCTTGCGCGACGCCGGCACCGGCCCGATGCCCATGATCTCCGGGGGGACGCCCGCGATCCCCCACGACACCACCCGTGCCATCGGCTTGAGCCCGCGCCGGCGCGCCTCGTCCTCGTGGGCCACGACCAGCGCGGCCGCCCCGTCCACGATGCCGCTCGCGTTGCCGGCCGTCACGAAGCCGTCCTTGCCGAACGAGGGCTTGAGGGCGGCCAGGCCTTCGACGGTGGTGTCGGGCCGCGGGTGGTCGTCCTCCTCCACCCGGACCGTCTTCCTTCCCTGGGGCGCGTCCACGGGCACGATCTCGTCCCGGAACACGCCCTTCTCGCGGGCGGCGGCCGCCGCCCGCTGGCTGCGCAGCGCGTAGGCGTCCATGCCCTCGCGCGAGATGCCGTGGCGGCGGGCGAGGGTGTCCGAGGTCTGGGCCATCGAGAGCCCGCAGTGGGTGTCGAGTAGCGCGACCATGAGCGAGTCCTCGAGCTTGCCCTCGCCCAGGCGCAGGCCGGTGCGGGCGCCACGGATGACGTGCGGGGCCTGCGTCATGTTCTCCATGCCCCCGGCGAGGGCCATCCGCGACTCGCCCAGGCGGATCATCTGCGCGACCGAGACCACCGACTGGAGGCCCGACCCGCAGAGGCGGTTCACGGTCAGGGCCGGCACTTCGACCGGCACTCCCGCCTTGAGGGCCACGTGGCGCGCCCCGTAGATCGCGTCGCCCGAGGTCTGGAGCGCGTTGCCCATCACGACGTGATCGATCCAGGCCGGCTGGGCGCCCGCGCGCTCGAGGGCGGCGGCCGCGGCCCGGGCCCCGAGCTCGATGGCGGAGAGGTCCTTGAAGGCGCCCCCGTACTCCGCCATGGGCGTGCGCGCGCCCGCCACGATCACGACCTCGTGCTGCGACATAACCCTGCACTATAGCACGCGCTTGACGCCCCTCCGGACCGAGAATAGGCTCACCGGAGAGAGAATGTTCCCCGCGGTGCTGCGCGTCCGCCGGTGCGCCGCCGGCGCGATGGCGCGGGCGCTCGGCCTCGTCCTCGCCGCCCTTCTCGCCTCCTGCAACAGCCAGTACCCCAACCCGTTCGAGAACACCAACCAGATGGTTCCGCCCCCCGCCACCTCGAAGATCGTCCTCGCCGCCAACACCTACGCCGCCCGCAGCGGCGGAGGGCTCGACCTGTTCTCGATGGATGAGAACGGCGGCAACCTCACCCGCCTCACCTTCTGCAACACGACCGACCGCCTCTGCCAGTACATCGAGCCCGTCCCCGGCCCCAGCCGCGAGCGCGTGGCCGTACTGCGCCTCCTCGACACCGACGGTGACGGGAAGCTCACCGCCACCGACGGCCAGTCCCTGCGCCTGGTGGACCTCGCCCGTGCGGTGGAGGGCGAGCTCGTCGCCGCCAACGCGCACGTGAGCGGGGCGGACTGGTCTCCGGGCGAGGAAGTGCTGTTCTACAGCGCGGCGGGGGCGAACTCGATGGACGACCTGTACCAGATCACGAGCAACGCCCAGTCGAACTCCAACCTGACCCAGACCACCACCCTCCGCGAGCGGCGCCCGCGCTTCAACATCAGCGGGTCCAACCTCGCCTTCGAGCGCATCGACGGCACGGGCCTGGGCCAGACCTGGATCGCCACCTCGCTCGGCCTGCGCGTGCTCGAGCCCGGGGGCACCGCGGGGGCCGCCCTCGCCGGGACGCCCTACATCGTGGGCAGCGACGCCGACCCCGTCTTCTCCCCAGACAGCCGCACCGTGCTGTTCCGCCGCCTGGTGGCCACCGGCAACGGCGGCCTCGGGTTCTGGGACCTCATGACCATCCGGACCGACGTGACGAACGCCACCGCCGTCCCCTTCGTGGCCGATGGGACGGCGTTCCGCGGCGCTCCCGACTGGAACGCCACCGGCATCATCTTCGTCGAGACGGTGGCGGGCTCGGGGCCGCAGGTCGTGTTCGTGGACGCGACCGGCGGAGGGCGCCGGGTGCTGATGACCGCCGGCGCCGGCTTCGAGCTGTCGTACCCGCGCTGGCTCAAGTAGGCGCCCGCGCGGCAGGACGAACCCCTATACAATCGAGGCTCCGTGGACCGCCGTGACGAGCGTCGTCGGGGAATGGCCCGCCTGGTGGACCTCCACGCCGACGACGGCTCCTTCGACCGTGAGTTCTGGCGCCGGATCCCACCCAAGGAACGCCTCGAGCTGGTCTGGGCCATGACCCTGGAGGCGGGGCGCTGGCGAGGAGAAGGTGACGGTCAACCCCGACTTCAGAGATCTGTTTGCCGCGTTGAACGCCGCCGGAGCTAGGTACCTGCTCGTCGGCGGGTACGCGGTCGCCTTTCATGCGGAGCCCCGCTTCACGAAGGATCTCGACGTGTGGGCGGAACCCTCGCCGGCCAACGCTCCTCACGTCTACGAAGCGCTTCGAGTGTTCGGCGCCCCGCTCCAGGGACTGACGGAAGGCGATCTTGAGCGTGCCGGCCTGATCTTCCAGATCGGCGTGCCTCCGAACCGCATCGACATCCTCACGAGCATCGACGGTGTCGAGTTCGTCCAGGCATGGTCGGGACGCTCCGAGACGACCTATGGCGACCAGCCCGTCCACGTCATCGGCCGGGCCGAGTTGATCCAGAACAAGCGCGCGTCCGGGCGCCCGCAGGACCTCCTCGACCTGGAGATCCTCGAGCGGGCGTGATCTGGTCCGCAGATCTCAGGCCAGAGGGAGCGCTTCCGCCGCGCGCGTGGCCTGGTCGTGCCGCTCGAGGATGGGGCGGACCTCCGCGTGCACCCGCCCCCATCCCACGTCCTCCAGCCAGCGGCACACCGCCTTGTCCGCGCACGCGCCCTCGTACGCGTCGCGCCAGCGCGCGAACTCGGCCTGCCCCTCCGCGTCCTCGCGCGGGTGCTGGCCGGGCGCGACCCCCTGGCCGCAGCGCCAGGGCTTGGGAGTCAATCGGGCGCTGCGGATCTCCTCCACGACCTCCTCGCGCAGCGGCCGCGCGCCGTAGGGATAGCGGTGGGGGAAATCGTCCCCGGCCTCCACGCGCGCGACGAGCGAAGCCAGGCGCTCCTGCGCCTTGCCTTCCGCCTCGCGGCCGTCCCCCGACGACCATCCCCAGGCGGTGAGCTCGACCTCCCGGCCGTCGGGGCGCCGGGCCGTCCGCGTCGCCCTCCTCCACCGCCGCGGGATGAACACGGGCTAGGAGCCGGCGGTGACGGCCTGGTGCTCCTCGGCGAACATCCCCTCGCGATAGGCCACGATCCTCCCGGCCACCGCCGAGGCGGCCACGGTCAGGGGCGAGGCGAGGTAGAGCCGGCCGGGACCCGAGCGGTTCTGGTAGTTCCGGTTGATCGCGGAGACCGTCACCTGATCGGCCGACGACGACACGCCCGGCCCGCATCCGATGCAGGCGCCGCACCCGGGATGGATGACCCGGACGCCCGTCCGCTCGAACACGTCGACGTAGCCGCGCGCCCGCGCGTAGGCTTCCACCGCTTCCGAGCCGAACTGGATGTAGAAGTCCACGCCCGGGCGCACCCGCCGCCCCGCCAGGAGCGCGTCCTTCATGACGCTCGCGTACATGTCGAGGTCGGCTTCCTTCCCCGCCGTGCAGCTCCCGCCGTAGGCGATGTCGATCTTGACCTCGCCCAGGTCGGCGATGAGGGCGCCGTTGGTGGGGTCGGAGGGGATCCCCCTGGCCTGGTCGCCGGGGGTGGCCACCATGGGCCGGATTGCCGCGAGATCGATGGTGTGCACGCCGCCCGCGTACTGCGCGCCCGGGTCGGGGGCGACCGCCTTCCGGCGCAGCGTCTCGAGCGACACCCCGGGCCGGCGCGCGACGATCCACGCCAGCGCGTCCTCGTCCGCCTCCACCACCCCCGCCTTGGCCGAGCACTCCGTGGCCATGTTCGCCAGGGTGGCGCGCTCGTCGGGAGCGAGCGCGGCCAGGCCCGGACCGCCGAACTCCATCACGCGGTCCAGCGTCTCCTGGCGCTTGGCGTGCGTGGCCAGGATGTGGAGCATCACGTCCTTGGCCGTGACCCCCCGGGCCAGCCGGCCCACCAGCTCGAAACGGATGGCCTCCGGCACTTCCACGAACGTGAAGCCGTCCTTGAGGAGGGCGGCGTACTCGGTGGCGCCGACACCGTACGCGAGGGCCCCGTTCGCCCCGCCCATGCAAGTGTGGCTGTCCGTGGCCTGGATGAAGTCGCCGGGCTCGATGATCCGCTCGCGCGCCACGCTGTGGCAGATGCCGGGCGATATGCCGTCGTGGGCGGAGAAGTCCTGCACCCCCGTCTTCTGCTGGAAGAGCCGCTGCCGGTCGCGCAGGATCTGGATCTTGGGCGAGAAGGGCGCCATCTTCGCCACCCCGTCCGCGTAGATGAGGTGGTCCTCGAAGACCGCGAACTTCCGCGGGTCGGCCAGCGCGTAGCCCGCGCCGTGCTCCTGCTCGAGGAAGTGGTCCACCTGCGCGGTGGTGAACTCGTGCGAGTAGCCGCCGTCCACGCGCACGCAGACGGCGTCCCCCGGCTTCAGGGAGACCTCGCCCGCGGCCCCGACCACGTGCGCGGCCAGGATCTTCTCGGCGATGTTCATCGGACGCTTCGCGGTGCCCGGGACGGGCAGCGAGACCTCGCCGCGGGCACAGGCCTGCGTGAACGGGAAGAGGCCGCCGTGCTCGATCACCTTCTGCGTGATGGCATCGTGTCCCTTGGCGAACTGCGCGAGGGGAACGGACTCACCGGCCTGCAGTCGGCGGAGCATTGCGTGATCGCCCATCAGCACGCCCTGCGAGATGTTGTTGCGCGCGTGGATGGGCGCGAAGCTCCCGGCGATGGCGATGCGGATGCCCGACCACTTCTCGGCTTGAACGGCCGTCTCCCGGCTCGAGCCCACGCCCTTGCGATAGCCGGAGACGATCACCTCGAAGTTGCCGGCCATGAGCGACCCCTGGGGGAAGAGCCGCTCCTTGCCGATGGTGATCCCGGCGTAGGCGTTGCGCGCGATGTCCTCCGGCCGGTAGTCGAAGCAGGCCCAGGCCGGGGTCATGGCGTCGGTGTTGATGTCGTCCATGAGGTCGGCGACCGAGAGGTCCTCCATGCGGAGGTCCAGCTCGCCCCGGAGCTGCCGCCGGATGAGGTCGGGGTCCTTGGTGAGGAAGAGGACGCGCTTGCCCGGAGTCAGGGAGACCGTGCGCGAGGCCATTGGTCGATTGTAGTCTCGTCGCCTGACCCTGGACATCCGAGCGCCCCCTGACCTTGGCCACCCCGATCAGGTATCGGGAATCTCTGGAACTCGAGGCCGACGGCTCGCGACTGTTCCGCCTCACTCGTCAGGTCCAGTTCCCTCTCTTCTTCTCGAGCTTCAGTGGGATCAGCGCGGCGTCGCTGTGGAGTGGCTTGAGTGGCGGTTCGGTCACGAGACTCGTGCTGCGATCGCCTCTCCGACCTCGCGCGTGCCGAGCGTGCCCCCGATGTCGGAAGTCGTGCGGTCGTTGTCGACCGCCCAATGGACCGCGTCCTCGATCCGCCGCGACTCCTCCGTCCAACCGAGGTGCTCGAGCATCAGGGAGGCGCTCAGGATCGCCCCCATCGGGTTGGCCACGTTCTTGCCCGCGAACTTCGGGGCGGAGCCGTGCACGGGCTCGAACAGGCTCAGCCGGCCCGGATGGAGGTTCCCGGAGGCGGCCATGCCGAGCCCGCCCTGGAGGCCGGCGGCGAGGTCGGTGACGATGTCGCCGAACATGTTGCTGGTCACGATGACCTGGAACTGCGCGGGGTCGCGCACCATCTGCAGCGCGAGGTTGTCCACGTACAGGTGGACCGCCTCGATCCCGGCGTACTCCGCGGCCACCGCCTTGAAGACGCGCTGCCAGAGGTCGTGGGCGTGGACGAGCACGTTCGACTTGTCGGCCATGGTCACGCGCGTGCGGCCCCGCGCCCGGGCGAACTCGAAGGCGTGGCGGACGATCCGCTCCACGCCCTTGCGCGTGTTGAGGTCGATCTCGGTCGCGACCTCGTCCGCGGTGTCCTTCTTGAAGTTGCCGCCCATCATCACGTAGAGGCCCTCCGTGTTCTCCCGGAAGACCACGAAGTCGACATCCTTGGGGCCGACGCCCTTGAGTGGACACAGCCGCTCGTGGAAGAGGCGGACCGGGCGAAAGTTCACATACAGGTCCAGGCGGAAGCGCATCCCGAGCAGGATGTCGGCGGCGTGACGGTTGTCGGGGACCCGCGGATCGCCCATGGCCCCGAGCAGGATCGCGTCGAAGGAGCCCTGCAGCATGCCGAGCGCGTCCGGCGGGAGCGTGATGCCCGTCTTCAGGTAGTGATCGGCGCCCCAGGGCAGCGGCGTGAGATGGACGGCGCGGCCGGAAGAGGAGGCGACCGTTTCGAGGACACGGACCGCCTCCGCGATGACCTCCACCCCGATGCCGTCACCGGGGATGACCGCGATTGCCAACGCGGCCGGCATGGCCTCAGCTCGGGAAGGGGTACATCAGCCAGCCGACGACGATCGCGGAGGCCACGAAGGCGGCGAAGGCGAGGAGGCCGAAACGCAGCCGGCTGCGCGCGTCGTCGCGCAGCAGGGTGGCGAAGACGGCCGACGTGAGCACCGAGAAGGTGACGAGGGCGACGAGGTGGCTGGCCAGCAGGCGGTGGGAGGTCAACGCTTGCGGCCCAGCGCGGTGTCGTAGGCGTCCAGGACCACCAGGATGTTGAGGAGGCCGGCCACCGCGGTGAACGTGTTGCCGTACTCGAAGGTCACCGACTTGACGTCGCCCTGGTAGCCCAGCATGCGCACCACGAAGTACGGCAGGCCGATCGCCATCTGGGCCAGGCTGAACAGCGAGGCCAGCACGTCGTCGAGGCCGAGGCTCATCTCCAGGCGCGAGTCCATGGCCACCCCCAGCGCGAAGAGGGCGCCGATGGCCACCATGAAGATGAGGGCCTTGCCCGGCCGGCGGAGGTAGAGGTGACCCGCGCCGGGGAGGAGCCACGCGAACAGGGCGGCGGGGACGGGACTCTGGGGTCTCGATTCCAAGAAGCGGCCATCTTAGCACGCCCGTCCGGCTCCCTCGCCACCATTGCCTCCACCGACGCGGGTGCTAAGATCGAGTCGACGTCGAGTGGGAGATCTCACGCAGATGCGCTCGTCGATGGCCGTCCTCGCCTGCGGAGTCGCCGTCGTGATGGCCGGCTCCGCGTTCCTGACCGTCCGCGCCGACTCTCCGGCCAAGCCGCCCGTGGCGGGGGCCACGCCCGATGCCGTGCCCGCGGTGGACATCCTGCCCCTGGACGCGGTCCGCCCGGGGATGACGGGCATCGGCCGGACCGTCTTCGAGGGCACGAAGATCGAGGAGTTCAAGGTCACGGTCATCGGCGTCCTGGAGAACGTCGGCCCCAAGCAGAGCATGATCGTGGCCAGGCTGGAGGGCGGTCCCCTCGAGAAGACGGGAGTGATCGCGGGGATGAGCGGCAGCCCCGTCTACATCGACGGCAGGCTCGTGGGCGCGGTCGCCTACGGCTTCCCGTTCTCCAAGGAGACCATCGCGGGGATCACGCCGATCTCGGAGATGATCGACGCCACGAAGACGGGCGGGCCGCGGGCGGCTTCCGCGCGCTTCCCCGCCGTGTTCGGCGCCTCCGGCCCCAAGGCCCCCCTCGACCGCGAGTCGCTGGTGGCCGCCCTCAAGCGGCCCCTGCCCGCGATCCCGCTCTCCGCGGGCGCGATGCGCGGGGAGATGCCGGGCTCCCTGGTCGGGCAGACCCTCGGCCCGCTGTCGGTGCCCCTCGTCTTCTCCGGCTTCGATCCCGCCACCTTCGAATGGGCGCGCGGCATGTTCGCGGGCATGGGGTTCACACCCGTGATGGGAACCGGGGGCAAGGGGACGCTGCCCGCGGGCGTGCTCCCCGACCTGCAGCCGGGGGGCGCGGTGGGCATCTCGCTCATCGAAGGTGACATGGACCTGAGCGCCACCGGGACCGTCACCCACATCGATAACGGCCGCGTCTACGCCTTCGGCCATCCCTTCTACAACCTCGGCCCTACGCAGTTCCCGATGCGCAAGGCCTACGTCTACTCCGTCTTCCCGAGCCTCTACCAGTCCTGGAAGATCAGCTCCCCCGCGGACGCGGTGGGCACCATCGAGCAGGACCGCATCACCGCGGTGTCGGGCATGATCGGCAAGGTCCCGCGCATGATCCCGGTCGAGGTGAAGATCAAGACCAGCCGCGGGCAGGAGCGCACCTTCGCCTTCCGGATGGTCGAGGACGAGCTCTTCAGCCCCGTGCTCGCCTACGTCTCGCTGGCCTCGGTGCTGCAGAGCAACGAGCGCGCGTTCGGGACCTCCACCATCCGCGTGGACGCGCGCCTGGAGCTGACGGGCAAGCGCGAGGTGCGGGTGGAGGACCTCTTCACCCAGGAGCAGCCGGCCATCCAGGCCGCCGGCCTGGTGGCGGCGCCCCTGGCCTACCTCATGACCAACGACCTCGAGCGGGTGAAGATCGAGAAGGTCACCATCGACGTGGCCTCCGACGAGACGGTCCAGAGCGCCACCCTCGAGCGGGCCTGGCTGGAGCGCACGGGACCGGTGCGCGCGGGGTCGACGGTGCCGCTCAAGGTCCAGCTCCGCACCTACCGGGGGGAGACCATCACCCAGACGATCCCGATCAGCGTTCCCGCCACCGCTCCCGCCGGCAACTACGCGGTGCTGGTGGCGGACGGCCCCTCCCTGACCGCGGTCGAGCAGCGCGAGATGCGGCAGCAGTTCGTGCCCCGCGACCTCGACCAGCTCATCCGCGCCATCAACGGCCTCCGGCACAACAACCACGTCTACGTGCGCATGACGCGGCCGGACGACGGGGCCATCGTGCGCGGCGAGTACATGCAGTCGCTTCCACCCTCCGTGCTCTCGGTCCTGGGCGGCTCCGAGCAGGGCACGAGCGTGATCCCCCTCCGCACGGCCGCGGTGTGGGACTTCGACCTTTCCACCGACTACGCCGTCTCCGGCTCGAGGGTGCTGACCCTCCCCGTCGAGCGCTGAGGCGGGACGCCGCTCCTGATCCCATTGCGAGGTTCGATGCGCCACCCCGTCGCCGGGCTCCTGGCCCTGGCCTGCCTCGGCGTCCCCGCCCTCCTCCACGCCGCCCAGCCCCAGTTCTGGCCGCTCGAGGGGGCGCGCGATTTCCTGGAGGGCGAGACGGAGGGGCTCTCGGTCGACTCCGAGGGGCGCGTCCGGCTCGCTCCCGCCACCCGCGTCCTGCAAGACCCCGAGGCCCCGTACGTGTGGTCCCTGGCCCGTGACGGCGACGGGCGGCTCTACGTCGGCACCGGCAACGAAGGGAAGGTCTTCAAGGTCGAGAACGGCAAGTCCTCGCTCCTGTTCGACGCCCCCGAGCTCGAGGTGCACGCGCTGGCGGTGGGCAAGGACGGCAAGGTCTACGCCGGGACCTCGCCCGACGGCAAGGTCTACGAGATCGACCGCGACGGCAAGTCGGAGGTCTACTTCGACCCCAGCGACAAGTACATCTGGGCCCTCGCCTTCGACGACAAGGGCCGGCTCCTCGTGGCCACCGGGTCGGAGGGGCGCATCCACCGCGTGACGGCCAAGGACAAGTCGGAGGTCCTCTTCTCGAGCCCGGAGGGGCACCTCACCGCCCTCGCCGTGGACGGCAAGGGCAACGTCTACGCGGGCAGCACTCCGGGCGGCGTCCTCTACCGCATCGACTCCGCGGGCAAGGTGTTCGTGCTGCACGACTCCGCCTACCGCGAGGTCAAGGCGGTGGACGTGGCCGCGGACGGGAGCCTGTACGCGGCGCTCATCGACGGCAAGGACAAGGAGGACCATACCCCGAGCGTGCCGATGCTGCCTCCCGTGACCTCGGCTCCGATCGGCGAGGTCACGGTCAGCGAGAGCTTCAGCCTGGCCGGACCTCCCGCTCCCAGCGCCACGCCTTCGCCGCGGGCCATGGAGCCGATCCGGACGGGCGCGAGCAAGGGCGCGGTCGTGCGCGTGTCCCCGACCGGCGAGGTGGACGTCGTCTGGACCTCGTCCGACGAGATGCCGCACGCGATCGTGGCCGCCGACGACGGCGTGCTCCTCGGCACCGGCAACAAGGGCAAGCTCTACCGCCTCCACCCGGACCGCTCCTGGACGATGGTCACCTCCTTCCCGGCCGAGCAGGTGACGAGCCTGCTGCGCGCGAAGTCGGGCGAGGTGTTCCTGGCCACCTCGAACCCCGGCAAGGTGCACGTGGTGGAGGGGGCGGCGGGGACGCGGGGCACGCTCACCTCGAAGGCGAAGGACACCGACACCGTCTCGAGCTGGGGCCGGGTGCGCTGGGACGCCGAGCTGCCCCCCGGCACCGAGATCCAGGTGCTCACGCGCAGCGGCAACACCACGACCCCGGACAGCACCTGGTCCGCCTGGTCGGCGCCCTACACCGACCGCAAGGGCACGCCGATCGCGAGCGAGGCCGCGCGCTTCCTCCAGGTGCGCGCGGTCCTGATCGGCACGCAGGGCCGTTCGCCCGTGCTCGACACCCTGGTGGCCGCCTACCTCCAGCGGAACCTGCGCCCGCAGATCCAGTCCATCACCGTGCATCCGCCGGGCGAGGTCTTCCAGAAGCCGATCTCGCTCTCCGGCGACGTGGACATCCTCGGCCTCGACGAGCCGCGCAGCCCGGACGGGCGGCCGGGCGGATCCGCCTCCCGCGTGAACGCGCCGTCGGCCACCGCCTACAGCCGACGCCTGTACCAGAAGGGCGTGCAGACGTTCTCCTGGAAGGCGGACGATCCCAACAGCGACACGCTCGTCTACGACGTGTACTACCGGCCGCTGGGCGACAGCCGGTTCCGGCTGCTGAAGAAGGGCGTGACGGACACCGTGGTGGCCTGGGACACCACGACCGTCCCCAACGGCCGCTACGTCGTCAAGGTGACGGCCAGCGACTCGCCCAGCAACCCCGCCGGCTCCGCGCTCAGCGGCGACAAGGAGAGCGCCCCCTTCGACGTCGACAACACCCCGCCCGCCGTCACGGTGACCCTGGCCGCGGGCACGCCCGCGCGGGTGCACGTCACCGTCAAGGACGACTCCAGCATCGTGCGCAAGACCGAGTACTCGATCGACGGCGGGAAATGGCAGGAGGTCCACCCCGCCGACGGCATCAACGACAGCCTCGAGGAGAGCTACGACTTCCCGCTCGGCGAGCTGGCGGGCCCCGGTCCCCACGTCGTGGTCGTGCGGGCGTCCGACCTGCTGGGGAACGTCTCCACCGGCCGCGTCGAGGTCCCGTAGCCCTTCCGCGCTGAGAGTCCTCCTCGTCCGCGCGGGAGCCCTCGGCGACGTGCTGCTCCTGCGCGCGTCGGTGGCCGCCTTGCGGGCGGCCGGACATCGCGTCTCCGTCCTCGCCCCTTCCGCCGCCGGGGCCGCGCTGGTCGGGCCCGGACCGGGCGAGGCGGAGTCGGCCCTGCCCTGGGAGGCGGCGAGCATGGCCTCGCTGCTGTCCGGCGACGGCCAATTGCCGGACGAGGCGCGGCGCGTGCTGGCTCCCTTCGATGGCGTGATCGCCTACACGTCGAACGAGGAGCTGGTACGTGGGATTGCCGCCGCGGCCCCGAGGGCGCAGGTTGTGTCCCGCGGGCCGCTTCCTCCAACGAGTGGTCCGCACGCCGCCAGATGGCTGGCGGAGGCCGTGAGGCCTTTCGGTGCCGACCCGAACACACCGACACCGCTGCTGCAGCCCACCGCAGACGAGATCGGCTGCAGCAGGACATGGCTCGACCGGCTGGGCGCGCGCTTCCTGGCCATCCATCCCGGCAGCGGCTCGGCGGGCAAGAACTGGCCGGCCGATCGGTTCACGTCGGTGGTGGACGCGGTCGCGGCCGGGCAGCCGTGGCTGCTCGTCGAGGGTCCGGCCGATCGCGACGCCGCCGTCCCGCTGGCGCGCCGTGATGGCGCCGTCCGGGCCCGCGAGCTGCCGGCGAGGGTCCTGGGGACGGTGCTCGCCCGAGCGGGCGTCTACGTCGGCAACGACTCCGGCGTGAGCCACCTCGCCGCGGCCTGGGGAGCGCCGGTCGTCGCCCTCTTCGGACCGACCGACCCTGCCCTCTGGGCGCCCGTCGGCCCGAGGGTCACCGTCGTCCGCTCCCCGGACGGCCGGATGGACGGGATCGCCGCCACGCACGTGACGGACGCCGCTCTGGAGCGTCGCGAGGCGGCCGGCCTGGAGATCGTTTAGATCTAAACGATTTCGTTCCGGAACGAGAGACCCGCCATTCCCTGTTGACCGGCCGCTCACGCCTGGCCTACCCTTCCCCAGCACCTCTGCCATGAAGCGGGCGCTGCTGGCCGCGTCGCTCTCCGCCCTCCCCCTCCTCCCCGGATGCGGAGGGGGGACCGGAATGCCGACGCCGGCGACGTCCGCGCCCGCCGTGTCCGGCGCTACCGCGTCCACGCTCCTGTTCGTGCGCCAGCGCGGCGGGGCCGTCGTCGCCTTCGGGGTCGACGCGGCGACGGGAGCCCTTCACGGCCCCGGGCGGCCGGTCGCTTCCGGCGTGACGGTTGCGCTCTTCACGGACCCGCGGGGACGGTTCGTGTACACGCTCGACGAGACGTCCGTCAGCGCGCTGCGCATCGTCGATCCGATCACGGGCGCCCTCGCCCCCTCGGGGTCCCCGACCCCGCTGACACTGCCCGCCGGCCGGGCGGTGGTCGCGATCGAGCCCTCCGGCCGGTTCGCCTACGTGACCGAGAGCCGTAGGACCCAATACGATTGCCTCGGTCCCGGCCTCGTCCACACCTACGCGATCGACACTCTCGGCACCTGGTCCGTGGTTCCGGGCGGCGACGCCGTCACCGAGACCGCGCCCAGCGGCATCGCTTTCGCGCGCGGGGGCCGGACCGCGTACGTGACCGCGTCCGGCGACCATACGCAGCTCTACGGCCCGTGCCCTCGCGGCGGGATCTCGGCCTACACCGTGGACGACGCCACGGGCCGGCTGTCCGCCGTAGCCGGCTCTCCCTTCGCGGCCGACTACGGCAACGACGGGATCGGAGCCGCCTCGCCCCGCGGGCTCGCGTTCATCCTCAAGAGCGAGTACTACGCGGGCCTGGCCATCCGGAGCTATCGGGTCGACGAGACGACGGGTGCGCTCGCCCCGGCGGGCGTCACGCCGATACTGACGGCGAACCTCACCCCCGGCCGCCTGCTGGTCGACCCCCAGAATCGTTTCGTCTACGCGTCCTGGGAGCCCGACTCCGGTCCGATCCAGACCGCGGCCTTCGCCATCCAACCCTCGGGCGCCCTGGCCCCGGTCCCCGGATCACCGTTCGACGTCGAGGCCTTTCCGACGACCCTGGACCCGGACGGGCGGTTCCTCTACTTCATCGGAGGACCCGACGGCCACCAGATCGACGCCAGCGCGGTGGATGGTCTGACCGGCGGCCTGTCTCCCGTCCCCGGCTACCCGGTCTCGCTCGCCGGCGATCGGATCGCCGGTCTGGCGTTCGTTCGGACGGCGCCCTGATCAGACCCCGCCCCAGACCTCCATCCGGCTGAACAGGCGATAGATGCTCACCGCGACCGGGCGGCCCCGGAAGCGGGCCGGCTCGTAGCGCTCACGGCGCAGCGCGTCCACCATCGGACGCGCCAGCTCGGAGTCTCCGCCGAGGACGGTGACGGCGGAGACGCTGCCGTCGCGGGCAACCACCGTCTCCAGGAACACCGTGCCCGGCCCGGGATGCGCGGGCAGGTAGGACGGGACCACCTCTCCCGAGCGCACGCGGGGCGGGCTCACCTCCGACATCGAGAACAGCGGGTTGCCCTCGGTGCCCGACGGCGGGAGCAGGCTCCCCCAGGTCGATGGAGACGCGGACAGGCGGACCGTGGGCAGCGGCTCCGCCGCCCGGCCCAGGGCGAGCGCGCCCGTGAGCACTCCCACCAGGACGAACACGGCGGGCACGAGGCTCGGCAGCATGAGGGGGCGCGCGGACCCGAAGGGGCGGAACAGGAGCGACAGCCCGGGCTGGCGCCTCTCCATGTCGAGGCGGTCGAAGACGCCGGCGGCGATCTCCCCGGCCGTCTCGATCACGGGCAGGGACCCCAGGTGGTCGAGATCGGCGTTGAACGAGCGCCACGACGCGGCGCACTGGGCACAGGCCTCCAGGTGCGCCGTGATCGCGCGGGCTTCCGCCGCCGCCAGCGCGCGATCGCGATGCTCGGAGAACCGGCGCCGCACCCGGCCGCAATTCATGGCCTCTCCTCCCCTTCCCGACCCAGCCCCCGCCGCAGGCCGTCGCGGGCGCGCGACAGCCGGCTCTTCACCGTCCCCACCGGCAGGGCGAGCGTGGTCCCGATCTCCTCGCACGTGAGCCCCTCGACCTCGCGCAGGAGCAGGATCGCGCGGTGGTCGAAGGACAGGGCCCCGAGCGCGGACTCGATCCGGCGCGCGCGCTCGCGCCGGGCCAGCCGCTCGAACGGGCTCTCGTCCGCGGAGGCCGTGGCCAGCCTCGCCTCGTCGGCCGCGCTGATGTCCTCGAGCGGGCACAGAGCGGCCCGCCGCCGCCGGCGCCACCAGCGCTGCCGGTTCCGGCACTGGTTCACGACGATGCGGTAGATCCAGGTCCGCAGCGTGCTGCGGCCCTGGAAGCCGCCGAGCGTCCGGTAGACCTGGAGGAAGACGTCCTGGCCGATGTCGCGCGCCTCCTCCGGATCCCCGAGCAGCCGCGCCGCCAGGTTGAGGACCATGCCCTCGTGCAGCGCGACGAGGCGCGCGAAGGCCTCCGCGTCGCCCTGCCGGCAGCGCTCGACGAGGGCGGGCTCGGCCGCGGTCGCCGCCGGTCGGCTCTCTGCCGTCGAGAGGGCGAGCTCACCCGAGGCCATCATGACCTCCAAACCCACCGCCTGCCTCTTCGACACCGGGAGGGGGCGCTGGGTTCCGCATGCCGAGTCTACGCCTGTCGGGCGGGCCGGCTTCCGACTCCGTGAGCCGCCTCACCCGGATACCCCGCACACCCCGCCCGATACGGTCGCGTGCGTGTGTCAAGATCGAGCACGGGAACCCCATGAGCACCAGGGCGGAAGATCGGCCCGTCGAAGCGCAGGAGAAAGCGGCCGCGGTGGCGGTGGAACCGGCGGCCGCCTCCTCCTGGGGCAAGGCCTTCTGGACCGCCTTGTGGGTCAACACGACCTACTTCGCCGAGGGCCTGCCCCTCATCATCACGCTCCGCCTGGGCACGGTGTTCTTCACGGACATCGGAGCCAGCCTGACGTCGATCGGATACGTGAACTTCCTGGGCCTGCCCTGGAATTTCAAGTTCCTCTGGGCCCCCCTGCTCGACATCTTCGGGACCAAGCGCCGATGGCTCGTCTGGCTGCAGGCGATCGTCGGCCTCGTCATCCTGGCCGTGGCCTGGGCCGCGTATCGCGTGCCCATGGAGAGTCCCCACGGCCACCTGACCGGCATTGCCGTGATGCTGGTCATCCTCGCCTTCGTGGCCGCCACCAACGACATCGCGATCGACGCCTATTACATGGAGGCGATCCGCGGGATCCGCGAGCAGGCCGCCTACACCGGGCACAAGGCGATGGGGTACCGGATCGCCATCATCGCGGGCGTCACCGGCCTCCTGGGGCTGGCCGCACTGAGCCCGGACAAGCGCCTGGACTGGGCGCTGGCCTTCGGCACGGGCGGCCTCACCATGCTCGTGTTCGCCCTGTTCCACGCCGTCGCCCTGCCGCGTCCGGAGCTCTCCGGCGGGCCTCGTCCCGACCTCCGCCAGACCTTCGCGACGTTCGGGCGCGCCTTCGGGAGCTACCTCCAGCAGGACAAGATCGCGATCGTGCTGCTGTTCATCCTGACCTACAAGATCGGAGACGAGATCCTCTTCTCGATGAACAGCGCCTTCCTCCTCCGCGAGCTGGGGGTGACCAAGGGGCAGCTCTCGTGGCTGGCCGGCGTGATCGGGGCGGGCACGACCATCGCGGGAGCGATGGCGGGGTCGTACTGGATCAAGCGCAAGGGCCTCAAGAAGGCCATCTGGCCGCTGACCATCATCATGAACTTCAACATCTGGGCCTACGTCTGGCTGGCCTGGGCCAAGCCAGACCCGGCCACCCCCCACGGGTTCGCGTGGATCGCGTTCGTCCACGGCTACGAGAACTTCGCCGCCGCCCTCGGCAACGCCGTGCTCCTCGTGTACCTCCTCACCACCTGCAAGGCGGAGTTCAAGGCCGCCCACTACGCGATCGGGTCCGCCATCATGTCGATCCCCTCGCGCCTGGTGGGAGGCTTCGGGGGCGCGATCGCCGCCCACATCGGCTTCCTGAGCTTCTTCATCCTCGGATTCCTCGTGTCGCTGCCCTCCATGCTGCTGCTGTTCGTGGTGCCGCTCAAGGACGACCCGCAACCGGGGGGGCCGGCCCCCGCCCGCGGCCATTAGAATCGGTCGGGAGGTCGAGCGGTGGCGATCGTGGTCCAGAAGTACGGCGGCTCCTCGGTAGCCGACGTCGAGAAGATGCAGAAGGTGGCCGACCGCATCGCGGCCACGAAGAAGTCGGGCAAGGACGTGGTGGTGGTCGTCTCCGCCATGGGCGACACCACGGACGACCTCTTGTCCCTGGCCAAGCGGGTCTCCGCGAGCCCGCCCCGGCGCGAGCTCGACATGCTGCTCTCGGCGGGCGAGCGCATCTCGATGGCCCTGGTCTCGATGGCCCTCAACGCGCGCGGCATCCCCGCCGTGAGCTTCACCGGCTCGCAGTCCGGCATCGTCACCAACGACGCCCACGCCAACGCGCGGATCGTCGAGGTGCGGCCCTTCCGCGTCCAGGACGAGCTGGACAAGGGCAAGGTCGTGATCGTGGCCGGCTTCCAGGGCGTGTCCTACCGCCGCGACGTCACCACCCTCGGCCGCGGGGGCTCGGACACGACCGCGGTCGCGCTGGCCGCCGCGCTGCAGGCGGACTGCGAGATCTACTCGGACGTGGAGGGCGTCTACACCGCCGACCCGCGCGTGGTGCCCGAGGCCCGCCGCCTGGCCGAGATCAGCTACGAGGAGATGCAGGAGCTGGCGGAGTCGGGGGCGAAGGTCCTCAACGCCCAGGCGGTGGAGTTCGCGAAGGAGCGCGGGATCGCCATCTACGCGCGGGCCACCAGGGGAGGGGCGGAGACGGTGGTGCGCAAGTTCCCGCCCCGCGCGCCCGGGCGCGTGGTCGGCGTGGCCAGCGAGACCGGCCTCGTGTCCCTCACCACTGCCGACGACGGCCCGGACCTGCTGCTGCGCGTGCTCGAGCACCTGGACGGGCGCCAGGCGGCAGGCAAGCAGCTCCTCTTCCAGGACTGGCCCGGCCGCGGCGGGTCAGGGTCGCTCGTCCTCTCCCTCGAGAACCTGCACGACTTCCCCACCCTGCGCCGCGAGGTCGAGAGCGCGTTCGCCTCGCGCGTGCACCTGCGCGACGGGCTGGGCGCCGTCTCCGCGATCGGGGCCGGCATCAACGCGAGCTTCCTGAACCTGCGGCGCGCGCTGGGCGTCCTGAGCGGCCAGGGGACGGCCGTGCTGGGGGTCTCGACCTCGAGCTTCCGGATCAGCCTGCTCGTGGAGGAGGCGCGCGTCGTGGAGGCCGTGCGCGGACTGCACGACGAGCTGGTGACGGAGGGCGACCCCGTCGCGTAGCTACTTCCGCGCGGCCACGTCGACCACCGCCGCGTAGAGGTAGTCGCTGAACCGGCCCAGGGCGTCGACCGAGATGCGCTCGTCGTTGCCGTGCATCCGCGCGTAATCGTCGTCGTCGGCGGGGATGGCGATCCCGTAGACCTGGACGCCCTTCGCGCGCAGCTGGGCGCCGTCGGTGGCGCCCGTCTGCATGAGCGGGATCGAGATCGCCTCCGGGAACACGCGCTTCTGGGCGCGCTCGAGCGCCGCGAACATCTCGCTCTTGATGCTGGAGGGCGGGGCGGCCGGGCGCCGCTGGCCCTCCGTCCGGCGCGTCACCGTCACCGCGGGATCGTCGATCAAGCGGACGAGCGTGGCCACGAGCTGGTCGATGTCCTCGTCGGGCAGCGCGCGCACGTCCAGGGTGGCCTCCGCCTCCGCGGGGATCACGTTCTCGCGGAAGCCGCCCTTGACGATGGTCGGGACCACCGAGGTGCGCAGCATCGAGTTGTAGAGCGGCCGCTGGGCCCGCAGCCTCTCCTGCACCGCCGGGTCCTCGAGATGCGTGTAGAGCCGGGCCTCGTCCGGCGGGCTGATGGTGGCCAGGCGGGCGAAGAACTCGCGGGTCGTCTCGTTGAGCCGCATGGGCGGCTGCCAGGCCCCGACCTTGGCCACGGCCGCGGCCAGGTGCGTGATCGGGTTGTCCAGCCGCGGCACCGACCCGTGCCCGCTCTGGCCGCGCGCCCGGAGGTCGAGGCCGCGCGGGACCTTCTCCGTGGTCTGCACCCCGGTGTACTGGACCTTCCCGCCGACTTGATGGAAGGTGCCGCCCTCGTTCAGCGCGTACTCGCAGGCGATCTTCTCCCAGTGCTTCTCCACCAGGAAGTCGATGCCGAACTGGCTGGTGCCCTCCTCCCCCGCCTCCGCGAGCAGGATGACGTCGCGGTCGAGCGGCGTCTTGTCGCGGGAGAGCTTCAGGAAGACGGCCAGGTTCGCCGCGTCCATGCCCTTGTCGTCCTCCGCCCCCCGGCCGTAGAGATGGCCGTCCTTGACGACGGCCGCGAACGGGTCCACCGTCCACCGGCTGCGCTCGACCCCGACCACGTCGAGGTGGCCCATCAGGAGCAGCGGCTTCCGGGCCCCGCTGCCCTTGAGGCGGGCGACCAGGCTGGCCCGGCCGGGCGCGGACTCGACGATCTCGGAGGGGATGCCCTCGCGGTCGAGGATCTCCTTGACGTAGCGCGCGGCCTGGATCTCGTTGCCGGGAGGATTGCTGGTGTCGATCTTGACGAGGCCGGTCAGAATCTGGAGGGCTTCGTCATGCAGTGGCGGCGCCTGGGCCCGCGCCGGCGGCGCCGCCACCAGGACCGAAGCCGCCACGGCCAGGATCAATCCTCGCATGGACCCGCCTTTCGAGAGCGCGCAGCATAACGAAGAACACTGGCTGACGCGACTCGTGTTCCTGCGTCTGCTCGGCCTCGTGTACGTGGTCGCGTTCCTGATCGTGATCGACCAGTGGGAGCCGCTGCTCGGAAGCCGCGGCCTCCTGCCCGCGCGCGAGCTCCTCGACGCGGTGGCGGACGCGCATGGCCGCGGGGTGGGCACCTTCCTGCGCCTCCCCACGCTGTTCTTGTTCGATTCCTCCGACAGCGCCTTCCGGGCCGGGGGCTGGGTCGGCCTCGTCCTCTCGCTCCTCGTCCTGTGCGGCTTCGCGAACGTGCCGATCCTCTTCGCCCTCTGGCTGCTGTACATGTCGTACGTCCACGCCGGCCGGACCTTCTACGGCTACGGCTGGGAGATCCTGCTGCTGGAGACGGGCTTCCTCGCCATCTTCGTGGCGCCCCTGTGGCGCCTCGCCCCCTTCGAGCGCGGCACGCCCACGCCGAGAGTCGTGATCGTGCTGCTGCGCTGGCTGACCCTCCGCCTGATGCTGGGGGCCGGCCTCATCAAGCTGCGCGGCGACCCCTGCTGGCGCGACTTGACCTGCCTCGTCTTCCACTACGAGACGCAGCCCAACCCGAACCCGCTCTCCTGGTACCTCCACCAGTTGCCGGTGTGGTTCCATCGGCTGGAGGTCCTCTTCAACCACGTGGCCGAGCTCCTGGCCCCGCTGTTCGTCTTCGGGCCGCGCCGGCCACGCCTCGTCGCGGGCGCGCTCATCGTCCTCTTCCAGGTCCTGCTGATCCTCAGCGGAAACCTGTCGTTCCTGAACTGGCTCACCATCGCCATCGCCGTCGCCTGCTTCGACGACGGTCTGCTGCGCCCGTGCCTGCCGCGCAGGCTGCGCGACCGCCTGGCCGTTCACACGCCGGGCGCGCAGCCGAGCAAGGCGCGGACGCTGGTCACCTACGCGCTGGCCATCGTGGTCGGTCTCCTCAGCCTGAACCCGGTCCTGAACATGCTCTCGCCCGGGCAGGTCATGAACACGTCGTTCGACCCGTTCGACCTCGTCAACACCTACGGGGCCTTCGGCTCCATCGGGCGCGAGCGGTTCGAGATCGTCCTCGAGGGCACCTCGGATCCCAACCCGTCCGAGACGACGCGCTGGACCGAGTACGAATTCAAGTGCAAGCCGGGCGATCCCTTCCGCCGTCCTTGCTGGATCTCGCCCTACCACTACCGGCTCGACTGGCAGATGTGGTTCGCGGCCATGCCCGGCGCGGGCACTCCCTCGTGGCTCGTGCGGCTGGTGGCGAAGCTGCTCGCCGGCGACCCCGCCGTGCGCGGACTGCTCGCCCCCGGACCTTTCCAGGACCATCCGCCGGTGTGGATCCGGGGGCGACTGTACCGATACGAATTCGCGCGGCCGGGCGAGCCGGGCTGGTGGCGGCGCACGCTCGTCGGCGACTCCCTCCCGCCCCTGTCCTCGAGCTCGCCGCTGCTCGCCGACTACCTCGCCGAGGGCCGAGAGTGGTGAGGGGCCTCAGCCGATCCCCAGGCGGGCCATCTTGGCCACCAGCCCCTGGCGCGTGAGGCCCAGGGCCACGGCGGCCCGGGCGCGGTTGCCGCCGCTGAGCGCCAGCACGCCCGCGATGTGCGTCCGCTCGCAGGCCAGCACGGCGTCCTTGAGCGAGCGCCCCGGAGGCGCCCCCGGCCGGGCGCGCAGGCAGAGATGCTCGGGGCCGATGGGCCGCCCCGCCGCCATCACGACCGCGCGGTGGATCACCCGCTGGAGCTCGCGGACGTTGCCGGGCCACGCGTGGGACTCGATCGCGTGCCGGGCGGCCGGGGTCACGCTCGGCACGGGGCCGGCCGAAGGCGCGTACTGGCGCAGGAACGCGCGGACGAGGCGCCATACGTCCTCGCCGCGCTCCCGCAGCGGGGGCAGGCCGAGCACCACGTCGGTCAGGCGGAAGATGAGGTCCGGGCGCAGCTTGGACTCGAGCGGGACGTTGGCGGCCGTGACCAGCCGGACGTCGGCCTTGCGGATGACCGTCTCCCCGAGCCGCGAGTACTGGCGGCTCTCCACGAACCGCAGCAGCTTTCCCTGCACGCGCGGTGACAGGTCGGCCACCTCGTCGAGGAAGAGCGTGCCCCCCTCCGCCGCCGCCACCTGCCCCTCGCGGTCGGCCACCGCGCCCGTGAACGCCCCGCGCACGTGGCCGAACAGCTCGGACTCGACCAGGTCGTCTCCGAGCGCGGACGCGTTGACGGGCACGAAGCGGCCGGAGCGTCCCGACCGTGCGTGGAGCGCCTCCGCCACCCGCTCCTTGCCGGTACCCGTCTCCCCCGAGACGTGCACGACCAGGTCGGACGCCGCCACGCGCGTCATCGTCCGGGACAGCTCGCGCATGGCCGCGCACTGCCCGACGACTCCCGGAAAGGGCTCCTCCGCCGCGGGCGCCTCCTCCGCCGAGCCCTCCGGCGCCGCCTCCTCCGCGCCGCCCGCCGTCCGGAGCGACAGCAGGCGGACGAACTCCGCGAGGACGGCCAGGCTCACCTCGTCCGGCGCGGGGCCGTCGGCCTCGCGGAAGTCGAGGTAGGCCCACGCGTCCGCGACCGGAACGACCAGCGCTCGCCCGAGGCCGTGCCCGACACGGCCCGGATGGCCTCGCCATCCGTCGGCGGTGAGGTCCACGACCCGCGGGCCGGCCCCCTCGCGCGTGACCAGGCAAGCGAGGTCCTCCTCCGCCAGCGGAGCCGGGGCACCGCCCTCGCGCTCGAGCTCCCATCGGCTGGCTGCGTCCGCGCCGACCCAGGCCGCGCGGCTCCACGGCAGCACGGAGCCCGCCGCGCGCATCACCGCCGCCCACCGCGCCTCCGGAGCCGTGTCCGCGAAGACGGCCACGGCGGCATCGACGGCGGCTGAGAGCATCGGCACCCGCGGCAGCGCGGCCAGCGCGCCCTCCGCGACGAGTCCGTCGACGCGCCGTCCCAGCACCTCGCGCACGTCGGCCAGGGCGCGGGCGAGGAGACGCCGGTCGCCCCAGGCCTCGAGGGTGGCCAGCGCCTGCCGCACGTCGTGGTCCTCGGGACCGCTTGCGCGCGCGACGACGCGGCCGAGCTCGGCCATCGCGGCCAGGCCGGGCCGCCCCGGCGCGGCGGCCCGGGCGCGCTCGAAGGCCTTCTCCGCCTCCCCGCGGTCGAGGCGCAGCCGCGCGCGTCCCAGGGCCAGGAGGGCGCGCCCGGCGAGCTCGCCCCGCAACGGCGTCGCCGCCCTCCAGGCCCGGTGCGACTCCCGCGCCGCCTCCGTGAAACGGCCCAGGGCCACCAGGGCGTGGGCACGGCTCTCGCGGCTCCCGCACTCGCCCTCCTCGTCCTGCAGCAGGCGATACAGGCCGAGGCTCTCCACCGCGATCCGCTCCGCCGCCTCCGCCTGTCCGGAGGCGAGCTGCAGGTCGGACTGGCGCAGCAGGGTGTCGGCGAGCGACCGCGTGTTCCCGCGTTCGGCATGCAGGTCCCGCGCGCGATCGAGGGCGCTGCGGGCCCGGCCCAGCTCGCCCGTGGCCAGGTCCACCTCCGCCCGCGCCTCGGCCACCGCGAGCTCGCGCGCCTCGCCGCGCTCGTCCAGGAGGGCGGCCGCCTGGTCGAGCTCGCGCCGGGCCTCCTCCCAGCGGCCGAGGCGGATGAGCAGGGTCCCGCGGTCGGCCCGCGCCAACGCCACGACGTCGGGGCGGCGCCTCGCGGCCGCGCGCGCGATGCGTTCGTCCTGGACGGCGAGCGCCTCTTCCAGCCGCCCCGCGGCCCGCAGGACGCCTCCGCGGCGCTCCAGGACCCGGGCCGCGCCCGCCGCGCAGTCCGCCGCCACGTAGGTCCGCTCCGCCTCCGCGAGATGGGCGAGGGCGGACTCGTGGTCCTGCGCCTCCGACGCGAACAGGGCCTGCTGCTCCAGCACGCGCGCCCGGGTCAGGGGCGCGGTCGCGCGGCGCGCGGCCTTGCGCAGCTCACCCTGGGCGCGGGTGGCGGGACCGGTGAGCCAGAGGCCGTGGCCGCGGACCAGGCGCAGCCGCGCCTCCACGTCCTCCTCCTCCGGCCGCCGGCGCAGCGCGCGGGTGGCCACCACCACCGCCTCCCGGTAGCGGTAGAGGCCGAGCAGCGCGTCCGCCTCGGCCAGGGCCAGCGCGGGAGCGTCCTCGGCCGGCCGCAGCCGGCGTGCGCGCCGCACCGCGACGAGGGCGTCCGCGTGTCGGCCCTCCGCCAGCGACGTGCGCGCGCGGGTACACTCCGCATCTCCACGCCGGCCGAGCACGGCCGGACGCTCCGGTGTCGTCTCGCTCAAGCGACCTCCTCGTTTTCAGTTGTTCGAAGGGACGCGGAGCGTAAGCGCGGCGCGCGCGCCGCCGCCTCCGCTTGTGGCGGTATCGCGGACTGTCACACGCGGGCCGGGTGGTATATTTCGTGGCTTGCGCTTCCTGACTGCCGGCGAATCCCATGGGCCCGGACTGACCGTCATCGTGGAGGGCCTTCCCGCTGGTCTGACCATCGACCGCGCGGCCATCGACGCCGACCTCAAGCGGCGCCAGGGCGGCTACGGGCGCGGCGGGCGCATGAAGATCGAGAGCGACTCCGTCGAGGTGCTCTCGGGAATCCGCCACGGCCAGACCCTGGGCAGCCCGGTGAGCCTGCTCATCCGCAATCGCGACCACGAGAACTGGCGCGACGTGATGTCGCCCGACCCACAGCCGCCGGAGGCCCGGAAGCGCCGCGCCCTCAAGCATCCGCGGCCCGGCCACGCCGACCTCTCCGGAGCCCTCAAGTACCTCACCTTTGACTTGAGGAACGTGCTGGAGCGCGCCTCGGCCCGCGAGACGGCCGCGCGCGTGGCCGCGGGCGCCCTGGCCAAGGCCCTGCTCGCCGCCGCCGGCGTCGAGGTGAAGAGCCACGTCGTGCGCATCGGCGGGGCCGCGGCCGCGGGCCAGAGCGCGACCTGGGAGGCGCTGGCCGCGGTCGAGGAGAGCCCCGTGCGCTGCGTGGATCCGGCCGCCTCCGCGGCGATGGTGGCGGAGATCGACGCGGCCAAGAAGGCGGGCGACACCGTGGGCGGCGTGTTCGAGGTCGTGGCCCACGGAGTGCCCCCCGGCCTCGGGTCCTTCGCGCACTGGGACCGGCGGCTCGACGGCCGCCTGGCCCAGGCCCTCATGTCGATCCACGCGATCAAGGCCGTCTCCCTGGGCGCCGGCTTCCGCGGCGGCGACACGCCGGGGTCGGCCTTCCACGACGAGATCCTGTTCGACGACGAGCGCGGCCTGCACCGCGCGAGCAACCGCGCGGGCGGCCTCGAGGGCGGCATCACCAACGGCGAGGAGCTGCGCGCGCAGGCGGTGGTCAAGCCAATCCCGACCCTCCTGATCCCCCTGCGGTCCGTGGACCTCCGCACCAAGGAGCCGCAGATGGCCTCGGTCGAGCGCAGCGACACCTGCGTGGTGCCGGCGGCCGGCGTGGTGGGCGAGGCCATGGTGGCCCTCGTCCTCGCCGACGCCCTCCTCGAGAAGTTCGGAGGGGACAGCCTCGGCGAGCTGCTCGAGCACCTCGAAGCCACGCGCCGGCTGTGGCGCGAGTTCCTGTCCCGCCGGCCCTCGCCGGCCTGAGCCCCGACCAGATGGCAGTCCGCCCCATCGTGAAATACGGCCACCCCATGCTGCACGAGCCGTCCCAGCCCGTGGGCGAGATCGACGGCGACATCCGCCGGCTCCTCGACGACATGGTGGAGACGATGTACGCCGCCCCGGGGATCGGCCTGGCCGCTCCCCAGATCGCGGTCCCCCTCCGCGTCATCGTCGTGGACCTCTCCGTCGGAGAGGACAAGAGCCAGCTCATCAAGCTCGTGAACCCCGAGTTCGTGCTGCGGGAGGGCGAGCAGCGGCACGAAGAGGGGTGCCTCTCGGTGCCCGGCTTCGGCGGGTCGCCCCCGAGGCCGGCGCGCGTGGTCGTGAAGGGCCTCGATCCCGAGGGAAAGGAGCACACCTACGAGGCCACCGACCTCCTGGCCCGCGCGTTCTGCCACGAGATCGACCACGTCGACGGGCTCCTCTTCGTCGACCGGCTCACTCCGCTCAAGCGCGACCTCCTCAAGCGCAAGCTGCGCAAGAAGGCGCGCACGGACGACTGGGAGGAGTGAAGGCCCCTCCGGTGCGGGTCGTCTTCCTCGGCAGCGGCGCCTTCGCCGTCCCCTCCCTCGAAGCGCTGATCGACGCCGGCCACGAGGTGGCGGCGCTGGTCACGCAGCCGGACCGGGAGAAGGGCCGCGGGCGGGTGAAAGCGGCCACGCCGGCCAAGGTGGTGGCGGAGAGGCGCGGCCTGCGCATACTCCAGCCCCGACGGATCAAGGAGCCGCCAGCGGTCGAGGAGCTGCGCCGGCTCGGACCCGACGTCCAGGTCGTGGTGGCCTATGGGCAGATCCTGCCCCGTGCCGTCATCGACATCCCCGCCCTCGGCACCGTCAACGTGCACTCGTCGCTCTTGCCGCGGTACCGCGGGGCGGCCCCCATCCACTGGGCGATCGTGAACGGCGAGCGCGAGACGGGGGTCACCACGATGCTCATCGACGAGGGGCTGGACACCGGCCCCACGCTCCTCTCGCGGGCCACGCCCATCGGCCCCGAGGAGACGGCGCCCGAGCTCGAAGCGCGCCTGGCCCATCTGGGGGCGGAGGTCCTGCTGGAGACGCTCGAGGGGCTGGCCCGGCACACCCTGGTCCCGGCGCCCCAGGACCACGCGCGCGCCACCCTCGCTCCCCTCCTGAAGAAGGAGGACGGCCGCATCGACTGGTCCCGCCCGGCGGAGGAGATCGCGCGTCGTGTCCGAGGCCTCCTGCCCTGGCCGGGCACGGCGGCGGCCTGGGCGGGCGGAGAGCTGAAGGTTCTGCGCGCACGGGCGGAGACGGGCCTTCCCGCGGAAGTCCCCGGCACCATCCTGGCGCTCGATCGCGACGGCATCGTGGTCGCGGCCGGCGCGGGCAGCCGGCTGCGCCTGCTGGACGTCCAACCCGAGAGCCGCCGGCCCATGCCCGCCGCCGCTTTCGCCGCCGGCGCGCGGCTGCGGCCGGGCGACCGGCTGGGGTGAGCCGCCCGTGTCCGACGCCACCGCCGCTCGCCGCCTCGCCTTCGAGGTCCTGACCGACACCGGGCGCGGCGCGCTGGTGGGCGAGCGGCTGGCGCGCGGCGACGCGGAGGCGCTCGACGAGCGGGAGCGCGCGTTCCTGCACGAGCTGGTCCTGGGCACCCTGCGCCAGCGGGGTCTCCTCGACCATGCGTTGGCGGCGTCGCTCGACCGGCCGCTGGGCCGCGTCGACCCCGCGGTCCTCACCGCGCTGCGCCTGGGCGCGTACCAGATCCTGCGCTTGCGGGTACCGGATCGCGCCGCGGTCTCGCAGTCCGTGGAGCTCGCGCGCGTGGCCGCCCCTCGCGCCACCGGCCTCGTGAACGCCGTGCTCCGGCGCCTGGCGCGCCAGGGGCCTCCGGCCCTCCCCGATCCCGAGGCCGACCCCCTCGGCTGGCTCACCACCGCCGGCTCGCTGCCCCGCTGGCTGGCCGAGCGATGGCTGGCCCGCCTCGGGCCGCACCGCGCGCGGGCGCGGGCGGCCGCCCTCGGAGAGACGCCGCCGGTCGTGTTCCGCGTCAACCCGCGCGTGGCCGACGCGGAGGCGCGTCTGGCCGCGGCCGGGATCGTGGCCGCGCCCCTGGTCGTCCCCGGCGCGCGGCGCCTGGCCGAGGGGTCGCTCGCGCCGCTGGCCGCGGAAGGGGTCGCCTACGCGCAGGACCAGGGCTCGCAGATGATCGCGCACCTGGCCGCGCGCGCGTCCGGCCGCGTGCTCGACGCCTGCGCCGCTCCCGGTGGCAAGTCCACGCTGCTCGCCGACGTCGGGCGCGAGGCGCGCGTGGTCGCCAGCGAAGTCTCCGGTCCCCGGCTGTCCACCCTCGTCGCGCTGTTGGCGCGGTGGGGAGCGTCGAACGTGCGCGTGGTGGGCGCCGACGCGCGCCGCCCGCCGTTCGTCCGGCCCTTCGACTCCGTCCTGCTCGACGCGCCCTGCAGCGGGCTCGGTACCCTGGGCCGGCATCCCGATATCCGCTGGCGCGCCCGCGCCGACGACCTCGCCCGCCATGCCCGCCGCCAGCGCGAGCTGCTCGAAGGCCTGGCCCCGCTGGTCGCGCCCGGCGGCACGCTCGTCTACGCGACATGCAGCCTCGAGCCCGAGGAGAACGAGGGCGTGATCGAGCCGTTCCTCGAGGCGCATCCCGAGCTCCGTGCCGCTCCACTCCCGGCCTGGGCGGACGCGTTCGCGGACGGACGATTCGTGCGCACGCTCCCCGAGCGGGACGGCGGCGACGGCTTCTTCGCGGCCGCGCTGGCGCGGGGGGGATGATGCGGGGCTGTGGTATCCTGCCGATTCGTCCCGCGCGGGGCGGAGCGGGTTGATATCGAGCTTGAGCATCAAGCGCTTCGCCATCGCCCTCGTGAAGTACGGCCTCCTGGCGGTGGCCCTCGTGGTCACCGCCGTCCTGAGCGCGCTCACCACGATGCGGGTGCTGCTCCGGACGCAGGAGGTCGTGGTCCCCTCCCTGGTCGGCAAGCCGTTGCCGGAGGCGGGCGCGCTGGCCTCGCGCCGGCGCCTCGCCCTCAGGGTGGAAGGGCGGCGGAACGACCCGAAGCTCGGGCGCGACCTGATCGTCGAGCAGGAGCCGCCGGCCGGCGCCGCGATCAAGCGCCAGCGGAGCATCCGGGTGTGGGTCAGCCTGGGGCCGCGGCGGCTGATGGTCCCGGCGGTGGAAGGAGAGAGCGTCCGGTCGGGACGCCTGCAGCTCGAGCAGGCGCAGGTCCCGGTCGGACGGGTGATCGAGGTGAGCGACGTCGCGGAGGAGGGCACGATCCTTCAGCAGCACCCGCCCACGGGGGAGACGGACACCCTCGCCGCCGAAGGTGCCTCCCTGCTCGTCAGCCGCGGACCGGGCAACCGGGAATACGTCATGCCCGACCTGATCGGGCGGCCGGCGCTCGGAGTCCTCGAGACCCTGCGCGAGGCCGGCCTCAAGGTCACCGACGTGCGGTACCGCACCTATCCCGGCGTGGCCGCGGGGCTCGTCCTGCGCCAGGCGCCCCTGGCCGGGTACCGCGTCAGCCCCCAGACGCCGGTCAGCCTCGACGTGAGCCAGAGCGGTCCATGATCCTGGCCCCCTCCATCCTGGCTTCCGACTATGCGTGCCTGGCCGACCAGGTCGCGGCGGCCGCCCGCGGAGGCGCCCGGCTTTTGCACGTGGACGTCATGGACGGCCATTTCGTCCCCAACATCACGATCGGCCCGCCCGTGGTCCGGTCGCTGCACGCGGCCACCCCGCTTCCCCTCGACGTCCACCTCATGATCGAGAACGCGGACCGCTACCTGGAGGCGTTCATCGAGGCCGGTGCCTCCTGGATCTCGCTCCACCAGGAGGCGGTGCCGCACCTCCAGCGGCAGGTCGCGTTCCTCCGCGAGCGCGGGGTGCGGGCGGGCGTGGCCCTCAACCCGGCCACCCCGCTCGACACCCTCGACGAGATCCTCCCCGAGCTGGACTACGTGCTCGTGATGTCCGTGAACCCCGGGTTCGGGGGCCAGAAGTTCCTCGCCGCCTCCCTGGACAAGATCCGGCGGCTCCGGGCGCGGATCGGCGAGCGCGGCCTGGCCGCGCAGATCGAGGTCGACGGCGGGGTGGACCTCACCAACATCCGCGCCCTGGTCGAGGCCGGCGCGGAGGTGCTGGTGGCGGGGACGGCGGTGTTCGGCCACGGCGATCCCGAGGCGGCGGCCCGCCGGCTGATCGAGGCCGCCCGGTGAGCCCGCGCGCGTCCCTCTCCTCGATCCGCGTCCGCTACGCCGAGACCGACCAGATGGGCGTCGCCCATCACGCCGAGTACTTCGCCTGGTTCGAGGTCGGGCGCACGGACCTGCTCCGCAACTGCGGGATGACCTACCGCGAGCTCGAGGCGGACGGGGTGCGCCTGCCCGTGATCGAGGCCTCCGCCCGCTACCTCCGGCCCGCGCTCTACGACGACGTGCTCGAGGTGCGGACGGAGGTCGCCGCGGTCAGCGGGGCGCGGGTGGCCTTCACCTACGAGGTCCGGCGGGACGGGACGGACGGCCCCCTTGCCACCGGCACCACCGAGCACGCGGCGGTGGACGCCCGGGGACGGCCCCGGCGGTTGCCCGACGGCCTGCGGCGGAGCCTCGGATGAAGGTGGTGGTCACCGGAGCCGCCGGCTTCATCGGCTCCCACCTCAGCGAGTCGCTCCTGGCCGACGGCCACGAGGTCACGGGCGTGGACGCGTTCACCGACTACTACCCGCGGCCGATCAAGGAGCAGAACCTCGAGGCCTGCCGCGGCCACCGGTCCTTCCGGCTGGTGGAGGGACGGCTCCAGGACATGGACCTCCGTCCGGTCCTGGAGGGGGCGGAGAGGGTGTTCCACCTCGCCGCCCAGGCCGGGGTGCGGGCCTCCTGGGGTCGCGAGTTCGCGCACTACACCGAGCACAACGTCCTCGCCACCCAGCGGCTGCTGGAGGCGGCCCGCGTCGCGGCCGTCCCGCGCGTGGTCTGCGCCTCCTCGTCTTCCGTCTACGGGGACGCGCCGAGCCTGCCCCTCCGCGAAGACGCGCTGTGCCAGCCGGTGTCGCCCTACGGCGTGACCAAGCTCGCCGCGGAGCACCTCGGGGTCCTCTACCAGCGCAACTTCGGCCTGCCCGTGGTCAGCCTGCGCTACTTCACGGTCTACGGGCCGCGCCAGCGGCCGGACATGGCCTTCCATCGCTTCCTGAAGGCGGCGCGGGAGGGAGGCCCGATCCACCTCTACGGAGACGGGACGCAGACGCGGGACTTCACGTTCGTGGCGGACATCGTGGCCGCCACCCGGGCCGCCGCCGACTCCGGGAGGCCCGGCGGCGTCTACAACGTGGGAGGAGGTGAGCGCGTCGCCCTGAGCGAGGTCCTCCGCCGGATCGAGGAGATCACGGGTCGAGGCTTGACCGTCATCAGGGACGAAGTCCAGAAGGGGGACATGAAGGACACTTTCGCCGACCTGAGCGCCGCGCGCCGGGACCTCGGGTTCCGCTCGACGGTGCCTCTCCGGGAAGGGCTGGAGCGGGAGTGGCGATGGATCGGGGGACGCCAGTGAGGAGTCTCGTCCGCGGCGCGGTGCTCGCGGGGCTCCTGGCGGCGGCGGCCTGCTCGCACGGCCAGGCGGACATCGCGACCTTGACCAGCAACTCCGACCAGGTCATCTGGGACGCCGGCCAGAAGTCCCTCCAGAAGCACGATTGGGAGGCGGCCCGACAGCACTTCAAGCGGATCATCGACGCGTTCCCGCAGAGCCGCTATGCTCCCAGCGCCCGCCTGGCCCTGGGTGACAGCTACGTGAAAGAGGGTGGGAACGCCAATGACATCCTCGCCGTCGGCGCCTACCGCGAGTTCCTCACCCTCTATCCGTCCCATCCCCAGAGCGACTACGCCCAGTTCCAGGTGGCGGAGAGCTACTTCCGGCAGAAGAGCGGTCCCGACCGCGACCAGACCCAGACCGTCCATGCCCTCGAGGAATACGAGCGCCTCCTCGACCTCTACCCGTCGTCCCCGTACATCGAGAACGCGCGCGGCCGCATCAAGGAGACCCGGCAGACGCTCGCGCGGGCCGAATACCTGGCCGGGTACTTCTACCAGAAGACGCGGCAGTACTGCCGCGCGTCCGTCGCCCGCTACGAAGGCATCATCCGGGATTACCCGGACTTCGACGACCTCGACCTCGTCCTCCTGCACCTGGCGGAGTGTCTGCATGCGCAGGGCCGCACCGCCGAGGCGCTCCCCCATCTCAACCAGCTCATCGAGGAGTTCCCCGAGAGCGCCCAGGTGGACAACGCCCGCAGCCTGATGGAGGAATGGTCCCAGGAGCCCGTGGCACCCCCGGCCGCCGTTCCCACGACCCCCAGCCCGGCCCCGTCCGCCTCTCCGGCCCCGTCGACCTCCCCGGCCCCGTC
>JBGPBV010000015.1:0-77471 GCA_041481445.1 Vicinamibacteria bacterium
GCGCCGTCCTGGACGTGGCCGGCCGGCCGTGGCCCGCATGAGCCTGCCCATGGGCGCGGAATGGTGGCGTCCGGTGCCGGCCCTAGAGGCCGGCGTGGAGACCGTCGTCTCCGGGCCTCAGTCCGCCGCCGCCCGTCAGTCCGAGCGCAGCTCCGGGAGCGCATTCGCCTTCCGGGCCTTGATGGTCTTCACCTTCATCATGCTGCTCGCCCCTCAGTCGTTCCTGCCGTTCCTGAAACCGTTCCGGATCGCCCTCGTCGCCGCCGTGGTGGGGATCATCGCCCACGTGGCCGACCGCGTTTCGAGCGGCCGGCCGGTCACGGTACGGAGCCCGGAGATGGGGTTGGCGGCGGCGCTCGTGGTCCTGGCCATCGCCACCGTGCCGAGCTCCTACTGGCCCGGGGGCAGCGTCAGCTTCCTGCTCGAGGTCTATCTCAAGACAGTGGCGGTCTTCTGGCTCCTGGGCAACGTGGTGGACACCCTGCCCCGGCTGCGGCGGGTCATCTGGGCGCTCAGCTTGATGGCGATCCCCCTCGCCCTGACCGGGATGAAGAACTACCTCGCGGGAAGCTTCCTCGAAGCGGGGCACAATGTGAAGCGCATCCAGGGCTACGAATCCGGCCTGACCGGCAACCCCAACGACCTCGCCCTGACCCTGGACATCCTTCTCTCCTTGAGCCTGGGCCTGCTCTTCTCGGCCCGTACGGTGTTCACCCGCGGCCTGCTCCTGGCCATCGTGCTCCTGGAGGTGGCGGGCGTGGTCGTCACGTTCTCGCGGTCCGGCTTCCTCACCCTGGCCACGATCGTCGCCCTCTATCTCTGGCGCCTCGCCCGCCGGGGACGAGCCGGGTGGACGGTGGCCGTGCTCGTCGCCTGCCTCCTCGGTTTCGCGGTCCTGCCGTCGGAGTACGTGTCCCGGATCGGCACCATCACGAGCATGGAGTCCGACACCACCGGCTCGTCCAAGCAGCGGTGGAACGACATGGCGGCGGCGATGGACTTCGTGCTGGCGAATCCCCTGACCGGCGCCGGCGTGGGCATGAACGCGCAGGCCCTCAACGACGTGCGGGGCGCGGCCTGGTTGCAGGTCCACAACGTCTACCTCGAGCTTGCGGTGGAGCTCGGAGTGCTCGGGCTCGTGTTGTTCCTGCTCCTTCTGGGTGCCTGCCTGAGGAAGGTGCGGGACGTCCGCCGCGCCACCGGGGGGGGGCCGGAATTGAGCGAGCTGTCGCGGCTCGCCGAGGGCATCGAGATCGCGCTCCTGGCCTTCGTCGTGGCGGCCTTCTTCTATCCCATCGCCTACCAGTTCTACTTCTATTACATGGCCGGCCTGAGCGTGGCGGCCGGCGTCATCCATCGACAGCTCTCCCCGGCATGATATCCACCGCCAAGCCGGCGCTGGTGTTGATGATGGGGCGCGGCCTCGCCTTCCTCGCCACCTTGCTGTTGCCCCTGGCGCTGGTCCGCATCTTCGACCAGGCGGCGTTCGGCACCTACAAGCAGATCTTCCTCGTGTACGGGACGCTCTACGGCATCAGCCAGCTCGGCATGGCGGAGAGCCTCTTCTATTTCCTGCCGCATGCGCCCCGACACGGCGGACGGTACGTCGCCAACACCATGCTCTCGCTGGCCGCGGCGGGCCTGGTCGCGCTGGGAGCGCTCTGGGGGGGCGCCCCGGTCATTGCCCGCTGGCTCGGCAACCCGGGCCTCGCCCCGTATTTGCCCCTGCTCGCCGTTTTCGTGCTCCTGATGCTGCCGGCGACCGCGCTGGAGACCGCGATGATCGCGCGGCATCGCTACGCCTGGGGCTCCTGGTCCTACGGGATCTCCGACGTGGCGCGGGCCGTCGCCATGCTCCTGCCGGCCCTGGTCTGGCGCCGGCTGGACCTGCTGCTGATCGGAGCGGCCGCGTTCGCCGTCGTGCGGCTGGCGGTGGCCGTCGTCTCCCTGAGGCAGGAGTTCGTGGGCGAGCTGCGGCCCCAGGCTGCGCTCTTCCGCGAGCAGCTGGCCTATGCGCTGCCCTTCGCGGCCGCGGCCCTGGTCGAGACCCTCGCCGCCAGCTACCACTATTACGCCGTCTCCCACCGCTTCGACGCGGCGACCTTCGCCATCTACGCCGTGGGCTGCCTGCAGTTCCCCTTGACGGAGCTCGTGACCAGCGCGCTGGCCAACGTGATGATGGTCCGCATGGCGGAGAAGATCCGGGGGGGCCGCGCCGAGGAAGCGATCGCCCTCTGGACGGAAACGATCCGGGCGCTCGCGTTGATCTCCCTTCCCATCCTCGCCTTCCTGCTCCTGGCCGCGCCCGAGATCATCGTGGTCCTCTACACGAACGCCTACCGGGCGAGCGTACCCATCTTCATGATCTGGTCGCTGGGGATCGCGCTCAGCGTCCTGCCCACGGATGGAGCGCTTCGGGTCTACGCCGCCACCCGCTTCCTCCTCGCGCTCAGCGCGCTCAAGCTGCTGGTGGTCGCCGCCCTCGTCGGGACGTTGATAACGGTGCTGGGACTGCCGGGAGCGGTGCTGGTGACGACGGTGGCCGCCGTGGTGGCCAAGGGGCTGGCGCTCGCGCGCCTGGGCCGGCTGATGGGAGTGCGTCTGCCGGCGCTCGCGCCATGGCGCGACCTGGCCGGCATCGGTGTGGTGGCCACCGCCGCCGTCGTGCCGGCTCTGGCCCTGAAGGTGGCGCTCGGCTTGCCGCCGCTGGGCCGCCTGGCGGTGGCGGCTCCGATGTACGGTGCCGCCTACCTGCTCCTGCTGTTCTCAGCCGGCCTGATCGCCGAGGACGAGAAGCAAGCGGTTCGGGATCGCCTCCAGCGCTGGCGGCTGGGGGTGGCGCGCCTGGGCGCGTCCAGGAGCTAGGGATCGCAGCCATGTGCGGCATTGCCGGGATCGTGAGCTTCGAGGGGCGGCCGGTGCGGCTGGCCGAGCTGCGCCGGATGTGCGCCTTCCTGGCCCATCGGGGTCCCGACGACGAGGGCTTCTACGTGGCGCCCAGCGCCGGCCTGGCCATGCGCCGGTTGAGCATCATCGACCTCGCCACCGGCCGCCAGCCCGTGAGCAACGAAGACGGCACGGTCTGGTGCGTCTTCAACGGCGAGATCTACAACTTCCAGGAGCTTCGCCGCGACCTGGAGGGACGTGGCCATTCGTTCTCCACGGGCACGGACACCGAGGTCATCGTGCACCTCTACGAGGAGCGCGGGGCACGGTGCGTGGAAGCGCTGCGCGGCATGTTCGCCTTCGCGGTGTGGGACGAGCGCGAGCAGAGCCTGCTGCTGGCCCGCGACCGGGTGGGGATCAAGCCCCTCTACTATGGCCAGGTCGGTGGCCGCCTGGCCTTCGCCTCCGAGCTCAAGGCGCTGCTGGCGTTGCCCGAAGTCGAGCGCGACCTCAACTGGACCGCGCTCGGCCACCTGCTGGCCTTCCTGACCACGCCGCAAGCGGACAGCATCGTCCAGGGCGTCCACAAGCTCGAGCCGGGCACGGTCCTGATCGCCTCGCGGCGAGGGGTACGCATCTCGCGCTACTGGGACCTCGAGTGGGCGCCCGACCACGGGCGCAGCGAGGCGGATTTCATCGAGGGCCTGCGCGAGCGGCTGGAGGAGTCGGTCCGGCTGCACATGGTCAGCGACGTGCCCCTGGGGGCGTTCCTGAGCGGCGGCGTCGACTCCAGCGCGGTGGTGGCGACGATGGCCCGGCTCAGCCCGCGGCCGGTGAAGACGTTCTCCATCGGCTTCGAGGAAGACGACTACAACGAGCTGGCCTACGCCGGAGAGGTCGCGCGGGCCTTCGGCACCGAGCATCACGAGCTGGTCCTCCGGCCCGACGTGCTGTCGGTGCTCGACGACCTGGCCTGGCACCTCGACGAACCCTTCGGTGACGCGTCGGTCATACCCACCTACATGGTGTCGAAGCTGGCCGCGGAGCACGTCACGGTCGTGCTCTCGGGCGACGGCGGCGACGAGCTGTTCGCCGGGTACGACCGTTACCGCGTGGAGGCGCGGGAGCGGCGGCGCGAGCGCGTGCCCGCCGCCCTGCGGCGCGCGCTGGGGGCCCTGGCCCACCATGCGCCCGAGGGGATGAAGGGCCGCAATTTCCTGCGGCACCTGGCTCTGGACGGCCCCGTGCGCTACCTCGACGCCCTCGCCTTCTTCCGGCGCGAGGAGCAGCGGGAGATGCTGCAGCCCGACGTCTTCGCCCTGGTATCGGCGGGCGACCCCTGGCGGGAGCTGGCCGCGTACACGGCCGACCTGGACGGGCACTGGCTCTCGACCCTGCAGCACCTGGACATCAAGGCCTACCTTCCCCTCGACATCCTCACCAAGGTGGACCGCACGAGCATGGCGCACTCCATCGAGGCACGCGTCCCGCTGCTCGATCACGAGCTCATGGAGTTCGCGGCCACCATCCCGCCGGCACTGAAGCTGCGACACGGCACGTCCAAGTACATCCTGAAGCAGGCGCTCCGCGGCTGGCTGCCCACGTCCGTCCTCGAGCGGCCCAAGCAGGGCTTCTCCATCCCCCTTGGGCGGTGGTTCCGGGGCGGGCTGCGCGAGTTCGCCCGCGACCTGCTCCTGTCGGGCCGGGCCCGGCAACGCGGCCTCTTCCGCCCTGCGTACGTGGACAAGCTCTTGAGGCGCCACGCGGCGGGACGGGACCTCGATTTCCAGGTCTGGACGCTGATCTCGTTCGAGCTGTGGGCGCGGCGCTACCTCGACGAGTCCTGGCGACCATCGCCCGCCGCGACGCCGAGCGAGCCCCTGGTCGTGGGTCCGGCGGCGCTGGTGGAGGCGGGGCGCGCATGAGCGGTCTGAGGCTCGTGGCCTTCACGGCGGGGCCGCTCACGGCGGTCGACCGGGTCTTCTACGAGCGGCTGGCCCGTGACCCGCTGCTCGATCTGCGGGCGGTCGTGGTGGACGGTCACGCGCCCCCGCGCCGGCCGCTCCATTGGCGGATTGCGCGTGGGATCCGGCGACAGGGGTGGGGTTGGCTCTGGTTCAAGGCCGTGAGCAGGGGCGGAGACCTCGTCCGAAACGCGATGGTGGCGGTCTTCGAACGGTGGCACCGCCCCGCGCGCGAGGAGTCCTACCGCACGCTCGCGCGCGACACCGGCGTCGCCGTCCACCACGTGACCGAGATCCACGGCGAGGAGAGCCTGAGCCTGATCCGCTCCCTCCAGCCGCAGCTCGGCGTCGTCGTTGGGGACCGGATCCGCGGCGACGTGCTGAGCGCGATGGCGGAACGCGGCACCCTCAGCCTCGAGCGGCGACAGGTGCTCCACGAGCGCCGCGGCGGCCCGGGCGGTACCGGAGAGGTGCTGGCCGGCGAGAGCTCGGTCAGCGTCGTCCTGCACGCGGCCGGAGAGTCGGCCTCCGCGGGCGTCATGGCCGAGGCGGACATCCCCATCGAGGAGTGCGACACGCTCGAGAGCCTTCGCATCAAGGCCGACCTCGTAGGCGCGCAGCTCTACCATGATGCGATCCGCGCCGTCGCGGGAGGAGAGCGGCCGAGGGCCCGCCGGGACCCCCGACGCACGCCCCAGGCGCCGAGCGAATACCGCCTCTCACAGCTGGGCAGGCGCCTGCGACGAAGGGCGGCGCGACGGATGCCCGTCATGCGGGCGCGGGCAACGCTGCTGGTGCGGGCGCGCGTCTTCCTGCAGTACGTCCTCGTCTCGCCCCTGCTGTTCTGGCTGCGCCGGCGGCTGCAACGGCAGCGGCGCTCGCCCGTCTGCATCCTCTTCTACCACCTCGTCGGCAACCGCCCGCTGAACCACATGTGCCTGCCGCTCGAGGAGTTCGCGCGGCAGATGGACTTCCTCCGCCGCTACTACCCGCTCCTCTCCGTGGAGCAGGCCGTGGCGCGGCTGGGCCGCGACGACAGCGACGAGGTGGCGGTGGCCATCACCTTCGATGACGGCTACCGCGACAACACCTGGGCCGTCGAGTACCTGCGCTACTTCGGAATCCCCGCGTGCTTCTTCGTGTCCATCGGCCACGTGCTCGATGGAAGCCCCTTCGAGCACGACCGGCGGCGCGGCTTTGCCGTCCTGCCCCTGGGGGAGGCCGACCTGCGACGGCTGGCCGCGGAGGGCTTCGAGGTGGGCTCCCACGGCCTCTACCACGAGGACTTCGGCGCCCTCGACACCGAGACGGCCGAGCGGGTGCTGAGCGAGAGCCGCCGGCTGATCGGGCGGGTGACGGGCTTCCCGCCGGAGCACTTCTCCTTCCCCAAGGGACATCGGGGCACGAACATCACGGCCGACTCCTTCGCCGCCGCCATTCGACACTACCGCCACGTCTACTCGGCGTACGGCGGCTACAACATCCCGGGCCGGCAGTCCCGGGAGTACCTGCTGCGGCTGGGAAATCCAACCGACGTCATCGAGCTGGCGATGATCCTCGACGGGTACACGGGGTTGCGCCAGTGCCTGGTGGGAAACGCCTGGGGCCTGAAGACCTCCAAGCTCGCCCCCTACGTCTCCGGCAACGAGAACGGCGTTCGGGCCGTGCGGCCGGGACCGCTCCTGCCGGGGAGCGGACGATGAGGACCATCCAGCCGTCGGGCGTCGTGCGGCGGGCGAGCGCGGGTGGCCGCGCGGCGCCGAAGCGGGGCGCCGGCAAGCTTCAGCGCCTGCGGAAGATGGGCCTTGCCGAGATCGCCGGCCGTACCCGTCAGGAGGCCTCGAAGTGGTGGGACCGCGTGGCCACGAACGGCACGAGGCACAACCCCGCGTGGCGGGCCGCGGAGTGCGTCCGGGACCTCGAGCGCTTCCGCGAAGGCGTCCCCAGCCGGTTCTTCACCGGGGCCGCGGACGAGCGCACGGCGGCCCTTCTCGCCGACCGGGCGCCGGAGACGATGCGGGAAGTGATCGCAGGGGCGGAGCGAACGATGGCTGGTCGGTTCGACCTGCTCGGATACCGCGACCTCTCCTTCGGCGATCCCGTCGACTGGCATCTCGATCCCGTCTCCCGGCGACGGACGCCGCTCGTGCACTGGAGTCGCCTCGATCTGCTCGACGCCGACTCGCTCGGAGACATCAAGGTGGTGTGGGAGCTCAACCGACACCAGTGGCTGGTGCAGCTCGGGCAGGCCTACCGCATGACGCGGGACGAGCGCTTTGCGCAGGCATTCGCCGCCTACGTCACCGGCTGGCTGGACGGCAACCCGGAGGGAATGGGGATCAACTGGGCGAGCAGCCTCGAGGTCGCCTTGCGCCTCATGGCCTGGTGCTGGGCCCTCGTCCTGTTCCGCCGCTCGCCCGTGCTGAGCCCAGAGCTGTTCGGACGGATGGCCGCCTCGATCCGGGACCACGCGCTCCACGTCGAGCGCTACCTCTCCTCGTACTTCTCACCCAACACCCACCTGACCGGCGAGGCCCTCGGCCTGTTCTATGCGGGGACGATCTTCCCCGAGCTCGTCCCGGCGCGCCGCTGGCGCGAGCGCGCTGTCCACATCCTCACGAGCGAGAGCGGCCGGCAGGTGATGCCCGACGGCGTCTATTTCGAGCAGTCGACCTGCTACCAGCGCTACACGGTCGAGATCGCGCTGCACCTCCTGATCCTCTCCGCCCGCAACGGCTCTTCCGTCCCGGAGGTCGTGGGCAGGCGCGTACAGGCGATGCTGGACTTCCTCCTGAGCGTCCGCACGCCGAGCGGCCACGCTCCGCCCATCGGTGATGCGGACGGTGGTTGGCTGCTGCCCCTGGTGCGCCGGACCCCCGGTGACCTGCGGGGAGTCTTCGGCATCGCCGCGGCCCTGTTCGCCCGGGCGGACTACGCGTGGGCGGCCGGAGGCGCGGGCCCCGAGCTGCTATGGCTGCTGGGGGAGGCCGGCCTCGCCGCCTTCGAATCGATCCGTCCCGCGCCCCCCGACGAGCCCTCACGGCTGTTCGCCGACGGAGGGTACGCGGTGATGCGGGACGGCTGGGGCGAGGAGGGCCATCACCTGGTCTTCGACGTGGGGCCACTCGGGTGTCCGGTCAGCGGCGGTCATGGCCACGCCGACCTGCTCAGCATCCAGTGCTCCGCCTTCGGCGAGCCCTTCCTCGTGGACTCCGGGACGGGCACGTATGCGAACGAGACCTGGCGCAGCTTCTTCCGCGGCACCGCCGCCCACAGCACGGTCATGGTCGATGGGATGAGCCAGGCCGAGCCCGCGGCGCCGTTTGCCTGGCACCAGCGGCCGCAGGCGCGCTTGCGCCGGTGGCTCTCGACAGAGGCCGTCGATTTCGCGGACGCCGAGCACGACGCCTATGGGCGCCTGCCCGATCCCGTCCGCCATCGGAGGCGCGTGCTCTTCGTGAAGCCCCGCTACTGGGTCCTGCTCGATGACCTCGAAGGGACCGAAGCGCACCGCGTCGAGCTGCGTTTCCAGTTCGGGCCGGCGGTGAAGGTCGAGCCAGGGCATTGGTCCCGGGCTACCGTGGCCAGCCGCGGCCTGCTCGTACGCCCCTTCGCCAGCGTGCCGCTCCAGGCCCGCCTGCGAATCGGGAACCGGTATCCCCTCGAGGGCTGGGTATCGCCCGACTACGGGCAGCGACGACCGGCGCCGGTGCTCGTCTACGCCGCCACGGCGGAACTGCCGCTACGCGTGATGACGTTGCTCGTGCCCACTGCCGACGGCGCCACGCCGCCGCCGGCGGTGTCCCTCCTCTCGGCAGGGACCCGTCCTGCCGGCCTGCAATTCGACGAAACCGGCGAGCGCCTCTGGTTCCTGGATGAGGAAGGGCCACCGGTCCGGCTCGAGGGAAGGAATCGACCATCGTGAATTCCTCGACATTCTCCGATTGGGACCTCTACCGGTTCGCGATCTGGACGGGCTTGCGCACGTTGCCGGTCTCGCCCCGCGAAGGGCTCAAGCGCGTCGTCCTGCCCATCGAGTATGTGCGCTGCGCGGAGAACCGCTACGTCCTGACTCACCTCGACGCGACGACGGAACACAGCGTTCTGGATATCGGGAGCCCCAAGCTCTTGTCGCTGTTCCTGGCCGCCCGGGTCGGCGCCCAGGTTCATGCCACCGACCTGATCGACTACTTCTTCGAAGCCTACCGCGCCCACGCTCGCGCGGTGGGAGCGGACGACGGGCGGTACCTCATGGAGACGCAGGACGCTCGCCGCCTGAACCACCCCGACGCCAGTTTTGACCGTGTCTTCTCCATCTCCGCGATCGAGCACATCCCCGACGATGGCGACGCGGTGTCGATGAAGGAGATCGCCCGCGTGCTCAAGCCCGGGGGCATCTGCTGTCTCACCGTCCCCTGGAACGATGGGGGGTACCACGAGGTCTTCAAGCGCAAGGGCGATCCTGATGCGTACTGGGTCCAGGCGGCGGGGGAGTACGTCTTCTTCCAGCGCGAATACGACCACGACTCGCTCCGCCGACGGCTTCTCGAAGGGGCCGATCTGGAAGCCCTGGACGTCAGCTTCTTCGGCGAGGCGAAGGTGCCGGTGGAGCACGTGATCCTCAACCGCCGCCTGCCGAAGGCGGTGCGCTGGGGGCTGTTCCCTGCGCACTTCCCCCTGAGCCGCATGTTCCTGCGGCCCCTGACCGAGGACCAGCCGTCGAAGAAGAAGGTCGCGGCCTTGACCCTGCGCAAGCGTCGCGGGCCCGCGCGGTCCGCGCTGGAGGACGCCCCGTGTGCGGCATCGTCGGCATCTTGAGCCTGGATGGGCGCCAGCCCATCGATCCGGCGCGGGTCCGGCGCATGCGGGACACGTTGAGCCACCGTGGGCCCGACGGCGAGGGAATCTTCGTCGACGGCCCGGTCGGCCTCGGCCACCGGCGCCTGGCCATCGTGGACGTGGCCGGCAGCCACCAGCCCATGTCGAACGAGGACGGCCGCATCTGGATCACCTTCAACGGGGAGATCTACAACCATGCCGCCCTGCGGCCCGGTCTCGAAGAGCGCGGCCACAGATATCGCACGCGCGGGGATACGGAGACGGTCGTGCACCTCTACGAGGAAGAGGGCGAACGGTGCGTCGAGCGCTTGCAGGGAATGTTCGCCTTCGCGATCTGGGACGGGGCGCGACGGACGCTGGTGATCGCACGCGATCGGCTCGGCATCAAGCCCCTCTATTACGCGGTGACCGCGCGTGAGCTGCTGTTCGCCTCCGAGATCAAGGCTCTGCTGGCCGGCGGGGTGCGCCCGGAACTGAACGAGGACGTGCTGCCGGACTTCCTCGCCACCGGCTTCGTGTCCGGAGAGGAGACCTTCTTCCGTGGCGTGTCCAGGCTGCCGCCGGGGCGCACCCTCTCCTGGACCCTCGGCCAGGGCTTCCGCGAGCGCCGCTACTGGCGCCTGCCCATGCCGAGCGCGGGCCCGGGGCCGGGCCTCGTCGAGCACGCACGCGAGGTGCGCGATCGGCTGGCGTCGGCGGTACGAAGCCACCTGATGAGCGACGTCCCGCTCGGGTTGTTCCTCTCCGGCGGGATCGACTCGAGCGGCCTGCTGGCGTTGATGGCGCCCATGGTGAAGGAGCCGGTGCGCACGTTCGCGGTCGGCTTCGCCGAGCGCGAGGCCAACGAGCTCGCCTACGCGCGGCTGGCCGCGCGCGCGTCGGGGGCCGAGCACCGCGAGGTCCTCGTGACGCCCACGGAGTTCTTCGATGTTCTCCCGCGGCTGGTCTGGCACGAGGACGAGCCCATCGCCTTCTCCTCGAGCGTGCCCCTCTACTTCGTGTCGCGCCTGGCCCGCGATCACGTGAAGGTGGTCCTGACCGGCGAGGGCGCGGACGAGCTGTTCCTGGGCTACAACCGCTACCGGGTCACGGCCTGGAACGAGCGGCTGGGCCGCCCCTACTGGTCGGTGGCCCCGGAGGCGCTCCGCGGCACCGTGCGGCGCCTGGCCGGCCGGCTGCCGCGGCCGCTGCGCCGCTACGCGGCGAGGAGCTTCCTGGCCCTCGAGCCCGGTCCGCGCGGCCTGTTCTGCGAGAACTTCGCCGTGTTCTCGCAGGCGCTCCGTCACGACGTGCTCGCGGACGCGGCGCGGCGGGCGCGCGATCCCCACGCGCAGTCGCTGGCCTGCTACGAGGAAGGGGACGGCGGGGCCCTGGACCGCATGAGCCGGGCGGACCTGCAGACCTACCTGGTCCGCCTCCTCATGAAGCAGGACCGCATGAGCATGGCCGCCTCCATCGAGAGCCGCGTGCCCTTCCTGGACCACGAGCTGGTCGAGCACGTCGTCTCCATCCCGAGCCGGTTCAAGCTCCGCGGCTGGCAGACCAAGGCGGTGCTCCGGGCCGCCCTGCGGGGACTGGTGCCCGCCGCGATCCTCGACCGGCCGAAGATGGGCTTTCCGGTGCCGGTGGGGGCCTGGCTGCGAGGTCCGTTCTGGCCGCTGGTCGAGGAGTTCGTGCTGGGTCCGCGCGCGAGGTCGCGCGGCCTGTTCGACCCTTCCGTTCTCGCGCGCCTGGCCGAGGCGCACCGCACCGGCCGCGCCGCGCACGGGGAGCGGCTCTGGCTCCTCCTGAACCTCGAGGTCTGGCACCGGGTCTTCGTGGACGGCGAGGACGCGGCGGCGGTCATGAAGGCGGCATGACTCCTCCGGATAGTGGTCGGGAGATCGGCCGGGCGCGCGAGGGCGCCCTGCGCATCCTGTGGGTGAAGCCGGGCGGGTTGTGGCCGCTCAACACCGGCGGCCGTCTGCGGACCTTCCACACCGTCGCCGAGCTGTCGCGCCGGCACCGGGTCGTGCTCTTGACGACGCACGGGCCGGACGACGATCCCAAGGAGCTGGCCGCCCAGCTCCCGCACTGCGAGCGCGTGGATTCGTTCCCCCACCGCGCGCCCAAGCAGGGCAGCCTGGGCCTGTTGGGCGCCCTGGTCGGCTCGTGGTTCTCCACCCTGCCGGTGGACCTCTGGAAATGGCGCGTGCCCGCGTTGGCCGCGGAGGCCGCCCGGCGGATCGATCGCGGCGAAGTGGACGTCTGCGTGGCCGACTTCCTCGTCGCCGTACCCAACGTGCCGATCGCAGGTCCCGTGCCGGTGGTCCTGTTCGAGCACAACGTCGAGCACCTGTTGTGGAAGCGCGTGAGCGAGGCCGAGCGCCGGCCCTGGCGGCGGCTGGTACTGGAGATCGAATGGCGCAAGATGCGCCGGTACGAGGCAAAGGCCTGCGCGCGGGCCTCGCTCACGATCGCGGTGTCCGACGTCGATCGTGACCTTCTCGCCGCCGGCGCGCCCTCCGCCCGCATCGAGGACGTCCCCACCGGCGTCGACACCTCCTATTTCATGCCCAACGGGCGAAACGAATCGGCGGCCGGATTGGTCTTCACGGGCTCCATGGACTGGTACCCGAACGAGGACGCGATCCTCCATTTCGCGCAGGACATCCTGCCCCTCATCCGTCGCGAGGTGCCCGAGACCTCGCTCACGGTCGTGGGCCGCAAGCCCAGCGCCCGCTTGCGGGCCGCCGCCGCTTCCCTGGGCATCGAAGTCACGGGAGGCGTGGACGACATCCGGCCCTACGTCCACCAGGCGGCGGTGTACGTCGTGCCCTTGCGAGTGGGGGGGGGCACGCGGCTCAAGATCTGCGAGGCCCTCGCCATGGGAAAGGCCCTGGTCTCCACCACGGTGGGCGCGGAGGGCCTTCCCCTGCGCTCGGGCGAGCACTTCATTCGCTCCGACGATCCGTCCGACTTCGCGCGGGCGGTGGTGTCACTCATGCGGGACTCCGGGAAGCGGCAGGCGCTGGGCGCGGCCGGCCGCCGGCTGATGGAGGAGCGTCATGGGTGGGCCGCGGTGGCGAGCCAGTTCGAAGCTCGATGCAGGGAGGTAGCGCAGTGCCATTGAGCGTGAGCGTCTTCGGTGCGGGTTACGTGGGATCGGTCACGGCGGCCTGCCTGGCCCGAGCGGGCCACCGGGTCACCGCCGTCGACGTCAACCCGGAAAAGGCGGAGATGATCAACGCGGGCGCTTCCCCGGTCGTGGAGCGAGGCCTGGGCGAGCTGATCGCGCGCGTGGTGAGCGCGGGCCGGCTCCGGGCAACCACGTCCGGTGCGGAGGGAGTGGCGCGCTCGGACGTGGCCCTCATCTGCGTGGGCACGCCCGGCCGCCCCAACGGCCGCCTGGACGTGGACGCCCTGGCCGGCGTGGGCCGGGAGATCGGCCAGGCCCTGCGCGGCCGCCGCCGACCCTACACGGTCGTGCTCCGCAGCACCGTACTGCCCGGCACCACCGAGAAGGTGCTGCTCCCCAGCCTGCGCGCGGGGCTCGGCGCGGCGGCGGGCCCGCCGCTCCACGTGGGCGTCAACCCCGAGTTCATGCGCGAGGGCTCGTCGCTCGAGGACTTCGCGCGCCCGCCGCTCACGCTGGTCGGATGCCTCGATCCCGAGACGGCGGCGCTGATTCGCACGCTCTATGCGGGAGTGGAGGCGCCCTTCGTCCAGACCGAGGTGCGGACGGCGGAGATGGTGAAGTACGTGGCCAACGCCTTCCACGCCCTCAAGGTCTGCTTCGCGAACGAGATCGGCGACGTGTGCGCGGCGCTGGGCGCCGACGCCCAGGAGGTCATGCGGATCTTCCTGACCGACCGCAAGCTCAGCGTCTCCGAGGCCTACCTGCGGCCGGGCTTTGCCTTCGGCGGGTCGTGCCTCCCCAAGGACGTGCAGGCCCTGCTCTACGGGGCCCGCAGCGCCGACGTGATGCCGCCCCTGCTCAGCGCCATCCTTCCCTCCAACGAGGCCCAGGTCAGGCGGGGAGTGGAGGCGGTCCTGGCCACCGGGCGGCGCCGGGTGGGCCTGGTGGGACTGTCGTTCAAGGACGGGACCGACGACCTGCGCCACAGCCCGCTGGTGACGCTGGTCGAGAACCTGATCGGCAAGGGCTGCGACGTGCGCGTGCTCGACCGGAACGTCTCCCTGGCCCGCCTGGTGGGCGCCAACCGCCGCTACATCGAGGAGCAGATCCCGCACATCGCATCGCTCATGTGCGACGAGCCGGAGGCGCTGCTCACCCACGCCGAGGTCCTGGTGATCGGCAACACCGGCGAGCAGGCAGTGCAGGTCCTGGGGGCGGCCGGACCGCGACACGTGGTCGTGGACCTCACGCGCGGCCTGGTGCGTGGCCGCGTGGCGCCGCCGGTCGAGGCCGAGGCGGCACCGGCGCGCGCGCCGCAGGGCGGCGTTCCCCGTCAGGTCCCCATGCTGGCCGTGCCGACGGAGACGGAGGCCTAACGAACGTATGTGCGGGATCGCCATCGTCGTGAGCGATCGGGAACCGGTCGACCCCGGCGAGGTGAGACGCATGTGCGACCTCATGGCTCACCGCGGGCCCGACTCATCGGGGTTCCATGTCACTCCGATGGCCACGCTGGGCATGCGGCGTCTCCGCATCATCGACCTCGAGGGCGGGGACCAGCCGATCTACAACGAGGACCGCTCCCTGGCCATCGTGTTCAACGGCGAGATCTACAACTACCGGGAGCTGCGCGAGGAGCTCCTGGCCAGCGGCCACCGCTTCTCCACCGAATCGGACACCGAGGTGGTGCTCCACCTCTACGAGGAGCGCGGCGAGCAGGCCCTGCCGGCGCTGCGCGGGATGTTCGCCTTCGCCATCCACGAGCGGGACAGCGGCAGGGTGTTCCTGGCCCGCGACCGGCTGGGCATCAAGCCCCTGCACTACGCGCAGGTGGACGGGCGCTTCTTCGCGTCGAGCGAGATCAAGTGCATCGCCGGTCTCCCCGGCTTCCCTCGCCACCTCGACGAGGAGGCCCTCGACCAGTACTTCTCGCTGCTCTACGTGCCCTCCCCGCGAACGATCTTCCGTGAGATCCGGAAGGTGCCGCCCGGTCACTACCTGGTCAAGGAGCCGGGCCGCCCTCCCGTGATCCAGCGGTATTGGCAGCTCCGCTCGCGTCCCTGCGCGGGCCCCAGCGAAGCGGAATGGATCGACGGCTTCCGTCGGCGCTTCGACGACGCCGTGGCCAGTCACCTGGTGGCCGACGTTCCACTCGGCGTCTTCCTCTCCGGCGGGATCGATTCCAGCGGCATCGTGGCCGCCATGTCTCGCGCCGGAGGGCGGATCAAGACGTTCTCCCTGGGCTTTGGCGCCGCCTATTCCGACTTCGACGAGCGGCGATACGCCCGCATGGTCGCCGAGCGCTATGGGACGGAGCACGAAGAGCTGATCGTGGAGCCCCGGATCGAGGAGACCATCCAGACCCTGGCCCGCGTCTTCGACGAGCCCATGGGCGACTCGGGCGCCGTCCCCAACTTCCTCATCTGCCAGATGGCGCGCCAGCGGCTGACGGTGGCCCTGTCCGGCCTGGGCGGGGACGAGTTGGGCGGGGGCTACCAGCGCCATCTCGGCGGCGTGCTCGCCGACTGGTACCGCCGGCTGCCGCGCGTCTTGCGGGAGCACGTCATCCGGCGCCTGGTGGAGGCCATCCCCGAGCCCGCGCAGGGCGGGCGCACCCTGGACCAGGCCAAGCGCTTCGTCCACAACGGCGACCTCGACACGGTGGAGCGCTTCCTCGCCTTCTCCAGCCCCCTGGACGGCACGCGCCGAAGTCTGTACACGCCGGCGCTGCGCGCGCGGGTGGGGCTGCGCTCTCCCTACGAGCCACTGCGTCGGCTGGCGGAGGAGCAGCCCCATGCCGACACGCTCAACAAGCTCCTCTGCATCGACCTGCAGTCCTACATGGTCGACGACCTGCTCACGGTGGCGGACCGGACGAGCATGGCCGTCTCCCTGGAGGTGAGGGTCCCCTTCCTCGATCATCCCCTGGTCGAGTTCATGGCCGGCGTGCCCGGAGACCTGAAGATCCGAAGGCTCCAGAAGAAGCACCTCCTGAAGAAGGCCTTCGAGAAGGACCTTCCGCGGGAGGTCCTGCATCGGCGCAAGGCGGGGTTCAGCCTTCCCATTGCCCGCTGGCTCCGCGAGGACCTGCGCGGCCTCCTGGAGGACGTGCTTTCCCCCCGGCGGCTGGCCCAGGACGGCCTGTTCGAGCCCTCGGTGGTGGAGTCCTTGAAGCGCGAGCACTTCCTCCGCACGCGCGACCGCAGCTCGGCCCTGTGGGGGCTGCTCATGTTCCACCTGTGGGCGGACAACTACCTGAGCTAGGCGCGCCGCTTGTTCATGGAGGTGATGTTCTGGTCTTGCCTCGGTCTCGTGCTGTGGGCCTACGGGGGCTACCTCGTCCTCCTGGCCATCCTCGTGCGCTCCCGCCGGCGGATCCTCGTGCGAAGCCCCATCGAATCGACGGTGAGCGTGATCGTGTCCGCCTACAACGAGGAAAAGGCCATCGCGGGCAAGCTGGAAGCCATCCTGGCCCTGGATTATCCGCAGGAGAAGGTCGAGGTGATCGTGGCCTCGGATTGCTCGACCGACCACACGAACGAGATCGTGGAGGGCTTCCAGGGCCGCGGGGTGAAGCTGGTCGTGCTTCCGGAAAGGGGCGGAAAGACGGCGGCCCAGAATGCGGGCGTACGGCAGGCGAGGGGCGAGGTCCTCGTCTTCACCGACGCCACCACCCGCTTCCGCCCGGATGCGTTGAGGAACCTGCTGGAGGCCTTCGCGGACGCGAGGGTGGGCTGCGTGGGAGCGGAGCTGGAGTACGTCTCCGAGTCGGGCAGCCTGGTGGGGAAGGGCGGCGGCCTCTACTGGCGATACGAGAAGAAGGTGAAGGAGCTGGAGAGCGCGGCCAATTCCCTCATCGGCGTCTCGGGTTGCCTCTATGCCATACGGGCCCGCCTCTACACACCGATCGAGGCCGACCTCATCAGCGATTTCACCGTCGCCCTGGATACCTTCGCCAAGGGGTACATCACCGTCTATGCCCGGGGGGCCGTCTCCGAGGAGAAGACCAACGAGGACGCGCGGCGCGAGTTCGACATGAGGACCCGGGTCATCGTCCGCAGCATCCACGCCCTGGTGCGCAGGGTCGCCATGCTCAACCCGTTCCGCTACGGCCTGTTCGCGTTCCAGCTCTGGAGCCACAAGGCGCTGCGCTACCTCGTTCCCGAGCTGCTCGCGGGCGCGTTGCTGGCCAGTCTCGCCCTGGCCCTGCTCTCCGGGCCGCGCGCCTGGCTCTACCGGATCCTGGTCGCTCTGCAGTTGGGGTCGTACCTGGGAGCGGCGGCGGTCTGGTGGGCCTCGCGGCAGTTCCGCCTCCGCGCGAGGGGTCTCTCGGTCCCCATCTACTTCCTCCAGGTGAACGCGGCCGCCTTCTGGGGGCTCGTTTCCTATCTGCGCGGGGAGCGGAAGGTCACTTGGAGCACGGCCCGTTGAGACCGCGCACTCCCTTCTGGGCGCCGAAGAGGAGGGCGCACGCGGTGCGTGATCATTCGGGTTTCCTGTCGCCCGGGACACCTGCCGACTTGACGCAGATGATCCCGGGCCCGGTCGCATCGGCCCGCCCCGATGTCGACGGTGCCGCCGAGGCCACGCTCAAGGTTCAGCTCTGCGCTTCCTGGGCCGAGCTGGAGACATTCGCTGCCCGCTGGGAGCGGCTGCTGGCCAGCAGTCCGCGGGCAAGCACCTTCGTGACACGGGAATGGTTGGGGGCGTGGTGGACGGCGTTTGCCCCCGGGCGCCGGTTGGTAGCCCTCCTCTTCCTCGATCCGGCGGGCGAGCTGCTCGGCCTGGCTCTCCTGTACCAGGACGTCCTCGAGGGCCCGCTGGGGCTCGGCCTGGATCGTCTGCGTTTCGTCGGCGACGGCTCCAACGACTCGGACGGCCTCGACTTCGTGGTGCGGCCTGGAAATGAACGATCGTGCACCGATGCCTTCCTGTCCTGGTTCGAGCGGCAGTCGGGGGCGGAGGTGTGCGAGCTGAACACGTTCGAGTCCGACTCGCCGACCGCGGGTTGGCTCATGCGCGGCCTGAAGGAGCGCGGTTGGGCGAACGACGTCTTCACGCATCCGCGGCTCGTCATCCCGCTGCCGGCGAGCTGGGAGGATTACCTGGCCCGGTTGTCGCGCGACGAGCGCTGGCGCATAGCAAGCCATCGCCGCAAGTTGGAGAAGAAGTATCGGGTACGCATCCGGCGTTGCACCGACGAGACCGATCTTCCCCGCGATCTCGACACGCTGTTCCGGCTGCATCAGAAGCGTTGGGAGCAGCGCGGCGAACCCGGGACCTTTGCCTCGGAAGCCCGGCGACAGTTCTATGGGGACGTGGGGCGGCGGTTCCTGGCGCGGCACTGGCTGGAGTTCTGGCTGCTCGAAGTCGACGACCAGCCCCTGGCCGCGCAGTTCTGCTTCCGCTACGGTGACACCCTCCATCTGCTGCAAGAGGGCTTCGACCCTGATTACGCGAAGGACCGGCTCGGTTCCGTCTTGCGCGCCCACGTGCTGCGCCAGGCCATCTCGGAGGGTACGCGTCGCTACGACTTCCTGGGCGGCAGTGCCGACGGCAAGATGCGCTGGGATCCGGAGACCTGGGAATACCTCGACCTTCACTTTGCCCGGCCGGCCAGCCGTGGTGGCCTGTATCTGGACCTCCGCCGCGCCGCGCGCGCGGCGAGGGAATGGCTGCGCGCGCACCTGCCGCCCTCCCTTTTCGCGACGCTTCGCCTGGCCCAGCGGCCTGCTCGCACCTCGTCCACGCCGAAGCGGCAACGTGAATGACGCTCATGAATGAAGCCCACCTGCCGGCGGCAGACGCCGACGTGGCGCGGCATGTTCTTGCGACATGACCGCGCGCGTCCGGATCGCCGGGTTGGCGCTGCTGCTCCCGGTCCTCGGCGTGGCGGGGGCTCTCGGATGGGGAGGGGACCTGCTCGTCGCACCGGATCCCTTGCCTGCCCACGCCGAAGCGATCGTGGTGCTCACGGGATCGCTGCACGGCGAGCAGTCCCGGCGCGAGGAGGCGATGCGCCTGTTCGGCGAGGGGCGTGCGGATCGGCTGATGCTCAGCGTTCCCCGGGTCATGTTCCTGGGCGAGTGGGTGCCCGACCTGATGCGCCGGTACCTGGAACGCACCTACGGGACCGCGCGGGCGCAACGAGTGGTCCTGTGTCCTCACAACGCCGACTCGACGCTGGAGGAAGCCCGGGCGCTACGCCCCTGCCTCGAGGAACAGGGCTGGCGCAGCATCATCGTGATCACCTCCAACTACCACACCCGGCGGGCCCGGCACATCTGGGGCCAGGCGTTTCGGGATGCGCATCCTCCCGTCCGCATCTTCGTGCACGGCGTCTCCGATGGGGACTTCGAGCCGCGGGGCTGGTGGCACGACCGGCGCTACGCCAAGACCTTCCTCGGAGAGGCGACGAAGCTGGTCTGGACCTATCTGTTCGAGCGAGCAGGCTGATGGCTGAGCACATGAGCCCTCTGTCCGGCGTGCCTGCACCTGTCTGCGTCCCCGAGCTGCGGCCGTCGGCGGTCGTTCCGCCTCCAGCCGTGCTCTTGATCGGAGACAGCCTGAACTTCGGTGGCACGGAGGGACAGTTCGTCGAGCTGGCCCTGGGGTTGAATGAAGGGCCGTGGGACGTGCGCGTGAGCTGCATCCGGGCGGACGGACCACTGCGGGAGTCGCTCGAGACCGCGGGGATGCAGCCCTGGAGCTGCGGCCGCGGATCGTTCAAGTCTCCGCGTTTCGCGGCCGCGGTGTGGAACCTGGCCCGCTACCTTCGCGCGGAGCGCATCCAGCTCGTCCACTGCTTCGACTTCTACAGCAACATCCTGGGAGTCCCCGCCGGCCGCCTGGCCGGAGTGCCGGTCATCGCCAGCCAGCGCGAGCTGGGCGACCTGCGCTCGCCACTGCAGCGGCTGGTCTACCGCGCGATGCTGCGCCTGGCCGACTGCGTGGTCGTCAACTCGGAGGCGGTGGCGCAGCGGGTAAGGCTTCAGCGGGCCGCCCGCCCGGGCCGGCTGGTCGTCATCCCGAACGGAGTGGATCTCACGCGATTCGCGCCGGTTCCAGGGTCGGCGCGAAGCCCGGCGGGGCCCGTCACCATCGGGACGCTCGGCAACCTGCGCCCGGAGAAGGGGCTCGCGCACCTGATGCAGGCGGCGGCCCTGGTGCGCGAGACCTGTCCCCGAGCCCGCTTCGTGGTCTGGGGCGATGGTCCGCTTCGCCCGGAGCTGGAGAGGTTGGTCCGCCAGCTCTCGCTGGACGGGCTGGTCGAGCTTCGCGGCGCGACGGCGGAGCCGGAGGCGGCGCTCCGTGAGCTCGACATCTTCGTGCTCCCGTCGCTGAGCGAGGCGTGCTCGAACGCCCTCCTGCAGGCGATGGCGAGCGGCCTGGCCGTGGTGGCCACGGGGGTGGGCGGCACCCCGGCGGTGGTGACGGACGGGGAAACGGGGCTCCTGGTGGCGCCCGGAGATCCGGCGGAGCTCGCGCGCGCCATCCTCCGGCTCGTGGAGGAGCCCGCGCTGGCCGACCGGCTCCGGGCGGCGGCGCGGGCAACGACGCGTACACGCTTCGCCTCCGACCGGATGCTCGATCGCTTTCAGGGCCTGTATCGACGATTGCTGGACGCGGGCACCGGCCCTTCCCGGTCGGGAGACATATGTGTGGCATAGCCGGTAGGTTCAACCTCGACGGCCGCCCGGTGGATCCGGCCCTCATCACGCGCATGGCCACCGCCGTCACCCACCGCGGGCCGGACGAGGGTGGCGTCCACTTCGCGGGAGCGATCGGGCTCGCCAACCGGCGGCTCTCGATCATCGACGTCGGCGGGGGCAAGCAGCCGATCGCGAACGAGGACGGCACGGTGTGGGTGGTCCTCAACGGCGAGATCTACAACTTCGTGGAGCTGCGCGCTGAGCTCGAGAAGCGCGGCCACCACTTCCGCACGCGCACCGACACCGAGGTGATCGTCCACCTGTACGAGGACTTCGGCCCCGGCCTCCTCGAGCACCTGCGAGGGATGTTCGCCTTCGCGGTGTGGGACGAACGTCGGCGACGGTTGCTGCTGGCCCGCGACCGGCTGGGGGAGAAGCCCCTCTACTATTCCCATCGCCCCGGCAAGTTCCTTCTCTTCGGCTCCGAGCTGAAGTCCCTCCTGGCCGACCCCGACCTTCACGTGAGCCTCAACGCGGCGGCGCTCGACCAGTACCTGAGCGTGTCGTACGTGCCGGCTCCCGACTCCATCTTCAACGAAGTGTCCAAGCTGCCGGCCGGCCACTACCTGACCTGCGACGAACAGGCCATGGAGGTCCGGGAGTACTGGGACGTGCCGCTTCCGCCCGACGGCGAGGAAGACAGGCTCGACGCCGAAGCCCTCCACGAGCGACTCCGCGAAGCCGTCCGCATACAGCTTCGGAGCGACGTGCCGCTGGGAGCGTTCCTGAGCGGCGGCATCGACTCCACCACCATCGTGGCCACCATGGCCGAGTTCGTGGGTGCCGGGATCGTGAGCTGCTCGGTGGGCTTTGCGGAGAAAGAGCACAACGAGCTCTCGCACGCACGCATGGTGGCCGATCTCGTGCAGAGCCGCCATCAGGAAGAGGTGGTCGAGCCGCCTTCGGCGGAGATGATCGAGCGGCTCTGCTGGCACTTCGACGAGCCCTTCGGCGACTCTTCGGCCGTGCCCACCTGGGCGGTGTCGAGACTGGCCCGCCGGCGGGTGAAGGTGGCCCTGTCGGGCGACGGCGCCGACGAGCTGTTCGGCGGCTATCGCCGTCACGCCGTCGAATCCTGGGAGCACAACCTCCGAGGCTATGGACGACTGGCCTCCCGGGCCATGTCTCGCCTGGCCGCGGCCCTTCCCGAGGGCATGACCGGACAGCACGCGTTCGCCCGCCTGGGCGCTCCCCCCGACGAGGCGTGCGCGCTGAAGTTCCAGTTTGCGAGCCGGGCCCAGCGCCTGAAGGAGCGGATCTACACGAGGGAGCTGCGCGAGGAGGTGAAGAAGAGCGATCCCGGCGCGCCCTTCAAGCGCGCCTACCAGCGCGCGCGCCGGAGCGACCCCGTCAACCGGATCCTGTACGTGGACCTCAAGACCTCGCTGGCCGACGACATGCTCGTCAAGGTCGACCGGATGAGCATGGCTCACGGGTTGGAGGTGCGCGCACCGTTCCTGGATCACCGGCTGGTGGAGATGGTCGCTCGTCTCTCCGGACGGGTGAAGCTGACCGGTTCCGCCACCAAGCCCTTGCTGCGCACGGTACTCGACGGCCGCGTCCCCCGCGCCGCCTGGCACCGCCCCAAGCACGGGTTCACCGCGCCGGTGGCCCAGTGGCTGCGCGGATCGCTCCGCGCTTGCGCCGAGGATGTCCTCTTTCCGTCGTCCGGCGCCGGAAGCGGGCGGTTCGAGCGTAAGGGCCTCCGCCGCATCTGGGACGACCACCAGGCGGGACGGCAGAACCACGACCACGAGCTCTGGATGGTCCTCATCTTCGAGATGTGGCATCGGATGCACGCGCGGCGGGCCGCCTGATGGCCACTCGCCTCGACTTCCGCCGGCGCCCGGCGCCCGAGAGCGCCCGCTTGCGCGTGGCCATGGTGGCGCCGTCCCTGGAGATCCTGGGCGGCCAGGGGGTCCAGGCGCAGGCGCTGGCCCAGGCCCTGGCCGCCGACGGCCACGTCGTGGACTTCGTCCCCATCAACCCCAGGTTCCCGCGCGGGTTGCGGGGGCTCCGCCGGCTCCCGTACGCCCGCACGATCCTGAACCAGGCCCTCTACCTCCCCAGCCTCGCCCGGCTTCGTCGCGCGGACGCCGTCCACGCCTTCTCCGCCTCGTACTGGTCGTTCCTGCTCGCGCCGGCGCCCGCCATGCTGGTCGGACGGCTGATGCGGAAGCGCGTCATCCTGAACTATCGGAGCGGGGAGGCCGAAGACCATCTCACCTGGGGGATCCTGGTCCATCCCTGGCTGCGGCTGGCGCACGAGATCGTGGTCCCTTCGGAGTATCTCCGGGGCGTCTTCGCCCGTCACGGTTACGAGGTACGGGTGATCCGCAACGTGGTGGACACCTCGCGGTTCCGCTATCGCGAGCGCGCGCCGTTGCGGCCCCGGCTGGTTTCCACGCGGAACCTCGAGCCCTATTACCGCGTGGACGTCACCGTGCAGGCCTTCGGGCTCGTCAAGGCGCGATACCCGGAGGCGACCCTGACCGTCGTGGGATACGGAAGCGAGGAAGAGAAGCTCCGGCGCCTGGCCGACTCCCTCGGCACCGGTGGCATCCGCTTCGTGGGAAGGGCGGAGCGCCCGGCGTTGCCGGGCCTCTATGACGAGCACGACATCTTCGTCAATTCCTCCGTGGTCGACAACCAGCCCGTGTCGGTGCTGGAGGCCTTTGCCGCGGGACTGCCGGTCGTCTCGACGGCCACCGGCGACATCGGGGCGATGGTCCGTCAAGGGGACACCGGTCTCCTCGTGCCCCCGCGGGACCCCTCCGCCACCGCGGCGGCGATCACCGACCTGCTGGAGAGGCCCGATCGAGCGCGGCGGATGGCGCGGCAGGCACGACAGGAGGTGGAGGAGTACGCGTGGCCCGCCGTGCGTAGCCAGTGGGCGGCGGTCTACGGGGCGAGGCCGTGGTGAGAGGAGCGGGATGCCGGCTCTTCGACGAGCTCGCGCGCGAGCCGATGATCGCGTCCTTCACGGCCTGGCTGACGACCTTGGCAATCTAGCGCCAATCGGCAAGCGCCCCCGCCCGCGGGGCGTCCAATATTCACCTTCCAATGCGCGTCCCTGTTCGCCGATGTTCCGAGCGAACAGCACGGTACCGCGAAAGGAGCGACGATGACTTCAGGAGCTATTGGTGTTGTGAAGTCGAACGAATCGAAGATCGCGTCAATCCAAGGGTACATAGACCGGGCGATCGACGATCTTCTCGCGTCGCTCCGCCAGCCCGGACAGCTGTCCGCGGAGGAGCGGCGCGGAATCATCGCCCGCTACACGGCGGTGCTCGAGGGGAATTTCATCTACTGGATGACCGGCGCCTACATCTCGGTCGGGTCGGACGAGGCCCGCGCCAAGATCATGGACAATCTGCGCGAAGAAGTGCGCGACTGTCATCCCGGGATGATGCGACGGTTCGCCATTGCCGCCCACGCCATTCCGACCGATGCGGATGCGCAGGCCGTCTATCGCAACCTGATGAACGTTCGCTTGTTCATCGGACGACTGTCGGCGGTGCCGATCGTGGTGACGATGGCCTTCTTCGAAGGCTTCATCCAGCGGTTCATGTCCTATCTTGCCGAGCTCGCCCAGCGCCAGGGCTCGGCCGAGATGGAATACACGGACGTCCATGGCGTTTGTGACATCACCCATACCCAAGAGCTCTTCCGGGCGCTGGAAGCGGAGATGGTGCTCGTGCACTCCTTGCCCGAGAAGGAGATCTTCGAAGGAGTCGAGCTCCTTCGGACCCTGATCCAGAGCATCGTCGTCGACAACGAGACCGCTCGTGAGATGCGGACGCCGCAATGAGCGGCGAGGAAACCATGTCAGTCAAGGCAACCGTGATTTCGGAGATTCAGCGGATTGCAGAGGACGACAGCAAGAGTCTGCCTCCTCTGACCGACGACCTGGTCTTGCTCGATTCGGGGCTCGACTCGCTCGGCATCGCCATCCTCGTGGCTCGGCTCGAAGAGACATTGGGATTCGATCCGTTCACCGAAACCGACGACATTGCCTATCCGGTGACGCTGGGTGACTTCATCAGGTTCTATGAACACGCCGCCGAATCCCATGGCGTCGATTCGAGATAGGCTGGGTAGCCCGCCGGAGGGCCCGGAGCGCTTCCTGTGGGGTGCCACGGCCAGCGTTCGTCTCGGCCACCGTCTCGACGGCACGGGCCTCCGCGGCCGGGTGGCGGAGCTCGCCCGGCGGTCGGTTCTGATCGCCACTCGGGATCAGTTCGCCACGGCATTGGCGCTCATCGAGCTGGACGGAATTGCCCGCCGCCTGGTCATCTGCACACCTGACCTGCCGCCCGAGCATCTTCCCGCCGTCGTAGCCAAAGCGGGCGTGGATGCGATCGTGTCGGATCGCGATGGCGGCCATGACGCATTGGGCGTTCCCCTGCGGGTTCTCTGCAACGGCACCGTCATGCCAGCCAAAGAGACGCCGGTCACGTGCTGCAGAACGGAGTGGGTGCTCCTCACCTCCGGCACCACCGGGGCGCCCAAAATGCTCGTTCACAGCTTCGCCAGCTTGACGGCGCCCATCGGCAGCGCCCTGGGGCAGCGCGCCGACGTCGTGTGGGGCACGTTCTACGACATCCGGCGGTATGGGGGGCTCCAGATCTTTCTCCGGGCCGTCCTGGGCCCCGGTTCCTTCGTGCTTTCCGGCGCCGGCGAGCCGACGGGAGATCATCTCGTGCGGCTGGGCGCGCATGGGGCGACGCACGTTTCGGGGACCCCCTCGCATTGGCGTCGTGCCCTGATGAGCCCGGACGCCCGTGCGATCGCGCCGCGCTACATCCGCCTATCCGGAGAAATCGCGGACCAGGGGATCCTGAACGCTCTCCATTCGTTCTACCCGCAGGCCAGCGTCGGCCATGCCTTCGCCTCCACGGAGGCCGGCGTGGGATTCGAAGTCAACGATGGTCTCGAGGGGTTTCCGGCGAGCATGGTCGGCGCGCCCGGCGACGTGCAGATCAAGGTCGTCGAAGGTTCGCTGCGCATCCGTTCCGCGCGGAATGCCGTCCGCTATGTCGGCGATGACGACTCCACGCTCACCGATGACGAAGGCTTCGTCGACACCGGCGACATGGTGGAACGCCGCGGCGACCGGTACTACTTCCTCGGTCGAAGGAGCGGCATCATCAACGTCGGAGGATTGAAGGTCTACCCGGAGGAAGTCGAGGCGGCGATCAACCGACACCCGGCGGTGCGCATGTCGATGGTGCGGTCCCGGAGAAGTCCCATTACCGGTTCCCTCGTCGCCGCCGACGTCGTCTTGAAGGGAGAGCCCGATTCGAGCGGCGCCGCTGGCGAGATGGTGGACTTCAAGCGCGAGATCCTCCAGATCTGTCACGACCGCCTGGCCCCCCACAAGATTCCGGCGACCATCCGTTTCGTTCCTGCCCTGGAGATTGCCGCCGCCGGCAAGCTGGCCCGTCATGCGTAGGGTGATCGTGACGGGCGGAAGCCGGGGCCTGGGTCTGGGGATCGTCCGCCGGCTCACCGCCGAGGGCTACTGCGCCGTCGCCGTCGCGCGGCAGATGAACGATCAGCTCGCCTCGACGATCGAACGCGCGGAGCGGTCGCGTTCGGGGTCGCTCCATTTCATGCCGTTCGATCTCGGAGACGTGCAGGAGATACCGAACTTCGTCAAGAAGCTGCGGAAGGATTTCGGCCCGATCTACGGGCTCGTCAACAACGCCGCGCTGGGCTCGGAGGGCGCGCTGGCCCTCATGCACAATGCGCAAATCGAGCGCCTGATTCGCCTGAATACGCTCTCGCCAATCATCCTGACCAAATACGTGGTCCGCCACATGATGGCGGACGGCGGCGGCCGCGTCGTCAACGTCGCGTCGATCGTTGGCTTCACGGGATACAGCGGCCTCTCGGTCTACAGCGCGACGAAAGCGTCCTTGATTGGATTCACGCGATCGCTGGCGCGCGAGGTCGGCCGGCGCGGCGTCAACGTGAACGCGGTCGCGCCCGGATTCCTGGACACGGAGATGACCCAGGGCCTGGACGGCGAGCGCCGCGAGCAGGTGGCGCGCCGGAGCGCGCTGGGCCGGTTTCCCGAAGTGGACGACGTCGCCGACGCGGTCGAGTTTCTGCTCGGATCGAAGGCCAAGAGCATCAGCGGGACCGTGCTCACCGTGGATGCGGGCAGCACGGCGTGAACGGTCGTATCAAGGTGCTCGAGCCATGACCGTCAACCAGGCCGAGACGGCCGTGCGACCTGCCCCCGGCAAACCGTCGTCGGCCAAGGCCTGGTCGCGCGCCCTCGAGCTGACCGCACCGATCGTCCGACGTCCCGATCGCATCTTGCCGACCGTCATCGAGGAGCTCGCGGAGAAGCTCGGGGACGCGCCGGCCCTCCTCTCGGACGGCGAGTGCCTGACCTATCGTGCCCTCGCGGAACGATCGACGCGATATGCCCGGTGGGCGATCGAGCAGGAGCTCGCCAAGGGCGACGCCGTCTGCCTCTTGATGCCGAACCGCCCTGAGTACATGGCCATCTGGCTCGGGATCACGCGCGTCGGCGGCGTCGTCGCGCTGCTCAACACGAATCTCGCCGGGCCCTCGCTCGCGCATTGCATCAACATCGCCGCCCCCCGACATCTCATCGTGGCCGTGGAGCTCATCGATCGGGTGACCGCCCTGCGGCAAGACCTCGCCGGTGCGCCGAAGATCTGGGTTCACGGCGCCGGTCACGACCACTGTCCGCGCATCGACCACGAAATCGAACGATACCGCGGCGACACGCTGCCGGAGGCCGAGCGCCGGCCCGTGACCATCGACGATCGCGCGCTCTACATCTACACCTCCGGCACGACCGGGCTGCCCAAGGCCGCCAACGTGAGCCATGCCCGGGTGATGCAATGGAGCCACTGGTTCGCCGGGCTGATGGACACTCGCTCGAGCGACCGGATGTACACCTGCCTGCCGATGTATCACAGCGTCGGCGGCGTGCTCGCGACGGGTGCGGTCCTGGTGGGCGGCGGCTCGGTGGTGATCCGCGAAACATTCTCTGGACACCACTTCTGGAGTGACGTCGTCCGCTGGGACTGCACGCTGTTCCAGTACATCGGTGAGCTGTGCCGGTACCTGCTGCATGCCGAGCCGCACCCGCCCGAGAGGGATCACCGGATCAGGATGTGTTGCGGCAACGGGCTGAGGCCTGACGTCTGGAACTCCTTCAAGGAACGGTTTCGCATTCCGCAGATCCTGGAGTTCTACGCGGCGACGGAGGGCAACGTCTCGCTGGTCAATGTGGAAGGCAGGCCCGGCGCCATCGGCCGCGTCCCGCTGTTCCTGGCCCACCGATTTCCGGCGACGCTCGTGAAATACGACGCGGAGGCGGACGCGCCCGTGCGCGACGCGCGCGGATTCTGCGTTCGCTGTGCGCCGAACGAAGTGGGCGAAGCGATCGGCCAGCTTCTGAGGGACCGGTCGAACGTTGGCAGCCGGTTCGAGGGCTACACGGACGAGGAAGCCTCGGAGAACAAGATCCTGCGCAATGTGGTGGAGCCGGGAGACGCGTGGTTCCGGACGGGCGACCTGATGCGAAAGGACGAGCACGGCTATTTCTATTTCGTCGATCGGATTGGCGACACCTTCCGTTGGAAGGGCGAGAACGTCGCCACCTCCGAGGTCTCGGAGGCGATCTGCGGGTTTCCGGGAATCAGGGAGGCCAACGTCTACGGCGTGGCCATTCCGGGCACCGACGGCCGGGCGGGCATGGCGACCATCGTCACCGACGATGGGCTGGATCTCGCCGCCTTCCGGACGCACCTGGTCGACCGCCTCCCCGAGTACGCGCGGCCGGTATTCCTGCGCGTGCGGGACGACTTGGAAGTGACCGCCACCTTCAAGCACACAAAGAGCGCTTTGGTGCGCGAAGGTTACGACCCGGTCGCAATCGCAGACGCCATCTATTTCGACGATCGCGAACGCCAGGCGTTCGTCCGGCTCGACAAGGCGCTTCACGACCGCATCCAGAGCGGCCAGATCCGCCCTGACCGCCGTCCGAATGCGGCACGCGGCAGCAAGACAGGCTGAGGTGCGTGAGCTCACCCATGGCGTTTGATCAAATCCGGAGTGTCGTGGCCACGCTCGAGTCCGACATCGCGAGCGGCCCCATCGTCCCGACGGTGGCGCCGCACGAGATTCGCAACTACCTCGGCTCGCGCTATGACTTCACGAAGCCAATGGCACTCGACGACGTCACCGCGGACGTCGAAGGGATGATGCGGAGGTGGCAGGTGCAGGTCACCCATCCGCGTTACTTCGGCCTCTTCAACCCGAGCGTGACCCTGGCGTCGGTGATCGCGGACACGCTGGTCGCCATGTACAACCCGCAACTGGCGACCTGGCGTACCTCGCCGGCGGCGAACGAGATCGAACGTCACACCCTTGCCTGGCTGACGGGCAAGTTCGGCCTGCCCGCCGCCACGATTGCCAGCTTCACGACCGGCGGAGCCGAGGCGAACCTCTCGGCGGTGATCGTGGCATTGACGCGGGCCTTCCCGGAGTACGGCGAAGGCGGGCTTCGGAGCCTGTCCGCGTCGCCGACCATCTACCTGACCCACGAAGCCCACGACTCGTTCCACAAGATCGCGCACATGACGGGGATCGGGCGCCGGGCGCTGCGGACGGTCGCGACCGACCGCGATCTGAAGATGGATCTCGTGGATCTGGCCAGACGAGTCGCCGAGGATCGCCGAAACGGGCTCGCGCCCGTCATGGTCGTCGGTACTGCCGGGACCACGGCGGCGGGCGCGATCGATCCCCTGCCGGATCTGGCTTGCTTCTGCCGGTCGGAGGAGCTGTGGCTTCACGTCGACGCGGCGTGGGGGGGCGCCGCCATCCTCTCCCCACGCCTCCGCGGTCATCTCGCCGGCATCGAGGCTGCCGACTCGATCACGTGCGACGCGCATAAATGGTTCTCGGTGCCCATGGGTGCCGGGATGTTCTTCTGCCGGCATCCCGACGCGGTTGGCGAGGCTTTCCGCGCGCAGACCTCCTACATGCCGGGAAGGACGGCGGGGCCGGTGGCCGATCCCTACACCACCTCGGTTCAGTGGTCGCGCCGCTTCATCGGCTTGAAGCTGTTTCTTGCCCTCGCCCAGCACGGCGAGTCCGGGTACGTCGAGATGATCGAGCACCAGGCTCGCATGGGTGACGTGCTGCGGGAGTCGGTCGAGCGTGCGGGGTGGCGCATCGTCAACCGCACGCCCCTGCCCCTCGTGTGCTTCACCCGGGATGGCCTCGTCGCCCGCCGCTTCCTCGCCGCGCTTCACGAGCGTCAGATCGCATGGATGTCGGAAGTACGCCTGGGCGACGAAGCGCCGGTCGTGCGTGCGTGTGTCACGAGTTTCCGGACAAGCCAGGCCGACATCGAGTGGGTGGTGCGCGAGATGAGCCGGCTCGCTTTGCAGGAGTCCGAGGTCAGGGCATGAGACGCGAGACCATCGCCATCCATGGCGGCTACGAGGTCGATCCAACGACGAAGGCCGTTGCCGTGCCGATCTATCAGACCGTCGCCTATGCGTTCGACAACGCCGACCATGGGGCGGCCCTGTTCAATCTCGAGGTCGAGGGATATCGCTACACCCGCATCGGCAACCCGACGACGGCGGTGCTGGAGCGGCGCGTGGCCGCCCTCGAAGGAGGACTGGAAGCGTTGTGTGTGTGCTCGGGACAGGCGGCGGTCCACTACGCGACGCTCAACGTGACCGGTCTGGGCAGCAATATCGTCTCCGTTCCACAGCTCTACGGCACCACCCACACCCTGTTCGCCCACCTTCTGCCCAATCAGGGAGTCACCGTCCGCTTCGCGGCGTCGGATCGTCCCGACGCCATCGAGAAGCTGATCGACGACCAGACGCGCGCCGTCTTCTGCGAAAGCGTCGGCAATCCCGCGGGGAACATCTGCGACATCGAGGCCCTGGCTCGCGTGGCCCACGAGCACGGCGTGCCCCTCATCGTCGACAACACGGTCGCCACCCCGATTCTGCTGCGGCCGATCGAATACGGCGCCGACGTCGTGGTGCATTCGCTCACGAAGTTCATGGGCGGGCACGGCACGACGCTCGGCGGCGCCATCGTCGACAGCGGCCGGTTTCCCTGGAAGGAGCACGCGCGACGCTTCCCGATGTTCAGCCGGCCGGACCCGTCGTACCACGACCTGGTCTATACCGACCATTTCAAGGAGGCGGCGTACATCGGGCGCTGCCGCAGCGTGTATCAGCGGACGACGGGATCGGTGCTGTCGCCCCTCAGCGCGTTCCTGCTGCTGCAAGGCATCGAGACGGTTGCCCTGCGGGTCGGCCGCCATGTGGAGAACGGCAGGGCGGTGGCGGAATTCCTGGGCAAGGATCGGCGAGTGGAGTGGGTCAACTACGCCGGCTTCCCGGAGAATGCCTTTCATGCGCTCGCCCTGAAGTATCTCGGCGGCCGGGCCTGTTCTCTCATGACCTTCGGAGTCAAGGGAGGATTCGAAGCCGGCCAGAAGTTCTACGACGCGCTCAAGCTGATCAAGCGCCTCGTCAATCTGGGCGACGCCAAGTCATTGGCCTGCCATCCCGCGTCCACCACGCATCGACAAATGTCCGCGGACGAGCAACGCCGCGCCGGCGTGACGCCGGAAACGATCCGGCTCAGCGTCGGCATCGAACACATCGACGACATCATCGGCGACCTGGACCAGGCGCTCGATGCGATGGAATCAGCTCCGCAAGGTGAGGTCCCATGATCACCGAACGCCGATCATCTTCAGGTCTCGCGACGTTGGGGCCGGCGCGGCGTGGGCGCGGCCAGGCGCCGACGGGATTTCGCGGATCCGATCCGAATTGCATCGACATCGGGCTCATGAACAACATGCCTGATGCGGCGCTCGATGCCACGGAACGGCAGTTCCGCGCGCTGCTCGGAGCGGCGGCGAAGGACATCGTCGTACGCCTGACCCTCTACACGCTGCCGGAGGTTCCTCGCACCGAGTTCGGCCGGCGGCAGGTGAGCAGCTATTCCAACTTCGATGAGCTGTGGGACCGCCATCACGACGGTCTCATCGTGACCGGGACGGAGCCGCGGGCGGCGGATCTCAAGGACGAGCCGTTCTGGGGCAGCCTGACCCGCGTTCTGGAGTGGGCCGAGGGCAACACGCACTCGACGATCCTCTCTTGTCTGGCCGCGCACGCGGGCATTCTCCACATCGATGGCATCGCGAGACGCCCGCTAGGCGACAAGCGCTTCGGCGTGTTCGAGTGTGTGCGCGTTTCGGATCATCCGCTGACGGCCGCCGCTCCGAGTCGCCTGCAGATGCCGCATTCCCGGTGGAACGAGATCCCCGAGGAAGCCCTGCTGGCGTGCGGCTATCGTGTCCTCACGCGGTCAGAAGACGCGGGGGTCGACGCCTTCGTGAAGCAGCGCAAGAGCTTGTTCGTCTTCTTCCAGGGTCATCCCGAATATGAGGCCACTACGTTGCTGCTGGAATATCGCCGGGATATCGGGCGGTTCCTCAGGGGAGAGAGAGACACATATCCTCCCCTGCCGCAAGGCTACTTCGACGAAGAAACGGTGCACGCACTGACCACCCTGCGAGAGCGAGCACTCTCGGACCGCCGCGAGGAGCTGCTTGCCGAGTTCCCGATTGCCATGGCGGCCGGCAAGGTCACGAACAACTGGCGATCGACCGCGGAAGGCCTCTATCGCAATTGGTTGCTGTATATCTGCGCGGCAAAGAAGCAAAGCTGCGCGCGAGATGGAAGTCGCAAACGGCAATCGGTGTGAGAGGGAGAGTGCCGGTGATATGGGGCCTGTCGACCTTGCTCGTCACCGGGCTTCTCGCCGCCTGTTCCAGCCCTGAAGCCAAGGTCGCCGGCACTTGGAGCCCGAAGGCCGCTGCCGCCTACCTCGATGAACGAGCAGACTGGTGGATGGGATGGCAGGGGGCGGCCCGTGACCATGGGACTTGTTGCGTCTCATGCCATACGGCGCTGCCGTACGCCCTCTCTCGCGCCGCCCTCCGGAAGGCGCTGGCGGATGACGCTCTTTCCAACAACGAACGGAGACTCCTGGACAACGTCACGAAGCGTGTGCGCCTTTGGAAAGAGGTCGGACCCTACTACGGCGATCGTGACGGCAGCGCTTCCAAAGCCACCGAATCCCGCGGAACCGAAGCCGTCCTCAATGCCTTGATCCTCGTCTACCATGACGCTCAGAACGGCCGATTCAGCGAGGATACGCGAACCTCACTGGACAACATGTGGGCGCAGCAGGAGACGACGGGCGATCAAGGGGGTGCGTGGCCCTGGCTTCAGTTCGGTTTGAGCCCCTGGGAAGGAAGAGACTCCCAGTACTATGGAGCCGCACTTGCCGCGCTCGCGGTGGGCACGGCTCCAGGGCATTACCGTTCGAGCGCCGCGATACAGGGCAACGTGGAGCGCTTGCGCTCGTATCTGGACCGCGAATACCCAAAGCAGCCTTTATCCAATCGCGTGGTCCTTCTGTGGGCTTCGACGAAATGGTCAGGGCTCCTCGAGAAAGAACGTGAAGAGTCTCTCGTCGCCGAACTTCTCGGGGAGCAGCGATCAGACGGAGGCTGGAGCCTCTCTTCACTGGCCAGGTCGCGGAGAGGTTCAACTCTGCGTTCCTATGTTCGGTCGTGGATACGAGACGATCGGACGCTGGTGGAGACGAAGAGTGACGGCTGTGCCACCGGCCTGGTCGCGTTCGTCCTGTTGGAGACCGACATGCCTCGCGAGAATGTCCAGCTTCAGGAGGGTCTATCCTGGTTGGTGGCCAATCAGGACAAAACCGAAGGCTCTTGGCCGGCCTACTCTCTCAACCGGCGACGCGATCCATCCTCCAATATCGGTCGCTTCATGAGTGACGCGGCGACGGGCTACGCCGTGCTCGCGCTCACTCGAGCCAACCGTTTTTGAATCAACGCGAGCGTTGTCCGGAGCCCCCGGCGCCGAGGACAACCTACGGCGTCGCGCGGGGACCACAGCCGGCCTGAAGGAGGAGGGAATGTTGCGGACCGCCGCCGAGCTCGTCAGGGCCGATCAGGAGCATCTGATCCACCCGCTGCACCATCCCGTCGACAACTCGAACACGATCGTCTACGTCCGTGGGCGCGGCGTCACCGTCCAGGACATTGACGGGCACGAGTACATGGACGGGCTCTCCGGCCTCTGGAACGTGAACGTGGGACACGGTCGCGCCGAGCTGGCGGAGGCGGCCGCGGCGCAGATGAAAGAGCTCGCCTACTTCTCCGGCTTCGTGGGCTCGTCGAACATCCCGTCGATCACGTTGGCGGAACGCCTCCTGGAAATCACCGACCACACCATGCAGGCGGTCTTTCTGACGTCGGGCGGCGCGGAGGCGAACGAGTCGGCATTCAAGACCGCGCGCTTCTTCTGGAAAGCGCGCGGCAAGCCCGACAAGGTGAAGATCATTGCCCGCGACCAGGCATACCACGGGCTCACGCTCCAGACGATGAGCGCCACCGGGATGGGCGGCGACTACTGGAAGATGTTCGAGCCGCGCGTGCCGGGGTTCCTTCACATCCAGACGTGTTATCCGTATCGATACCAGGGGGCGAAGCCCGGCGAGAGCGTGGGCCAGGCCGCAGCCAGGGAGCTGGAGGAGGCAATCCTCCGCGAGGGCCCCGACACGATTGCCGCCTTCGTCGGAGAGCCAATCCACGGCGCGGGTGGCGTGTTCTACCCGACCGACGACTACTGGCCGCGCGTGCGCGAAGTCTGCACGCGCCATGACGTGCTGCTGATCGACGACGAGATCATCACCGGCTTCTGCCGCACCGGACGCTGGTTCGGCCTCTCGCATTGGAACGTGACGCCGGACATCCTGTCCTTCGCGAAGGGGGTCACGTCCGGTTACCTGCCGCTCGGCGGGATCATGGTGACCCGCGCGATCAAGGAGGTCATGGACTCGGTCAAGCCCGACGACCGGTGGATGCATGCGTACACGAACTCGGGCCACCCCACCTGTTGCGCGGTCGCGGTGAAGAACATCGAGATCCTGCAGCGCGAGCGGCTCTGGGAGAACGCGGCGACGATGGGCCGGCGACTGCAGGCCGGTCTCAAGGCGGCGTTCGGCGATCACCCGAACACGGGCGACATCCGGAGCGGGAAGGGGCTGCTGGCGGCGGTGGAGTTCGTGGAGGATCGAGCGACCAGGAAGAACTTCGCGAAGATCCTGAAGATCGCCGCGCGCCTCAAGGCCGAGATGATGAAGCGTGGAGTGATCACGCGCACGCGACCCGCGGTCGGTGCCGATCCCGCACCTGGTGACATCCTCTTCTTCGCGCCCCCACTCGTCGTCACCGAGGCGGAGATCGACCGGTTGGTCAGCGTGGCGCGCGACGCCGTCGAGGTCGTGCTTGGCGCCCCGCGTTAGTGGCGAGCTTCGATCAGCCGTGACGATCGACTTCCGGGCGACCACTCCGTGTGAAGCTGCGGCGCTCTCGGACGTCCTGGGACGGATGTTCCAGCCCGCGGGGGCTTCGTTCCCGGCCGACAAGCACATGGTATGGAAGTACTGGTCGGCCCGCCCAGACTGGGCGGGTTCGCGCAGTTTCACCGCCCGGCATGACGGCGCCATCGTGGCGCACGCCGCGGCGTGGCCGGTGCGCGTGTGCGTTCCCGGTCAGGTAGTCCCTGCGGTGCATTTGATCGACTGGGCGGCGGATCCGGAGCATCCAGGAGCGGGCATCTGGCTCCTGCGGCGGATCGGCGCCAAGGTACCCTTGATGATCGCAACCGGCGGCAGCGAGATCGCGCGGCGTATCCTCCCCGTCATCGGTTTCCGTCCACACGGCGAGCTTTACAAGTTTGCCCGCCCGGTGCGTCCGCTGCGGCAGGCGTTGACCACGACGGAGAGAAATTGGAGACTCCCTGCGCGATTGCTGCGGAATACCTTCCGGCGCCTGTCGTCGCCGCTGTCGCTTCCGCGCGGATGGTCGGCACTGCCGCTGGCCCCGGAAGAGGTTCCGCAGGGGTTGTGGCCTCAGCCTTCTCCCGCCACCGCCGTAACCGCGCGGGACACAGGCTTCTACCGGTATTTCGTGGATTCTCCCTCTACTCGGCACGTGCTGTTCGGCTTGGAGAAGAGCCGCGAGCTGGTCGGGTACTTCTGTCTCGCTTTCGCGCCGCAGGTGGCGCGCATCGCGGATCTCTGGCTGCCCTCCACGAAGATCGAAGACTGGTGCGCCGGCTTCCGGACCGCGGCGGTCCTGGCCGCTCGTGAAGAGGGGGTCTGCCAAGTATCGGCCTGGGCCTCGACCGCAGTGGGCAAGGAAGGGCTTTTTCGCGCCGGCTTCTACCGGCTGCGCGAGCGCGAAGCGGTGAGCCTTTTCGGCGATGACAAGTTCTTGGAGGGGCGGCAGCTGCACGTGCAGATGCTCGACTGTGATGCCAGTTTCGTGTCCGCCTAGGCTGTGTCCTGCCTGACCCGAGATGCGTGTCGACCGGAACCCTCGTCAACGCAGTGGGGGCCAATGAATGAGCGCCCGGCGGCTTAGGCGGCGATCGGTCTCGCGCTCGGCGCGGTTGGGTCGGACGCCGCGCCCGGCCGAGCGGCCGGCGCCGGCGCGGCCGCGGCTCGAGGTCTGGAAGCTGGGCGGGGCGTCGCTCGCCGACGCCAGCGCCGTGCGCCGGGCCGTCGGGCTCGTGCAGAGGCACCCCGGCGACCTCGTCGTCGTCGTCTCCGCTCTCAAGGGCGTCACCGATGGGCTGCTCGAAGGCGCCCATCGCTCCGCTTCCGGAGACGTGGTTGCGGCCAGCGCCCAGGCGGCGGCGTTCCTGCGCCGGCACCGCGCGCTCGTCCTGGACCTGGTCGCGCCCGGGCCGGATCGCCGCCGTCTCCTGTCCGAGGCCGACCGGGCGGCCCGCGAGTACCGCGAGATCTGCCGGGCGGTGGCCACCCTCGGCCACCTCTCGCCCCGGACGAGCGACGTCCTCGTCTGCCGCGGCGAGCGCGTGGCCGCGGCGGTCGTCGCCGCGACGCTCTCTGCGGCCGGCCGCGCGGCGGCGCGGGTGGACGCGCTCGACGTCGTATCCACCGACGGCCATCATGGCGCGGCGGCCCCGGACCTGGCCGCAACGCGCCGGCGCGCGCGGAAGGCCCTCCCGGCGCTCCTGCGACAGGGCATTACGCCGATCGTCCCCGGCTTCTTCGGCCGCGCCCCCGACGGGACCGTCGCCACGCTGGGCCGCGGCGGCACGGACCTGACGGCTACCCTTCTCGGCCGCGTCCTCGGCGCCTCGCGCGTGGTCCTGTGGAAGGGCGTACCGGGCATCCTCACCGCGGACCCCGGCCACGTCGCGGATGCGCGGCTCATCCCTCAGCTCCACTACCGCGAGGCGGCGGAGGTCGCGTACTTCGGCGCCAAGGTCCTGCATCCGCGCGCTCTCATCCCGCTCGACGGGAGCCGGGTGCGGCTCCACGTGCGGTCCTTCCTGAGTCCCGAAGCTCCGGGCACCGAGGTGTCCGCCCGGCGCACGCTGAACCGCTACCCGGTGAAGGGCCTGGCCGTCGAGGCCTCGCAGGCCCTCGTCACCGTCGCCGGCAAGGGCATGATGGGCATGCCCGGCATCGCCGCCCGCACCTTCGGCGCGATCCACGGCGAGGGCATCTCCGTCTCGACGATCTTCCAGGCCTCCTCGGAGAACTCGATCGGCTTCACCCTCTCCGAGGGGGACGCGCCGCGGGCGGTGGAAGCCTTGCGCCGCGTCTTCAAGGACGAGATCGCCTCCGGCCTCATCGACGGCGTGACCGCGCGCCCAGGCGTGGGCGTGGTGGCCGTGGTGGGAGAAGGCATGGCGGGGACCCCGGGCATCGCCGCCCGCGTGTTTACCGCCCTCGGCGGCGGCGGGGTCAACGTGTTGGCGATCGCCCAGGGCTCCTCCGAGCGGAACATCACCCTCGTCGTCGATCGCTCACAGCTGGCGGAGGCCGCGCGCCGGATCCACACCACGTTCCAGCTCGCGAAGATCGGCGGCGGGAAGAGCCCGGAGCCCCCGCGCACCGACGTGGTGCTGCTCGGCTTTGGCCATGTCGGGCGCGCGCTGGCCGCCCTCGCCGCGCGCAACGGCCACGCCGGGGTCAAGGTGGTGGGGCTCCTCGACCGCTCCGGCTACGTCTTCGATCCGCGGGGACTGTCCCGGTCTCGCCTCCTCAAGCTGGCCCGAGGCAAGGACCGCGGCACGCTGGTCGCCAACCTCGGCGGCGTGAAGGCGGACGCCGACGCCGCCCTGGCCCACATCGCCAACCATGCGGTGACGCGCCCGGTCGTGGTCGACGTGACGGCGGAGGAAACGGGCGACCTGCTCCTCAAGGCCGCGGGGCAGGGCTTCGACCTCGTGCTCGCCAACAAGAAGCCGCTGGCGGGACCCTTCGAAGACTACTCGCGCCTGCGGGCGGCGGTGCAGCGCTCCGGCCGCCGGCTGCGCTTCGAGGCCACGGTGGGCGCGGGGATGCCGATCCTCGACACGCACCTCAAGCTCGTGGACAGCGGCGACCGCGTCCTGCGCGTCGAGGGCTGCCTCAGCGGCACCCTGGGCTACGTGCTGTCATCGGTTTCCGAAGGCAAGCCCTTTTCGGCCGCGGTGCGGGAGGCGGTGGCGCTCGGCTACGCCGAGCCCGATCCACGCGACGACCTCTCGGGCCGCGACGCCGGCCGCAAGGGCCTCATCCTCGGCCGGCTGCTCGGATACACCGGGCCGCCCCCCGTGGCCGAGGACCTGGTGCCGCCCGCGCTGAGGCAGGTGAAGCTCGACGAGTTCCTGGCGAAGCTCCCTACCCTCGACGAGGAGTGGCGGCAGCGGGTGGAGCTCGAGAAAAGCCGCGGCCGCGTGCTGCGTTACGTCGTGGTGGCGACACCCCGCAGCGTGCGCGCGCAGCTCGTCGCCGTGCCCGTCGACTCCGCCGTGGGCGCCCTGAGGGGCACGCGCAACCTCGTGTCCTTCACCACGCGGCGCTACCGGAGAGAGCCCCTCGTCATCACGGGACCGGGGGCGGGACCGGAGGTGACGGCGGCCGGGATACTGAACGACCTGCACCATCTGGCGGTCACGTAGGGCGTTATACGGCCTCAGACACCCTTCCCCATGGCCTTCAACACCGAATGCGGCACCATCAATGCCAGTCGTTCCAGCCACGCGCCTTCGAGTTGGGGAAGCAGGGTGCGTGCCTCATCGCGCCGATTCAGGTGAATCAAGTGCCGCAGCATTCTCCGCCTGCAGTCCGCAAGGACCGTTGCCACCTCGCCCCCGCGTACCTGCATGAACTCCGCGTCACGCGCCCACGTGCGCTTGATCAGCGTTATGCGCGCCTTGGCTGACTCGAATGGAGTGGCTTGCGTCAGCCGTGGACCGTCATGCGAGGACTGCAAAGCGGTGTCGACATCCAGGTACGCGCAGTCACGCGCGCGCGCAATGAGGGCGAAGCATTCCCAGTCCTCGTAGGTGGGCAGGTCCACCCCAAAATGCAGCGCGTCGCCCACGACAGAGCGACGCACGAGCAGGGTGTTGACATTGATATAATTGGCATGCAGCTCCTGTGCGTACATCGAGCCCACGTGCACTCGCACGGCCGCATCGGCCGGTGGCAGTGTCGCGGGCAGCGGCCAGCGTTCGGAGTAAAGTCGCCCCGGGGCCAGAATATCATCCCAGCTGCGCGTATCGCCACTCCAGCGCACCAGCCAATGTGGCACGATGCTGCCGTCTGGGAATAACTGGCCGAAGTCCGAGAAGCAAAACGCAAGTGCCCGATCGCTCTCCATCGGCGGGCGCGGCAGCGCCAGCCGATGCGGCAGCCAGACGTCGTCGGAGTCCGCGAAGGCGATGAGATCGTACCTGGCGGCGGCCACGCCCGTGTTGCGTGCGCGTCCTGCACCGCCGTTTGTCACTTGCAGGTAGCGCACGCGGCCATGCCAAGGACCGTTCGCGGTCCCCACCACCGCCGCCGTATCGTCGGTCGACCCATCGTCGACAACGATGATTTCATCGTTATCGGCCATGGCCGCGACCACGCTTGCCAGCGCACGCGGCAGCAGCTCGGCACGGTTATAGGTCGGGATGACGATACTGATTGGTTCCATGCGCAACTCTGCACGGCGAGCGACCATGGCCCACGCGCTCGGAGAGAATACCGCGGTTACCGTAGAATCCGCAATCAACGTCCAACGCGGTGGACAACGATTCATGCTGACCCGACGCCTTACCGGTCTCAATGGCCTGCGTGAGCTGCGAGAACCGTGGCTGTCCTTGCACGACGGAGCCGATTTGTACGCGCGCTACGAGTGGCACCTGGCCTGCGGTATGCATCTGCTGGACGATGTGTCGCTCGCCTACGTGCAGGTGCTCGACGGCGACCGGACGGTGGCCATCGTGCCTGCCATCGCGAGCCGCGAGCGATTTCGGCCCTTCGGCCAACTGCGGGTGCTCAGCCTTGGCCTGCATCCGCACCTGGCCCTGGCGGATTTCCCGCTCGCCGCCGATGTTCGTGTGGAGGACGTTGCGGCCGCGCTGCGCGCGGCGCTGGCGGCCTGGCCAGAGCACTGGGATGCGCTGCGATGGCCACGCGTCCTGGCCTCGAGCCACGCGATGCGCTTGGCGCACGCATTCGACGCCTCCGCGGCCCACATATCGCCAGCGTCGCCATGCAACACGCTCGACACGCGGCGGCCGTTCGTGAGCCTGTCCAAGAACCTCCGGGCCACTTTGCGCAAGTCACAAAAACGGTTGGAGGAATCCGGCGGTGCGCATATCACGTGCAACGATGTGCCAGCCGAAGCGGCAAGCGGCAGCCGACCGGCTGCGCTGCACATTGGTGCCGACGGGATCGATGCCGCCTACGATGCATTTCTCGCGATCGAGGCCTCCGGCTGGAAGGGTGAGGCAGGCGCTGGCTCGGCTATCCGCCTGAATCCCGCCACGCGCGGTTTCTATGCCGAGCTGCTGGCACTTCGCGGCGCCGATTTCGTGCCCGAAGTCACGCTGCTGGTGCGCGGCACGACGCCGATCGCCGCGCAGTTCTCGGTGCGTGTGAACCGCTGCAAGCACGTGCTCAAGATCGGCTACGACGAAGCCGAGTCACGCTTTTCGCCGGGGCAGGTGCTGGTGGCCAGGGTGCTCGAAGCTGCCAGTGGGGGCATGATCGAGCGCATCAACCTGGTCACTGACATGCCATGGCACCGGGCGTGGCGCCCGGTGCCCGAGCCGACATTCCACGTAGCCGTGTTTCGCCGGCGCTGGCGCGCCGCGCTGTATCGCGGCTATTCCTGGGCCCTTCGGTCGGCGAGAATGGCGTTGCTGGCCTTTCGGGGACTGCGTGCACGTCCGGGTGATCTGCATTAACTTCCGCTGGCCCGGCATCGTGGTCTCCATCGCCAGCGCCGGCGACCTGTTGGACGAACCGTACCTTCGCATGTGTAGACGTTGACCGATGCAGAACTCCCGAGACATCGCATGTGACACTGTCGTCGTCGGCAGCGGGATGGGCGGTAGCACGTTCGCGTACGGGCTTGCTCGTCGCGGCTTCGATATCGTTGTCATCGATGAAGGACAACTCGTGCCGGCAGCGACTACTCTATCGCCGGTGCATCAATCGCTCCTGCCGTCCGGATCCCTGGTAGGAGGGCTCACAAAGACGTATGGCGCAGCGATGTATCGGCTGCGAGAACTCGATTTCGAGGCAACGGAGTTGGAGGCGGGAGTTTCACCCGCCTGGCCGTTCGGCTACGCTGACCTGGAGCCATACTACGGAGAAGCGGAGCGTCTGTATCGAGTGCATGGGTCGAGCGAGAACGACCCGTCCGAGCCACCGCGCTCCACACCCTGGCCCTACGCGCCCATTCCCCATCAAGGTCCTGTTCGCGAGTTGGTCGGGCGTATTACACATAAAGCGGGCGTCCCGGTGTCCTATGTCCCTCGTGCTATCGACTATGATCCCGAGCACGGTGGAGCATGCGTACTCTGTCGGCACTGTGACGCGTACTTTTGCCCGCGCGACGCGAAGATGGATGCGGAAATCGGCGCTCTCCGTCCCGCGATGCGGATTGGGGCAGTCAAACTGATGACGCAGACCCAATGCCTGCGCGTCCTCACGACGTCCGATGGACGAAGGGCCACTGGGGTTCGCGTACGCCGCGAAGGGGAAGAGTACACGATTCACGCGCGCATCGTGGCGTTGGCATGCGGTGTCACGGGAACTCCGACGCTCCTGTGGCGCTCGCGCTCGGGTGGTGCGCCACATGCCAATGGGGTTGCCAACGGCTCAGGCACGCTCGGGCGGCGGGTGGCCGCGCACCGACAAGCCTGGGTGTTTCCCGTGTCGCCGTTGGTGCAGCGAACGCCATTCCATCAGAAGACGTTTGCGATGAACGCTTTTTACGCATCGGCTCCCAACTGGCCGCACGCCCTTGGAACCATCCAATCGGCCGGTTACATCGAGCCCCTTTCATTCTCTCGCCGCTATCGCCCCTTTGTTGCCGCGGCCCTGTTCAACAGCTTTCAGACTTTCGTCATGAACGAAATGCTGCCGTCGCCTCACACAGGATATGTCTTGACGGATGGTGGTGCGGAACGCCTCGGGATGCCGTTGGAGAATCCGAAAACATTCTCAAGACTCCGCCAGCATGCGATAGAGCTTTTCAAGCGTGCCGGATATCCGGTACTCGCACCGCGAATCTACGGTGCCTGGCATTGGGTAGGGTCGGCGCGAATGGGCAAGGATCCTTCCACGTCGATTGTCGATTCCTTGTGTCGTACTCATGATGTCGATGGACTGTACCTCGTCGACGCGAGCGCCCTGCCAACGGCGGGCGCGGTCAACACGGGGTTGACGATCGCCGCCGTAGCGCTGCGAGCGGCCGCGGCCGTGCCGAAGCCCTAGGATCGCCCGGCACTTCTTCTCCTCGGCGGAGGCCGCGGCGCTGATGGCGCTGCCTTGGTCGTCCCGGCCGCAACTCCACACGCGGACGGTCTCGCAAGCGGTGCGCGCCCGATCAGGGGCGCGTGGGTGCGGGCGGTAGGCGAGGCACCCTCAGCGTTGAGCCTGCTTCGCGGCCCCGGTGGGCAGCTCGGCGAGAAACAGATCGCTCCGCCCCGAGCCATCCATGTCCGACGTGAAGAGCACGTACTCACCATCCGGTGAGAACTTGGCAAAGCTGAAGAAGGTGTAATTCCCCGTCGTGTTGTACGGATGTCCCAGGAGGCGCCGCTGACCGTTGGCGGTGATGAGGACCATCCCTCCGGGCGCGAGCCAGAAGTCTTCGGGCGGCCGCAAGCTTCCATAGTGGGTGAACACCGCCCATTGGTCGTTGAGGTCGGCGGGGTGCTGGATCCAGTTGCCATTGCCGTGAACCAGGGTCGCGTTGGCGGGCCCGCCGATGTGCTCCCCCGAGCTGGGCAGGTCGGAGGTGAACATGGCAAAGTCGGGCGGGAAATGCATGTTCCAATCCACGACCAGCCAGCGCCGCCGCAGGCTCGCGTTGTGCCCGAATGGAATCCCGGGATCGCCCGCGGTACTCCCGATGATGCTGCTCGTATTCCAATCCCAGATCGAGAGCCCATTTGCCGGTGAATTCAGGGCCAGCCCCACGTAGCGCCCTGCCCGGTCGATGCGCGGCTCGTTCATGTTCGTATTGGTGTATGTCTTCTTGATGTTCGTACTGGGCTCGAAGGCGACCATCGTGGGACCGGTGGCCCCCCGCATCCAGACGAACATCCCGTCGCTCTCGCTCTGGTGCAGCCAAACCGCCCTGGGCTCGGTCTGGGGCCAGCCGTTGCCGGGGGCCGCCGTCATCGTCCGGAGGTCGAAGCGGACGATCGAGGTGCCGTTGCTCGAATAGGCGTAATGAGGCGTCGCGGGGTTGTTGGAGAAGGTGAAGGCCAGGTCCATGAACGGGGCAAGGCTGCCGGTGAGCGGGCGGGGATTGCTGACGCCGACACCCGGGGTGAAGTCGATCAGCCAGTGCACCGCGCCGCTGTACACCAGTATCGCGCGAGTGTTTCCGTTGTACGGCAGGGACACTTCGTCACCGCCCTCGGCGTAATCGTGGCCCCAGTTCGGGCCCGGGGCCGGGAAAGCGGCGGAGGTGAGCTTGTCGATCCTGACGTTCGTCGTTGGATCGGAGTACCAGTTGCCGGCCGCCATCGAGCGTACGTTGAGCGCATCGTAGGCCGCGGTGAGCGGTACCTGCGAGGTCAGGGCCTCCGGCAACAGCGTGGGATCCGCGGCGGCGCGGCCGGCCTTGTCGTCCGCGACGGTGCTGCTGGTCTTCTCTGCGGACCCACCCGGCGGCGGCGCGCATGCCGACAGCATTGGCAGGGCGATCCCGCCGAGAGCGGCCAGGGTCAAGGCGAGGCGCGCGCTCCTCTCGCCGCAGCAAGAACGGGAACCCATCAGTCGCCATTCTCCGGCAGTAAGGCCGTCGTTACCAACCCAGGGTGTCACGAGACCCTCCAGACCGTGCGCCATCGGAGACGCGAGCACCGCCCCCGGGGGAAGTCAGCTCGTGAGCCGTTCGCGTCGACGGGTTACGCGGGGGAAACCCTGCGGGGGCTCAGCCCGGGCGATCCATTCACGGCAGCCACTTTCGTACCGTGACCGTGGTGCCGTGGCCCGGCCGGCTCGAGATGTCAAACTCGTCCATCAGCCGGCGCACTCCGGGCAGGCCCAGGCCAAGGCCCGATCCGGTGGAGTAGCCCGCGCTCAGGGCGACCGCGATGTCCGAGATGCCTGGCCCCTCATCCCGAGCGACGATGACCAGGCCTGGCCGGTCGTTCCGACGATCCTCGCCCAGCACGATCTCTCCCGTGGTGGCGTACTCGAGGATGTTGCGCGCCAGCTCCGAGATGGCGGTGACGATCAAGGTCACGTCGCCGCCCGTAAAACCCAGCCCCACCGCCAGGGCGCGGCCCCGCTGCCGGGCGGTGACGATATCGCCCGACGAGCGGATCGGCACCACGTTCTTCTCCGGGGTGGTCGCTTCCGGTCCCGCTGCCCGGCTAGTCGACATACGTTGCACCCACCATCACCTGCTGCTTCGGATGGGCTGGCCCGCCTCGAGAGTGAGGGCGGTGGGGACGTCCTCCACACCGAGGGCGAGCTGGCCCATCGAGAAAGCCGGCGTGGTTCTCGTGGACTTCTGGGTGGGAGGAGAGGAAGTCTGAGCGCGTCGCGTCGCGTCCGTGTTCGGCAAGTGCAAGAAAAGGTGACCCCGGGGCGGCCTCAGCGTAGGGAGACTAGCGCCCGGCCCGCGCGCAGTCAAGGAGGGGGCAGGCGCAGCTCCGCCTACGACGAAGAACCCCCATGGCCGCTGGCCTTCAGGACGAGGCTGAACCGGAGCCGGCCGCCCTGGGTCTGGTCCTGATGAAGCTCAGGGTGCCCGATTCGTTCCCTTGCCCGTCCACCAGGTCGTCCACCAGGCGCAGCAGTCGCTGGCAGTTCCGGTAGGCCACGTCCAGCATCCGCTGGCCCTGGGCGTTCAGCTCACCGCCTCGTCCGCCCTTGAGCAGGCTGAGTGAATCGTGGAGCGACCTGACGGGCGCCGACATCTCGTGGCTCATGACGGAGAGGAGCTCGTTCTCGAGCGGCGGGGTCCTCCTCCGCGCGAGATGCTGGCTCTGGGTGCTCTGGAAGTCGTGCCGGACGGCGTTGATCCGCGGCCCCGGCTCCTCGTTGAGGTCGCACACCGACGAGTTCTGTTCCTGGTAGACCCGGTAGACCCGCCGCGTCAGCTCGAAAGGGGCCAGGCAATCCGCGAAGAGCTCGGAGGCCCTCCGGACGACGCGCGTGCTCTCGTCGACGGCTGACATCTCGACGAGGACCGCCATCAGCGCTTTCTGGTGAACGGCGGCCATCTCCAGCACGCTGAAGCCCTCGCCGGCCGCCCGGCGTCCGAGCTGATAGGCCCGGAACAGCGCGTCTTCTCCACCTTCCGCGCAGTACTCCCGCAACGCCGCCGAGTATTGCTCGGTCAGCTCGCCCAGAGCGATCGTCATGCCGACCCTCACGGGAACCGCGGCGCTACCGCCGCGCGTCGTCCGTGCCCGGGGCGTCCCCGACCCCGAGCCTCCTGGGACAAGACCCGTCGGCGCCGACGGAGGAGGGGCGACACGGTGGGATGTTAGCGATGGTCTCTGGGCGCGGCCATGAGGGATCCCCCTCATACTCGCCGGGATGCGCCCCTCATTTTCACGGCCCCCGCCCGGCCAGGCGGGGACGGCCCCGACCCTCAGGTCAAGCCTCCCGGCTGACGACGCGCGATCCCTCCTCCCGCCGCCAGAGGCAGGGAACAGGGCAAAGCGACGGGGTCAGGACAGGTGGCCGTGCTTGGCGGCGAAGCGGAGGAGCTCGACGGTGCTGTGCAGGCCGAGCTTCTCCATGAGGTGGGTGCGGTGGTTGTCCACCGTCTTGGCGCTGATGCAGAGGATGTTGGCCACCCGGGCATTGGTGCAGCCCTCGACCAGGAGCTGAAAGACCTCCCGCTCACGGTCGGTCAGCCGGGAGTAAGGGTCCTCCGCGACCGGCTCGTCCGCCTGGTAGCCCTTCGCCAGGGCATTGGAGGCCTGGGGGCCGAAATAGCCTCTGCCCGATCCCAAGGCCCGGAGGGCCGCCACCAGCTCAGAGGCGGCGCCGTCCTTGACCAGATAGCCGGAGGCCCCCGCGCGCACCGTCTTGAGGACGTATTCCTCGTCATCGTGCATGGTGAGGACCAGGATCCGCGCCCTGGGCAGCGCCTTGTGAATGCGACGGGCGGCTTCCAGGCCATTCAGGCGGGGCATGGTGAGGTCGAGCACCACCACGTCGGGTCTGGTCTCCAGCGCCTTGGCCAGCGCCTCGCTCCCGTCGGCGGCTTCGGCCACCACTTCGAACTCCCCCGCGGCCTTCAGGATGCTCACCAGGCCCTGACGAAGGATCGTGTGGTCGTCGGCCAGGAGGATCCGGAGCCGGCTCATCAGCTCCGCGCCTCGCCTTCCCGTTCGAGAGGGACTTCGACCTCGAGTGTCGTCCCCTCTCCCGGCCGCGACGTCAGCGTGAAGCGACCCGCGAACAGGTGGACGCGGTCCCGCATCCCGCGCAGTCCGAAACCGCGCTCCTCGTCGGTCGAGCGCAGGACCTCGGCCGCGTCGAACCCGGCGCCGCGGTCCTCCACCCTGAGGAGCAGCCGCTCCTCCGCCGCGCGGAGCTGGACCCGCACCGTGGGCGTCTGGGCGTGCTTGGCCACGTTGGTCAGGGCCTCCTGGACCAGGCGGAAGACCAGGTTCTGCACATCAGGATCCGTCCGCTCGCCCACCTCTTCCGACACGAGCTCGACCTCGATGCCGGTCCGCTTCTGGAAAGTGCGGGCCAGCCACCGGAGGGTGGGCAGCAGACCCAGCTCGTCGAGCATCTGCGGGCGCAGGAGATGGGAGATCTGGCGCACGTCCTGCAAGGTGCGGTCCGCCAGCTCCCGCAGCTCCCCCAGCCGCAGCGACAACTCGCGGTTGTCCGGCGCCGCCCACTGCTCGAGGAGCGCGAGTTGGATCTTGAGCGCGGTCAGGGACTGGCCGACGCCATCATGGAGCTCGCGAGAGATCCGGCCACGCTCGGCCTCCTGCACCCGCAGGATCCCCTTGGAGATGAGCCGAAACCGCTTCTCGCCTTCGCCGAGGCGTTGGAGGAGACGCGCGTTCTCGGAGGTGATCCTGGCCACCTCCTGCGCGATCTCTCGCACGGACTCCAGTCCCGTCCCGGGATCGCGGCGGTCAGAATCCATCCGCGGAGGCCGGTCCCTTCAGCGTTGCGCCGGGAGCGGCCCGCTCGAGGGCCGCAGGATGGGCGGAGATCCAGGCTTCGATCTCCTGCACCGCGGGGAGTCCGGCAAAGGAGCGGCGGAGGTCCTTGTCGAGCCCGTCCCTGAGCTTCGCCATGCGGCGGGCGCTCTCCTGGTACGCGGCCGCCGCCGCCGCCGCCTCGCCCTTCTTCTCCAGGATCCGACCGAGCAGCGCGTGCAGGCGATACAGGCCGGCTTCCCATCCGCACCTCTCGGCCACCTCCAGCGCGCGCCGGGTCGATTCCTCGGCCTCGCGCAGGCGGCCGCGGCCGAGCTCGGCCCGGGCCTGGGCCTCCGCGGCCCGAATGCGCAGCAAGGCGTCTCCCAGCGCGTCCGCTTCACGCACGATGACACCCAGGGCCGCCGCCGCGGCCGCTGGATCAAGGGCCGCCGCCTGCGCGAGGCGGGCGCGCAGGAGGGCAGCCCGGCCCTTGCTCGCGGCCGCCTGCTCGACCGCGCGGCCCCGGTCGAGCCGCGCGGCCTCCCTCTCCCCCCTGCGGCCGTGCCACTCTCCCCGCAGTACGTAATAGTCTGAGGACTGCTCGCGGTTTCCCGTCTCGCGCACCCACGCCTCGGCCACATCGAGCTTCGCCCTGGCCGCGTCGAGGCGGCCCACGTCGAGCAGGACCGCCGCCTGTTTCAGGGTGAATTCCGCGAGGCCCCGCTTGTCGTCGAGCTGCTTCAGCAGGGTCAGGGCCTCCTCGAGGGACGTGAGTGCGGCCCCGTAGCGGCCCTCGTAATGGTGGAGAACGCCGAGGTTGCCGAAGGAAACGGCCATGGCATTCTTGAAGTCGATCTCGCGGCTCCGCTCCAAGGCGTCCATGAAGGACTTGAACGCCTCCGCCCAGCGACCCTGGGCCATCTGGAGGAAGCCCATGTTCTGGATGGACAGGATGATGCCGCTCTTCTCTCCGACCTTCCGGCGCCGATCCAGGCTCTGCTGCCAGTAGACGAGCGCGTTGTCGTATTCCCCCGCGAGGAACAAGACGTAGCCCACGTTGTCGTAGCTCTGCGCCAGCTGCCGCTCGTCGCCCAGGTCGCGCCGGATCCTCAGGGCCTCCTGGTAGGACTCGCGGGCCCGCACGTAGTCGCCGCGCCCCTCGTACAGGACGCCGAAATCGTCGAAGATACCGGCTAGCCCGTCCTTGTCGCCGATCTTCTCGTATATCTGACGCGCCTGCTGCAAATCCGGCGCCGCCTCTCCGAAGCGGCCCATGGCCACGTACACCCGGGCCCGGTTCTTCAGGCCGGTGGCGAGCCCGTGTTCGTCGCCGAGACGCCGCCTCATGACGGCGGCCGCCGAGTACTTCTCGAGGGCCTCCGGATACTGCCCGAGCTGGTGGTAGGCAACGCCCATGGCGTTCAGGGTTTCGGCCTGTCCCTGTTCGCTGTGCAGCTGGTTGTGCAGGGTGAGGGCACGGACGAGATAGTCGTTGACGGCCCGGGCGGCGTCTCCCACCAGGATGGTGTTCTTGCCCAGCAGGAACCAGGCTCGGGGATCGTTCCGGTCGAGGGCGGTGGCCTTCTGCAAGCTCTCCACGGCCTTGGCGATCTCGCCCTGCGCCCCCTGGGCGGCGGCCAGGTCGAGCAGGACTTCCGCGTCGTTGGGGTAGCGCGCGGCCAGCGCAGCATACCTCTTCGCGGCCTCGGCCGGATCGCCGCGCAGCATGGCCAGGCGCGCGGAGACCCGGTATTGCAGCCGCGTCTCTCCCGGCTCCACGGCGCGGGCGGCGTTCTCGGCGGCGGCCAGGGCCTTCTCGTGGTCGCCGAGGCTTTCGTAGGTCTGGCTGAGCCGCTCGAACGCGGCCGCGAACCCGCGGTCGGCCTCCACCGCTCGCTCGAGGGCCGTGGCGGCCGTGCTGTAATCCCCGAGCAGCATCCGCTCCCGGCCTTCCCGGTAAGCGCTCGCCGCCGCCAGCGAAGTGGTCTCGGGGGGTGGGCTCTCCATGCCCGACCGCCCCGCCCCCAGCTCTCGGCGCAGCTGTTCCCCCAGGCTTCCCACCATGCGGAAGACCCCGCCCGCGTCGGCGCTCTCGGCGCTGAGGTGCCGTGTGCTCAGGGCGCCCCCCGGCTCGACAGAGACCAGGCGCAGGTCCACCCGCACCGTGTCTCCCGCGCGGCGGACGCTCCCCGTCACCAGGGTATCGACGTCCAGGAGCGGAGCGAGCCGGCGCAGCACGCCCTCGTCGTACGGGCCGGCGGCCAGTTGAAGGTCGCGCAGCGTCCGCAGGACACGCTGCGCATCCAGGACCCGCAGGTCCGGGCTCTCCGAGAGGTTCGCGGTGATCATCTCGGCCATCCCGGTACCGGTCCACGCCAAAGCCGGGTCGTGGGTCTCGTCGACCAGGGGCAGCACCGCCACGGCGTGCCGGGCGACGGCGGGAGCGGGCGCAGGGCGGGAGAGTCGGGGCAGGAGGGGCAGGCCGGAGACCAGCCGGAAGGCGCTCCACGCCGCGGTAGCCGCGACGAGCGCCACCACGAGCGCGAGCCAGCGGCGGGGCATCCGGGCGAGCCGGCTCGGCGCCCGCTTCCGGTCCAGGTCCGCGACGAGCTGGCGGGCGGTCTGGTACCGGCGCGCGGGGCTGCGTTCGAGGCAGCGCCGGATCACGCCCCATATGTAGGGTGGCACCTGTACTCCCGTCTCGCCGATGTCGCGGACGCGCCCGCTGATCCGCTGGGCCAGGACCTCCGCCTGGGAGTCGCCCCTGAAGGGGAGCTGCCCGCTGAGCATCTCGTAGAAGAGGATGCCGAGGGCGTAGATGTCGCTGCGCCCATCGACGGGCTCGCCGCAGACCTGCTCCGGCGAGAGGTAGGCTGGAGTACCGACCACGGCTCCGGCCCGTGTCAGGCCATCGCGGTCGAGGGATCGCGCCACGCCGAAGTCGGTGACGTAGGCGGTATCGTCCGCCTCCAGGAGTATGTTCGCCGGCTTCAGGTCCCGGTGGACGACCCTCGCGTCATGGGCGTCCTGGAGGGCCTCCGCGATCTGCCGGACGATGTGGACGGCCCGCTCGGGGGGCAGGGGCCCGCCCTTGTCCAGGGCATCGAGGAGCGATCGCCCCTCGACATAGCGCATGGTCAGGAAGCGGAGCCCGTTGCTCTCCCCGATGTCATGGATGCGCACCACGTTGCGGTGGGTGACCTGCCGCGCGAGGACGAGCTCGCGGCGGAAGCGATCGATCCATTCCGGGTCGGTCCCAAGGTCGGGCCTCAGGACCTTCAGCGCGACGTCGAGGTTCAGCTCTTCGTCGTGCGCCCGATAGACGACGCCCATGCCGCCCACCCCGACCAGGGCCAGGATGCGGTAGCGGCTGCCGATGAGAGTGCCAGGAGCGAGACGTCGAAGGGCGTCGACACTCGTTTCAGTGTCGGGTGGGCGCGGACGGGGAGGCGCTGGGTTGTCGCTCGACACTTGATCAAAGGACCGGCCGCTCGCGGGCGGGCGCGGCCCCCCGACCCCCCGGAGCCTTCACGGAATCCCCGATCCGCCGTTGCAGCTCCCCGAGCAGCGCAGGCTGGCCGGCAGCGTGCGCCATCGCCGAAGTCCGGAACAGCTGCTGCATCCTGCGATCCAGGCGGAGGCTGGCGATCACGATGGCGGCATGCTCGGCCAGGGACTCGAGGATCTCGAGGTCGAGCTGTGCAAACCCGGTGGCGCGCTTCCGGCCGTCGACATAGATCATGCCCACGATCTCGTCGTCCTGGCGCATCGGGACGCAGGCCAGCGTGCCCAGCGCCATCTCGACCACGCTCGGACGCTTGCCCAGGAAGGCATCGGTCTGGGCGTCGGACACCACGACCGAAGTCCCCGTGTTCAGCACCCGCTGGATGGCCCCCACGCTCCCCGCGAAGCGCTCGCCCGCGAGGTCATCCGACGAGAAGCCGGCCGACACCTCCACGCGAAGGGCCCCCTCGGGCCCGGTCAGCAGGACGAAGCCCCTTTCCGCCCCCGTGACCTCCATGGCCGACTCGAGGAAACGAAGCAGGAAATCGAAGGGCTCGAGGTCGGCGCCCAGCCGGCGACGCATCTCGACGGAGGTATTGAGCCGGGCCAGGCGGTCCGCTTCCAGAACCGAAACTGCCGCTTCCAGGATGACGTCGAATCGGCCCATGATCCCCCCGAAGCTGAGCCAGTCCCCGTCCGACAGGGGCGCACCGGACGCCTCGAGGCCGTTGACGAAAGTACCGTTCTTGCTCCGCAGATCCTCGAGAGACCAGCCGGTGCCGTTCCACCGAAGCCGAGCATGGCGCTTCGAGACGCGGCGGTCTTCCAGCACGAGTCCGCTTTCCGGCTCACGTCCCACGAGAAGTGTCTCCCCGTCCCGAAGGATCAAGAACCTGGAGGCCCGCTCGGGTGGATGAAGGGTGAGCCTTGCGGGCATCCGAGGTCACTCACGTCACGGCGGCGGGACGGGTGAAGGCGTCGGGCTCGGCTCGGGCGTAGGCGACGGCGTAGGGTCAGGCGAAGGCGGCGGCGAAGGCGGCGGGGGCGGCGGCGTAGGGTCAGGCGAAGGCGGCGGCGAAGGCGGCGGGGGCGGCGGCGTAGGGTCAGGCGAAGGCGGCGGCGTAGGTGCGGGCGAAGGCTGGGACCCAGGGAGGGACGCCTTCTCCAGGCTGAACCTCAGTGTGTCAGCCGCGGCGCGCCGGCGGCCGGCGACGTTGACCCGGCTATCATCGTTGGCTCGGTAGACATCGAAGATGGCGTCGCCGCTCCTGAGCTTGATGTAGTCCATCAAGCCCACCACCTCGGCGATGGCCGAGACGGTCGCGCCCGCCCCGTACTGGGTTCGGGCCTGGCCGATCCGACGCTGCACCTCGGCCACGGTTTCGACGCGAATGAGCGCCCGCTGGGCCCTCGCGCTGTCGCCGGTCATGACGGCCAGTTCCTCGCTCCGACTGACGAGGTCTTCGTTCAAGGTGGCCTCGAGGATGTTGAACTTCTCCGCGAGGATGGTGTCGAGGGGGCGGGAATCGGCGACGATCATGAACTCGGAGAACCCGCCGCCGGAGCCCCCGGCGCGGTAACTGCCGATTCCGACGAAACGGGTGATGTCGTGGAGGGGACCGTCGCGGGGCCCCGAGTAGAGGGCCAGGGGCGAGTTGGCCACCAGCACGAGGTTGTGAGTGTGAATCGAGACCGTGACGACGCCGGCGAAGGTCAGCGCGCTCCACTCGGTGGGCTCGATGCGGATCATCACCGGGAAGGCCTCGGGCACGCTCACGCCCGGACCGGGGAGCCGCGACAGGATCGCGCTGTCCGCGGGGCTCACCAGGCGAGCGGAAACGTCGAGCGCGTCCTCGTTCAGGCCCACCACTTGCTCAAAGGCGATGGACAGGTCGCCGGCAATGCCGCCCGGCAAATCGAAGTGGCCTCTGGCTTCGTTGCCGGAGATCGTCAGGGGGACCGGGGTCTGGGCGAACGCGTAGGGAGCGACTACGAGTACCAGGGCCCCGACGTGAATCTTCAACAGCCACCGCATGCGACACCCCGCTTCGTTGGCGACCCTAGAGACACTTCCGCGCCGGGGCATCTTGGTCCCTCCCGGAAATGAAGTCAAGCGACCGCCCTACGTGACTTCCGGGAACCGGTCGGGTCTACTTCGCGGGCCCCACCGCGGCGGCTCTTCCTGACCTTCGGCGCCCTCTTCAAGGGTCCTCTCGCGGCCGCGTATAATCCGCGCAACCGATGACGGCCGACCCGCGACGTACGAACACAACCTCGCCGTGATCCGGGGCCGGGGAAAGGCCCCGCCCGCGCGCGCCCGCCGGCGCGCCGCGCTCGTCCTCGTCCTGGCCGCGACGGCGGCGGCGCCGTGCGCGCGCGCGGCCGGCCTGGACCCGAGGAAGGCTCTCACCCAGTACAACCTCGACGCCTGGACCACCGAGAGCGGCCTGCCCCAGAACACGATCACCGCCGTCGTGCAGACCCAGGACGGCTACCTCTGGCTCGGGACCTTCGGCGGGCTCGCCCGGTTCGACGGTGCGCGGTTCGTGGTGCTGGACAAGAGCACGACGCCGCCCCTCCCCAACAGCGGCGTGCATGCGCTCCTGGCCGACCGCAACGGCGGGCTGTGGGTCGGCACCAACGGCGGCGGCCTCATGTTCCTCAAGGACGGCGTGGCCCGGACCTTCCGCGTGGCCGACGGCCTGGGGGCGGACATCGTCCGATCGCTGTTCCAGGACAGCAAGGGGCGGGTCTGGGCCGGGACCAACGCCGGGCTCTCGCTCCTCGAGGGCGGCCGCTTCCGCTCCTGGAACGCCGCCAGCGGGTTCACGAGCCGGGTGGTGCGGGCCATCCGCGAGGACGCGCAGGGCGCCCTGTGGATCGGCACCAACGGCGACGGCCTCTTCCGGATGCAGGACGGCCGCTTCACCCGGCTCACGCGGAAGGACGGCCTGCCCAGCGACCTCGTCTTCTCCCTGGCCTTCGACCACCAGGGCGCCCTGTGGGTGGGCACCAACGGCGGCGGCCTCGCCCGCTACGCCGACGGACGCTTCCGGGTCTACGGCTCCGCCGACGGGTTGGACGGCGACATCATCTGGGCGCTCCACGAGGACGCGGACGGCAGCCTCTGGGTGGGCACCTACGGCGCGGGCTTGTTCCGGCGCGAAGGCGAGCGCTTCCGTGGGCTCGGCACGCGCTCCGGCCTCAGCAGCGACTTCGTGCGTGCCCTCGGCCAGGACCACGAGGGCAGCCTCTGGATCGGCACGAACACCGGCGGCCTCGCCCGCCTGCGTGACGGAAAGTTCAACACCTACACCGCGCGGGAGGGCCTGCCGAGCGACGTGGCCAAGACCGTCCTCGCCTCGCCGGACGGCGCGGTGTGGATCGGCACTTCCGGCGGCGGCCTGGCCCGGATGAAGGACGGCGCGTTCGAGACCTGGTCGCGCCGCCAGGGATTGCCGCACGACTTCGTGCAGGCCTTGCTCCTGGACGCGGAGGGCTCCCTGTGGGTGGGGACGAACGGCGGCGGGGTGGCGCGGTTCGCCCACGGGGTCTTCCGCACGTACACGGTGAAGGACGGGCTCGTGGACGACCACGTGGCCGCGCTGGCCCAGGACAGGGACGGCGCGATCTGGATCGGCACCAACGCCGGCGGCCTCTCCCGCCTCGACCACGGACGCTTCTCCTCCTTCACGCACGAGGACGGCCTGGGCGCCAACCTCGTGATGGCCCTGGTGGTCGACCGTCGTGGCGCGGTCTGGGTGGGGACGGACGGGGGCGGCCTGACGCGCATCGAGGGCGGCAAGGCGCGCACGTTCACCGTGGCCGACGGCCTCGCCGCCGACACCGTCCTCTGCCTCTACGAGGACGGCGAGGGCGACCTGTGGGTGGGCACCTCCGGGGGCGGCCTGTCCCGTTTCCACGACGGGCTCTTCGTCAACTTCACCACCCGAGACGGCCTGCACGACGACGTCGTGTTCGCGGTGCTGGAGGACTCGAAGGGCGGCTTGTGGCTGTCCGGCAACCGCGGCCTCTCCCGCGTGGACAAGCGCGCGCTGCTCGCTCGTACCCGCACCGGGCGGATCGAGCCCGAGGTGTTCGGCGTCGCGGACGGGATGAAGAGCAACGAGTGCTCGGGGGTGTCGCAGCCGGCGGCGACGCGGCTGCCGGACGGGAGGCTCGTCTTCCCGACGACCCGCGGCATCGTCGTGGTCGACCCGGAGCGGCTTCCCCGCAACCAGACCCCGCCGCCGGTGAGAGTGGAGGAGCTGCTGGCGGGCGGGACGGTCTACGAGGGCGAGCGCCGGGAGCTGCCGCCGGGAGCCGCCAACTGGGAGATCCGCTTCACCGCCTTGAGCTTCCTGGCCCCGTCCCAGGTCCGCTTCCGCTACCGGCTGGCCGGCTTCGACGACGATTGGGTGGACGCCGGCCCGCGCCGCTCTGCGTTCTACACGCAGGTGCCGCCGGGGGAGTACACCTTCGAGGTCCTCGCCGCCAACAACGACGGCGTGTGGACCGCGGCCCCCGCGCGGATCGGCGTCCGGCTGCGACCGCGCTTCTACCAGACGCGCGCGTTCTCCGCGATCGTGATCGCGTCGCTGCTCGTGGCCGGCGCGCTGGGCTACGCCATGCACGTGCGCGGCCTCCACGCCCGGCGGCGCGAGCTGGAGAGGCTGGTCCAGGAGCGCACGCATGCGCTGGCCGAGCAGCAGCGCCACGCGGAGGAGGCGCGCGCGGAGGCGGAGCGCCAGCGGGAGATCGCCCAGCACGCGACCGCGGTCAAGACGGAGATGCTGCAGATCGCGGCCCACGACCTGAAGAACCCGCTCCAGGTCGTGCTCGGCCACGCCGAGATGGCGGAGATCTCGCACCGTGAAGGCCGGCCCATCCGCGAGTTCATCGAGAGCATCCACCAGGCGGCGGGGCGCATGCTGGGCATCCTCGGGCGGCTGCTCGACGCCTCCGCCATGGACGCGGGCAAGCTCGTCCTGCGCCCGCAGCGGCTGGACCTCGGCGACGTGGCGCGGCAGGTGGTGGACAGTAACCGGCCGGCGGCCGGGCGCAAGGGCCAGGCCCTGGAGCTCACCGTCGAGGGTCGGCTCCCCGTCACCGGCGATGCCGACCGGCTGTTCGAGGTCGTGGACAACCTCGTGGGCAACGCGATCAAGTACTCGCCCCTCTCCTCGCGGATCGAGGTGGCGGCGCGGCCCCGCGACGGGCGCGCGGTGGTGGAGGTGTTGGACCAGGGCCCCGGCCTGAGCGAGGAGGACAAGCGCCGGATGTTCGGACGCTTCCAGAGGCTCTCCGCCATCCCGACCGGGGGCGAGCCCGCCACCGGCCTCGGTCTCTCCATCGCCAGGCAGCTGGCGGAGCTGATGGGCGGAGAGGTCTACGCGGAGAGCGCGGGACCGGGCCGGGGCTCGTCGTTCACGCTGGCCATGCCGCCCGCGCCCCCGGCCTGACGACCGGAGGGACGCGCGTGCCCGAGGACGTGGCGGTCAGGATAGCTCCTTGAACGGATTGAACACTCGTAGTCCCGGTCTTCGAAAATGCCGGTCGTTGCCCGTGACGATGGTGAGCCCATGCCGGCGTGCCGTGGCCGCGATGTAGCTGTCCTCCAGCGGCATCCGCTGCCCTGCTTCATCCAGTTGGCGTTGCTGCTCGGCCCAGACGTGGGCGACCGACACGTTGAAACCGTGAATCCGTCCGTGAAGCGCATCGACCAGACGGGTGAGCCACTCCCGGAGAGCCTCACGCTGCCGACCCTTTTTCGTGCGAACCCAGTAAGCGAGCTGGGCAATGACGATAGCGCTCGTGTAACAGCGTTGCTGTTCCGCACGAAGCCAGCCGATCACCTTCGGGTCGCCGTGGCTCTTCGCCGGCTGGCTCAATACGTCGGCATCGAGCAGCCAGCTCACAGCTTGGAGCGGAAACTCTCGCGCCGCCGCGGGGGAAGGTCGTCCATCGGCACCGGACATTCCTCGAGGACGGCCAACCAGTTCGCGCTCCGCGAAATGCGACGAAACACGATGGCATCCTCCTCGGCGTCGAAATCGGCCTCGAACACGTCACCCGGCCTGGCCGGAGCAAGGCCGGTGGGCACGGTGAGGCGGCGCTTCGCGTCCAGCGTGATCACCATGGTGGGATAATCCCACTTCGGTCCCTCGGGATCAAACCGGGCCAGCTCAGAACGCCCGCAACGGCGTCACTCCCAGTTGAGGAGGACGCGCCCGGAGCTCCCGCTGTCCATCACCTCGAACGCGTGCTCGAAGTCCGTGCAGGAGAAGCGATGCGTGATCACGGGCTTGATGTCGAGCCCGCTGTGGAGCATGACCGTCATCTTGTACCAGGTCTCGTACATCTCGCGGCCGTAGATGCCCTTGATCGTCAGCATGCTGAAGATGACGGTGTTCCAGTCGATGGCGACCTCGCGGGAGGGGATTCCCAGGAGGGCGATCTTCGCCCCGTGCGCCATGTTCGCGAGCATGTCGCGGAAGGCCTGGCCGTTGCCCGACATCTCCATGCCGACGTCGAAGCCCTCCGTCATCCCGAGCTGGCCCTGGACGTCGGGCAGGCTCGTCTCCCGCGGATCGACGGCGAGGGTGACTCCCATCTTCCGCGCCAGCTCGAGCCGGTAGGGGTTGAGGTCGGTGATCACGACGTGGCGCGCCGCGGCGTGACGCGCGACCGCCGCCGCCATGATGCCGATGGGGCCGGCGCCGGTGACGAGGACGTCCTCGCCGAGGACGGGGAAGGAGAGCGCCGTGTGCACGGCGTTGCCGAAGGGATCGAAGATGGCAGCCACGTCTTCGTCGATCCCGCTGGCGTGCACCCAGACGTTGCTCATGGGCAGGACGAGGTACTCGGCGAAGGCGCCCGCGCGGTTGACGCCGACACCCTGGGTATCCGCGCAGAGGTGCCGCCGGCCGGCCAGGCAGTTGCGGCACCGCCCGCACACGACGTGGCCCTCGCCGCTGACGATCTGTCCGGGGTGGAAGTCGGCCACGTTGGACCCGACCTCGACGACCTCGCCCACGAACTCGTGGCCGATGACCAGGGGCACGGGGATGGTCTTGGCCGCCCACTCGTCCCACTTGTAGATGTGCAGGTCGGTGCCGCAGATCCCCGTCCGATGGATGCGGATGAGCACGTCGTTGATGCCGACCCGCGGCTCGGGGACGTCGGTGAGCCACAGCCCGCGTTCGGCCCGGCTCTTCACCAGCGCTTTCATGGGGCTAACACTCCGGAATGTTGACGCTCACGTCCACCGGCCCTTCGACGACGTCGAGGGCGAGGCCGCCGCGGGCCGTCTCCTTGTACTTATCCTTCATGTCGGCCCCGGTGTCGCGCATGGTGCGGATGACCTTGTCGAGCGACACGAAGTGCTCGCCGCTGCCCTGCAGGGCCATGCGGGCGGCGTTGATGGCCTTGATCGAGGCCATCGCGTTGCGCTCGATGCAGGGAATCTGGACGAGCCCTCCGATCGGGTCGCAGGTCAGGCCGAGGTTGTGCTCCATGGCGATCTCCGCCGCGTTCTCCGCCTGGAGGGGAGTACCGCCCATCACCTCCGCCAGCGCCCCCGCCGCCATCGAGCAGGCCGAGCCGACCTCGCCCTGGCAGCCCACCTCCGCCCCGCTGATGGACGCGTTCTCCTTGTATAAGGTACCGATGGCGCCGGCGGTGAGCAGGAACCGGACCACGCCATCGTCGCTGGCATGCGGGACGTAGCGGACGTAGTAGTGGAGGACGGCCGGGATGATGCCGGCGGCGCCGTTGGTGGGGGCGGTGACGACGCGGCCGCCCGCCGCGTTCTCCTCGTTCACGGCCAGGGCGAAGAGGTTCACCCAGTCCATGACCGCGAGCGGATCGCCCGCTGCGGCCTCCTCGCTCTCGACCAGCTGGTGGTGCATCTCGGAAGCGCGGCGCTTCACGCCGAGGCCGGGGAGCACGCCCGGGGTGGCGATCCCGCGCTTCACGCATTCCTGCATGACTCCCCAGATCCGCAGCAGCCCGGCGCGGATGTCCGCCTCGGCGCGGACCGTCTTCTCGTTCGCGAGCATGACGTCGCTGATGGCGAGGCGGCTCTCCGCGCACATCCCCAAGAGCTGCGCGGCCGTCTTGAAGGGATAGGGAAGCGGGCGCCCATCTTCTTTAGTTGCGGCGCCGCCGCCGGCCGCCTGCTCGTCCACCACGAATCCGCCGCCGACCGAGTAGTAGACGCGCGACCTCAGGGGCAGGCCTTGCGCGCCTGTCGCCGTGAATCGCATCCCGTTCGGGTGGAAGGGGAGGCTCTCACGGAGGAAGCGGAGGTCCTCCTTCGGTCGAAACGCCACCTCGTGCTCATGGAACACTTGCAGGCGGCCCGTGTCGCGGACGGCCGCGACCTTGCCGGGGATCGACTCGATGTCGACGTCCTCTGGCGTCTCGCCCATGAGACCGAGGATGACCGCGCGGTCGCTCCCGTGTCCCCGGCCGGTCGCACCCAGGCTGCCGAACAGCTCGACCCGGATCGCCACCGTCGCCGTCAGTTGGCGGGCGTCGCGGAGCTCGGCCGCGAACATCGAGGCGGCGCGCATCGGGCCGACGGTGTGCGAGCTGCTCGGCCCGATGCCGATCTTGAAGACGTCGAACACGCTGACCGGCATGGGTCGATTGTATGCGGCGTTTGCGGTTGACCGCGGCTAGAAGCGCAGCCCCACGGAGGCGGTGGCCTTGAAGTTGTGGCTCCAGAGACCATCGTCGATGACGTCCCGGTCAGCGGTGAACGCCGGCCCGGAATAACGCAGGAGCTGGTCTCCGGCTTCCACTCGGACCACCAGGCGGTCGCGGGGATAGGCCTCGAAGCCGCCGGTCAACTGCACCGTGGGGACGGTGTCGCCACCGATCGCACACACGAGGGGCGGCGGGAAGATGGCGATGCAGGGGAAGGGCTCCGGGGCTTCCGAGAAGGCGACGGCGCCGGCGCGCAGGGCCAGGAAGACGCCCGTGCGTCCGAGGTGCGGTCCGCCGCGGAGGCCGGCCAGCCCTTCCAGGCGCGAGCCGCTGAAGGCGGGGGAGCCGATGCCTGCGGGGAAGAGGTTGATCTCCCCGTCCGCGGCGAGCCAGCGGCTCAAACGATAGGAGACCCGCGCGCCGAAGCCCGCCTCCGTCTCGTCGAACTCGTGCAGCGAGCGAACGGACACCTGAAGGCTCACGTCGCCCCGACGGTCCTGCGCCTGCGCCGGCGCGGGGTCCGCCACGAGAAGACAGGCGAAGAGCATCGCTGACCCGAATGGGACCCGTGCCGTCATGATTTCATCACTCCCTCAACCCCGCCTCCCAGTTGACCACCACCGTGAACGGGACCGTGTGGCTGCCCCCGGGCTCGGTGATGAAGAGGTAACGCTTGCCGTCGGGCGCGAGGTCCCAGCCGACGTTGAGCAGCGGCGGCGGAGCCGCGAACAGCCGGCGCGGCGTCCCCGCCTGGAATCCCTTGCTGAGGTCGATGTCGACCGCCATCTGCTCGAGGTCGAGCGACGTATAGAACAACGCCCTGCCGTCGGCCCGCCACCGGGGAAAGAGGCCGGATCCTTTGGAGACCAGCCACTTGGCCCCGCTTGCGCCGGCGCCGGCCTCGGGCGAGAACGGCCGGACGTAGATCTCCCACGTGCCCGCTTCTCGAGACGAGTAGGCGATCCACCGGCCGTCGGGGGAGACATGTCCCATGGATTCGGCGAACGGCGTCTGAAGAATGGCAATGGGTCTGGCTTCACCCTGCATCGGCAACGCCCACAAATCCGAGCCGGTGTTCGTCCCGTTGCTCGAAAAAATCAAGTAGCGCCCGTCTTTGGTCAGACTGCTGGGACTCTTGGGTTCGTCGGACGAGAAGAGCAGCCGTTCCTCGGCCGAGGCATCGGCCGGCTTGGTGTACAAGTCCACTCGGCCCGAGCGCTCCGAGCTGAAGACAATGGACTTTCCGTCCGGCGACCACACGGGGTAGTCGTCCCTTGCTCGGTCGAATGTGAACCGGGTCGCGGTCGCTCGCGCCACGTCCACGATCCAGATGTCGCGGTTCGCGGCGGGGCCAAGAGCAACGGCCACGCGGGTTCCGTCGGGCGACATGGCCGGATTCGCATACTCGCCTGGCTCGCCCAGCGTGCCTCCTGGATGGCCTTGCTGGTCGAACCACGTGAGCGCCATCCTCGACGCGCGGCCGGCGAGGTAGACGAGCGTGCCCGTTTGCGATACGGAGAACAGGCCGGCATTTGCAGGAACGAACGAGTCAACGCCTTCGGCAATCGCGGCCGGCTCTCCGCTCAGCGCCACGCTGGCGGGATCGAACCGCTGCGCCATCAGCGTTGTCTCTCGCATGAAGACGAGGTGCCCAAGTCCCCCGTGGGGCGAGGCCGCATAGTACGCCTGCCGGTTGCTCGCGAGGAGACGTTCCAGGCTCTGGTCTTCCGGTCTCGCATCGATCGAGCCGATGTAGACACCCATCTTGTTCGGGTCGGCCGACGCTCGCTGATAGAGAAAATGCCGGCCGTCGGGCAGGAATTGCGGCCAGCGGTGGGTGGTCTCGCCCTTCTCGAGCACCGTCGCGGGAACCGGCACACCACCGGACGCCGACAGCCGGAGCAGAGGCCCGTCCGGGGACATCCCGGCCACGATCACGCCGTCGCGATTCCACGCCGCGCCGTGCAGATAGCCGGGCACATCCGCCAGTGTCTGCGGCGGCCCTCCCTGAGTGTCGATCTTCGTGAGCTTGTTCCGGGCGGAGAAGATGACGTAGCGGCTGTCCCACGACCAGGACGCGGGAGGGGTGACGGCAATGGTTTCCGTGCCCGGAAGTGGCCTGGCCTCGACGGTCTCGAGCGAGCGCAACCAGAACCGCGTCACGCCGTCCTCGCCCCGGGCGGGGAACACGATCCAGCGGCCGTCGGGAGACACCGCCATCGCGTTGCTGAAGTAGGTCATCTTCTCGGCCGGTCCCACTTCGAAACGGACGGGCCGCCCGCTGCTCCTGTTCGATCGCCAGGGCGCCCAGATGGCGATCCCCACCACCGCGAGGAGGACGAGAGCCGCGGCCACCGCGGGAGAGAGCCATCTCTTCCCGGGGTTCGGGGCCCCGGTCGCGGTCGCGGAGTACGGTCCCGATGGCGCCGCGTCGAGCAGCGCCATCGCGTCGCCGATGTGGCGCAGCCGCTGGCTCGGGTTCTTCTCCAGGCAGCGCTTCAGCAGTCGATGCGCCTGGCTCGGTACCTTGTCCCATCCCGGCTCGTCCCTGAGGACGCTCGCGATGGTCTCCTGCAGGGAATCGCCGCCGTGCGGCCGCGTTCCGCTGAGCATCTCGTAGACCACGACGCCGAAGGCCCAGATATCCGCGCGCCGGTCGACCGAACGGCCACGCACCTGTTCGGGGCTCATGTACGCCGCCGTGCCGAGGATGAGGCCGGCCTCCGTCGCCGGTGCACCGGGCGGCACCGGGCTCGGCCCCTCCACACCATCGCCGCTCGCGGGATCGAGGGCTTTCGCGAGGCCGAAGTCCAACACCTTCACCGTGCCGTCCTCGCGGACCTTGATGTTCGCGGGCTTCAGGTCCCGATGGACGATCCCTCGCTCGTGCGCGGCCTCGAGAGCCTCCGCGATCTGCCTGGCGATCGATAAGGCCTCGTCGATGGGGATCGGCCCTCTCGCGATCCGATCGGCGAGCGTCGGGCCTTCGACGAGCTCCATCACCAGGGCCCGGAGGCCGCCGGCGTCTTCGAGGCCGTGGATCTGCGCGATGTGCGGATGATTGAGCGCCGCCAGGAGCTGCGCTTCGCGGCTGAACCGTGCCAGGCGATCGGGATCATCAGCCACCGCGGGCAGCAGGAGCTTGATCGCGACGTGGCGGTCGAGCTTCGTGTCGCGGGCGCGATAGACCTCGCCCATCCCACCCGTGCCGATGCGCGCCAGGAGCTGGTAGGAGCCGATGCGCTGCCCCTCGAGGCTCTTCCTCGGCAGGGTGTCGTCGAACAGCACGGCCGGCGTCTCCAGGAAGCTCGCCGCCTGCTCGTGCGACGCCAGCAACTTCTCGACGGCCTCGCGCAGGGCCTCGTCGCCGTGGCAGGCCGCGGCCACGTAGGCCGGGCGGTCGTCCAACGCCAGCGCCCGCGCCCCCTCGAACACCTCTTTCAGGCGCGGCCAGGCTTCGGGAGGGAGGCTCACGCGTTTTGGATTCTACTCGCCGGCGGGCTCACTCCCGCGCCGACAATCGCTGATGGAGCCAGGCCTTGGCCATGGCCCATTCGCGCTCGACCGTCGCCGCCGACACGCCGAGCGCGTCGGCTGTTTCGGGGATGTCGAGGCCGGCGAAGAATCTCAGCTCCACGACGCGGCACTGCCGGGCATCGAGCGCAGACAAGGCTTCGAGCGCCTCGTCGAGGGCGAGAACGTCCACGCTGGCGGCGGGAGCCGCGGCCGGGATCCTCTCGTCCAGGCTGATCACGGTGGCGCCGCCGCCGCGCTTGTCGGCCCGCTTTCGGCGCGCGTGATCGACGAGGACCTGGCGCATCAGGCGGGCGGCAATGGCAAAGAAGTGCGTCCGGCTGGTCACCGTCATGCGGTCGACGTCGACCAGGCGCAGGAAGACCTCGTGCACCAGGCCCGTCGCCTGGAGGACGTGTCCCGGCGCTTCCCGCCGGAGATGACCGCGCGCCACCCGCCGCAGCTCGTCGTACACCAGCGGGACGAGGCGGTCGAGCGCCGCGGCGTCCCCCTGGCCCCAGGACAGGAGCAGCCCGGTGACTTCGTGAGCGCGGGAGGGGTCCGTCATCAGGTCGTGAGGGGAAAGGAGTGGATTGTGCGCTTCTTATCTCAGGAGGGGAAACCCATGAAGATCATTGCCGTCGGAAGCCGTGTGGCCTTGTTCGTGAGCGCCATCGTCCTCGTCGCCCAGATCTCGCCCGCCCGGGCGGGCGGAAACGATCGGAGAGAGGGGAAGAGAGACCATCGGCGCGCCGAGATCACGTTCACGAAATGGATCACTGCCCCCACCGCCACCGGTGCGCTCATGGCGGGCTTTACCGGGGGCGACGTCGAGGGTGACTTTGCCGGGGAGATTCTGGCGCGACAAGAGAGCGTCGACAAACGCGTCCTTCGGCTCGAGGCCGTCTACGAGGTCCAGGCCGGGGACCGCTCCTTCGTCGCTCTCATCCGTGGCGGGACGGGTGAGACAAAGAGCGGCGAGACGGCAGCCTTCTCGGGCGCGGGCCTGCTGGACGGCACCGTCCTCTCCGGGTGGCGGACGGGCGCCAAGGTCCACGTGGCATTCCAGACGATGTACAACTGTTCCCCCGCACCCGCCGGCAAATGCTTCGAGGGCACGATCACGATCGAGCGCCCCGATCACGAGGATGACGAGGACTGATCCCGGATCCGAGTGGCCTCCGGCGTCTACTCGAGCAGACGCCTGAGGATCCGCACCAGCGCCCGCTGCTCGCGGAGGGAGAGGCGTTCGAGGATGGCGGGCGGAGCGGTCATGCGGTCGAGCAGCAGGGCGCGAAGCCGGGAACCGGTCGGGGTGAGCACCAGGACCTTCACCCGCCGGTCCCCGGCCGACGGGTGGCGACGAACGAGGCCCCGGGATTCCAGCCGGTCCACGAGCCCCGTGACGTTGGAGGCGTCGCAGGCGAGCGTCTCCGCGAGGCGGCCCATCGGGAGGGGCCGATCGGGCTCGATCAGGTGCAGGACGTGGCACTGCGCGGGCGAGAGCTGGAGCCGCGCGGCCAGCGGGGGGAGGTTGGCGCGCTGGGCGAAGAAGAGCCGCACGAGCAGCTCCCAGGGGTCGCCGGCGGGAGGCCGCTCGCGCTTCATCCAGCACAGTATGATTCAGCGCCCGATCATTGACAAGCTCAAGTATCGGTCCTATCTTGCATGTATGGCACACCTGAAGTTGGTTCCCCTGGACGAGGCCGTGGTCTTCCCGGGCATGCCGGTGACCCTCCCGACGGATGTCGGCAGTGACACCCGCGTGCTCCTCATCCCCCGGCGTGGGAGCGGCTACGCCAAGGTCGGCGTCGTGGCCGAAGTGACGGAGCGCATCGCCATTGGCGGACGTGCAGTCGCCTCGTTCATGGCCCTTCACCGGGGCGTCCCCGGCGCGGCCCAGACGGGTCCGGACGGCGTCCTGCGCGTGGAAGTCGAGGAGCGCCCCGACGTGGCCCCGTCCCCGGCCCTGGCGCGCGATCTCGAGCGTGAGTACCGCGCGGTGGTGGAGGAGGTCCTGGAGATCCGCGGCGACGACGGCCGGATCAGCGCCTTCGTGCGCTCGATCACCCATCCGGGATCCCTGGCCGACACCGCCGGCTACTCCCCGGACCTCAGCTTCGACCAGAAGCTGGAGCTGCTCGAGGCCCTGGACGTGGTCGAGCGGCTGACCCTCGCCCTGCGGTTCCAGCAGGACCGGCTGGCGGAGCTGCGCGTCCGGAAGCGGATTCGCGACGAGGTGGAGTCGGGAGCGCAGAAGCAGCAGCGCGAGCACCTGCTGCGCCGCCAGATGGATGCGATCCGCAAGGAGCTCGGCGAGAGCGAGGGATCGGCGGCCGAGGAGTATCGGACGAAGATCGCGGCCGCGGGCATGCCGGAGGCGGTCCAGAAGCAGGCCGAGCGCGAGCGGGCGCGGTTCGAGCGGATGGGGGACGGAAGCGCCGAATCCTCGATGATCCGCACCTACCTGGACTGGCTGCTGGCGGTTCCGTGGTCCAAGAGGTCGGAGGAGCGACTGGATCCGCAGCACGCGCGGGAGGTCCTGGACGCGGACCACGCGGGCCTCGACGACGTGAAGCGGCGCATCACCGAGTACCTGGCCGTCCGGAAGCTGCGCGCCGACCGCGGCCTGACCGACGATCGCCGATCGGGAGCGATCCTGACCCTGATCGGGCCGCCGGGGACGGGCAAGACCTCGATCGGCGAGTCGATCGCCCGGGCCACCGGCCGGAAGTTCGTCCGCATGTCCCTGGGGGGCGTGCGCGACGAGGCCGAGATCCGCGGCCACCGCCGCACCTACATCGGCGCCCTGCCCGGCCGGCTCGTGCGCGCCCTCAGGGACGCGGGCACGATGAACCCGGTGATCCTGCTCGACGAGGTCGACAAGCTGGGAGCGGACTGGCGCGGCGATCCTTCGTCGGCGTTGCTCGAGGTGCTCGATCCCGCGCAGAACCATTCCTTCCAGGATCACTACCTCGACGTGGAGCTCGACCTGTCGCACGTGCTGTTCATCGCCACCGCCAACGTGGCGGACACGATTCCCGGGCCCCTGCTCGACCGGATGGAAGTGATCCGGTTCGACGGCTATACGACGGACGAGAAGGTGGCCATCGGGCGCGACTACCTGTGGCCGCGCCAGGTGGAGCGGAACGGCCTGCGGCCGGCCGACGTCGCGATCGACACCGACGTGTTGCGCTTCGTCGTCGCCCACTACACCCGGGAGGCGGGAGTCCGTCAATTGGAGCGGGAGCTGGGCACCGTGCTGCGCAAGACGGCCACCCGGATCGCCACCGGTGGCCAGCCCACGCCGGTGGTCATCGACACCGCCGGGGTGACGGAGGCGCTGGGCCGGCCGAAGGTCCACCAGGAGGTCGCGGCGCGCACGAGCGTCCCCGGCGTGGCCACCGGGCTCGCCGTCACCGGGGCGGGCGGCGACATCCTGTTCGTCGAGGCGGCGTCGATGGCCGGCAAGGGCGGCCTGGTGCTCACCGGGCAGCTCGGCGACGTCATGAAGGAATCCGCGCGGATCGCCCTCACCTACGTCCAGAGCCACGCGGCCGCGATCGGCATCGACGAGCGGACCTTCGACGGCCGGGAGTTCCACGTGCACGTGCCGGCGGGCGCCATCCCCAAGGACGGGCCCAGCGCGGGCGTGACCATGGTGGCGGCGCTGGCCTCGCTCCTCACCGGCCGCCCCCTGAAGAACACGGTGGGCATGACGGGCGAGGTGACGCTGCAGGGGCACGTGCTGCCCATCGGCGGGCTGAAGCAGAAGGTGCTGGCCGCGCATGCCGCCGGCCTGACGGAGGTGATCCTCCCCGAGCGGAACGCGCCCGACCTGGACGACGTGCCAAAGGATGTGCGCGCGCACATGCAGTTCCACCCCGTGAAGTCGGCGGACGAGATGCTGGCGAAAGCGCTCGAGCCGCCGCCGCTGGCCATGGTGGCGTAACCGGCGGCCCCCGATCCCGGCTCTACCGTTCCGACCCATCACGCAGCGCGGCCGCCTCGGACAGGCCGGTCGCGATCTCGGGCAGTATGCCGCGCTCCACGTAGATCGGCACGACCAGCTCGCGTAGCCGCGGCAGCTGGCGGCCGAACGCGATCCCTCCCAGGATGCACGCACAACCGCCGAACAGGATGGTACCCGGCGCGCCGATGCGCGCCGCCATCCCGCCGGCCAGCAGGCTGCCGAAGGGGGCGGTGCCCATGAAGGCCATGGTGTAGAAGGCCATCACCCGGCCGCGCATGTCCTCGCGCACGATGGTCTGGATGATCGTGTTGCTCGAGGCCAGCTGCACCATGAAACCGAGGCCGGTGACGACCATGAGCACGAGGGACAGGGCGAGGGTGCGCGAAAGCGAGAATGCGATCAGCCCGCACCCGAACAGCATCGAGGCCGCGGAAATCACCCGGCCCAGCCCGAGCACGCTGCGCCGCGAGGCCAGGTACACCGCGCCCCCGAGCGCCCCGATGCCCGTCGCCCCCATGAGGAAGCCGAGGGTGTGGGGGCCGCCGTGCAGCACCTGGTCCGCGACCACCGGCATCAGCACCGTGTAGGGCATTCCCATCAAGCTGATCAGGGTGACCAGCAACAGCACCGACCGGATGGGCGCGAAGCCGAACGCGTAGCGGAAGCCGTCGCGCAGCTCCAGGAGGACGCGCTTGTCCCCGCCGCGCGGCTCCGTCTCCGCCAGCCGCATCATCATCAAGGAGGCGATCACGGCCACGTAGGACACGCCGTCGAGGAGGAAGCACCAGCCCTCTCCGGCCACCGCGATGAGGACGCCGGCCACGGACGGGCCGACCAGGCGCGCGCCGTTGACCATCGAGGAGTTCAACGCGATCGCGTTCGGCAGGTCCGCGCGGTCGGTGACCATGTCCACCACGAAGGCCTGGCGCGCGGGCGTGTCGAAGGCGTTGATGACGCCCTGGAGGGCGCCGAGAAGGAGGATGTGGGTGACGTTGATCGTCCCGGCCAGGGCGAGGCCGGCCAGGGCGAAGGACTGGAGCATCGAGAGCACCTGGGTGACCACGAGGACCCGGTGGCGGGTCCAGCGATCCACCCACACCCCGGCCAGCGGCGCCAGCAGGAAGGTCGGGATCTGGCCGGCGAAGCCGACGATGCCGAGCATGGCCGCGGATCCGGTGAGGCGATACACCAGCCAGCTGGTGGCGACGCGCGTGATCCAGGTGCCGACGAGGGAGACGCCCTGCCCGGCGAAGAAGAGCCGGTAGTTGCGGTGCGAGAGGGCCCGCACCATGAAGCCCAGGCGCGAAGAGCCCACGCTCGGCGGTCAGGAGCTCACAGGCGGAGCGGTGTCCAGCCCTCGGGGTGCGTCACGCCGGGCGAGCGATCGCAGGGCGGCGGCGAGGATCGGGACCACGCCCAGCGTGAGGAAGACCCCGTCCGCGAAGATCCGCACCCGCTCCAGGGTGTGGAACGTCCCGGTCATCAAGAAGGTGAGCCGGCGTGCGTGCCAGTAGCCATGGCCGAGGGAGTCCCACAGCTGAAGGACGCCGCCGGGAAAGAGGTCGGTCAGCACCATGAGGGCGAGGCCCACGTTCAGCCCCCAGAATCCCACGCGCACGAACTTCACGGTGCCGGCCCAGACCGCGTCCGTCTGCATGGCGCGGAGACAGAACACGAGGACGGCGAGGGCCAGCATCCCGAACACCCCGAACATCGCGGCGTGGCCGTGGTTGCTGGTCAGCAGCGTGCCCACCTCGAAGTACGAGACGATCGGAAGGTTGATGAGGAACCCGAACACGCCGGCCCCGACGAAGTTCCAGAATCCCACCGCCATCAAGAAGTAGATCGCCCACATCTGGCCCCCCGCGAAGGGGCCGCCGCACTCGTGGCAGGGGCGGTCCTTGATGCGCACGAAGTCCCAGGCGTCGAGGGTGAGCAGGGTCAGGGGCACGACCTCCAGGGCCGAGAAGGCGGAGGCGAGTCCCATGTTCAAGGTGCCCTGGCCGGTGAAGTACCAGTGGTGGCCGGTGCCGATGATGCCGCCGCCCAGGTACAGGATGGCGTCGAGGTACACGACGCGGGTGGCCGTGGTCACGGTCACGAGCCCCATCTGGTGGAACATCGTCGCCACCAGGACGGTCGCGAAGAGCTCGAAGAACCCTTCCACCCAGAGGTGGATGATCCAGAAGCGCCAGTTGTCGATGATCGCGAAGTTGGTATGGCTCCCGTAGAAGAGAGCGGGCAGGTAGAAGATCGGGATGGCCGCCGCCGAGTAGAGGAAGAGCGAGGCCAGCTCCGAGCGGCCGGAAACCCTCATGGCGGGTCGCAACGCGCGGAACATGAGGACGAGCCACAGCACGAGGCCGGCCGCCAGCAACAACTGCCACCCCCGGCCCAGGTCCAGGTATTCCGAGCCTTGATGGCCGAGCCAGAACCAGAGGTCCCCGAGCCGGTCGCCGATTCCCAGGGCCTCGCCGAGGAGGCTGCCGAGGACGACGAAGACGAGCGCGCCGAACAGCACGTTCGTGCCGAGGCGTTGTCCTTTGGGCTCTTCGCGGCCCACGAGCGGAGCGAGGAAGAGGCCCCCGCCGACCCAGGCGGTGGCGATCCAGAAGATCGCGAGCTGGAGGTGCCAGGTTCGGAGCAGGTTGTAGGGGAGATAGGACGCGATGGAGAGGCCGTAGAACGCCCCCGGCTCGACCCGGTAATGGGCGAGAGCGCCCCCGGCGAGACTCTGCAGCAGGAAGAGGGCGGCGACGATCCCAAAGAACTTTCCGGTGGCCCACTGGCTCGGCGTCAGCTTCCATCCGGAGAGGGCGCTGTCGTGGAAGTGCGCGGGCGACTTTTCGCCACCCCAGCCGAGGTAGTCGAACTTGCCGAAGAAGAAGAGGATCGCTCCGATGCCGGAGAGGAGGGTGATCAGGCTCAGGGCGCTCCAGAGGTAGGTCGAGCTGCTCGGGCGGTTGCCGACGAGCGGTTCGTACGGCCAGTTGTTCGTGTAGGAGTAGTCCTTCCCGGGGCGGTTGGCCACGGTGGCCCAGGTGGCCCAGGCAAAGTAGGTGGTCAGGGCCTTCACCTCGGACGGGTCCTTGATGAACGAGGGCCCGAGCCCCGGTGCCGGTGTCGGTCCGCGGAAGTACCGTTCCCACTCGCGGCCCTGGATCTCGAGGGAGGACGCCTCACAGGGGCTGAACACGAGAGTGTCCGTCGGGGGATCGTATCGGTTCGTCTTCAGGTCGCTCGCGACGCCCCCGGGGGTGGTCGCCCCGCCGCAGATCTCCGCGAGGCGGTGGAGATACTCGGCGCTGTAGTCCGGCCCGAGGTAGGCACCATGACCCCAGAGCGTCCCGTGCTCCATGAGGCCGTACTTGAGGAAGACATCCTGCCCGTGGAGGATGGCCGGCCGGTCGAAGAGCGTGGCTCCGCTCGCGTCCGTGACCCGCGCGGGAATCGGGGGCGCGTTCGTGTACGTGAGAACGGTGACGAGCGAAAGCACCGAGAACCCGGCGATCACTACCAGGATGGCGCCGTGGCGCCACCAGGGTGAGAGCCGTACGGGTTCGTCTGGTGGCTGCGTCATGGCACCTCCCCGCATGCCCCCGTCGGGCGAGGGCGAGCACAGGCCGGCTATCGCGGCTTGACCTCCACGAGCACGGGCAGGTTGTCGGACTGCAGGCCCGGCACGGCGGCTGCGTAGGGGTGGAAGCGGCTCGGGAAACCGGTGACGCGGCTCGTGTTGAAGACGCCCCAGAGAGGGCTCGCGAAGAGCGGGAGGCTGGGTGCGCTGTCGACGAAGATCTTCTGCAGGCTGCGGCTCACCTGCATCTGCTCCGTCTCCTCCGCGCTCGCCTCCAGACGGCGCAGCAGGCGCCCCGCTTCTTCGCTGCCGAAGCGGTGGAAGTCGGCCGCCACCTTCTCCCCGATCGGGCGCACCAGCAATGGATCGAGCTGGCTGCGGTAGAACTGGTAGGGGGTCGCGCCACGCTCCGCGAACCAGATGCCCATGTCGAAGCGGCCCCGCTCCAGGGCCTCGTGGAAGGCGTCGTAGCCGAGGGGCCTCACGGTCACGTCGACTCCGACCTCGGCCAGGTTCTGGCGGATGATTCCCGCGGCCGTCACCCAGTCGGACCAGCCGTCCACGACGGCGAGGTCGTAGCGCATCGGCCCGCCGCCGGATACGGCCCGGACGACGTCGCCCTTTCGGGCGAGGCCCGCGGCGTCCAACTGCTTGCCCGCTTGCGCGACGTCGCGCCGCGTCCAGGCGCCGCTCTGGACCAGGGCGGGATCCTTCCAGACCTTTTGCGACTCCGCGAGCCCGGTGGCGTCCGCCGGCACCGCGTAGCCGTTGAGGGCCTCCCGCATGATCCGGGGCCGGTCGATGGCCAGGCTGATGGCCTTGCGCGATTCGGGGTCGTCGAAGGGCTTCTTCTGGGTGTTGACGTAGAGCATGACCGTGGGGCCCAGGTCCGGGTACCAGTAGAGGTGGCGAGCCGGAGCCGTCGCCACCCAGCTCTTCTCGATGTCGGCGACGAAGAGCGAGGCCCAGTCGAGGTCGGCGGTGGTCAGGCCGTTCAGGATCTCCTCGTTGTTGCGGTACAGCCGGACGCGCAGCGCGTCGACGCCGGGCTTGCCCGCCTGCCAGTATTTCGGGTTCCGCCTCAGCTCGTAGACGGTGGGCTCGAACCGCCGCACCTCGACGAAGGGACCCGTCCCCACCGGGCTCGGATCATCGAAGGTGGCGGGTTGCGCCACGTCCTTCCAATGGTGCTCGGCCACGATCGGCTGGGTGCCGACGGCTTCGAAGCCCGGGGTGTAGGCCCGCCTGAAGGTGAACTCGACGGTCGCGGGGTCGATGACCTTCACGTCGCCGAGGAAGCCCCACACGCCCGGGCGGTCGAGGGCGGGAAATCGGCGCATCAGGTCGAAGGTGAAGGCGACGTCGCGGGCGGTGAACGGCGCTCCGTCGGACCACACCACGCCCGGGCGGATGGAGAACTGCAGGCTCAGGTTCCCGGCGCCCCACTTGTAGGCGCTGGCCAGCCACGGCAGGTAGGTCCGGGTGGCGCGGCTGTAGACGATCAAGGGCTCGTGGACGCCGGCGGTGGCCGGCCACCGGGTGTCGGTGTCGTCGCGGAACGGGTTGAAGGCCCGTTTCCAATCGTTCGCCCGCGGGCCCGGCGACACCGTGAGCGCGGTGCCGGGCGCGCCCGCGTCCTGCCCGGTGCACGGTGGCGCAGCGGCGGCGAGGACGGCCGTCATCGTGCCGGCGATCGCCAGCGCGCAGGACGGGCGAGACGTGAATGGGCGCATCAGGCTCCCTTCTGCGCCGAAGTCTAATCGAGACCACTTCGTCGAGGGGAGCGCGGACCCGAGTATCCTGTCAGGGTCCATGAGAGTGATCGGCGCCTTCGTAGCCCTGCTGTCGGTAGCCGCGCCGGCCCCGGGCCCCGTGTCGGTCACCGAGCCCAAGACCGGCCTCACCTTCGCGACCAGGGTCGGCGACATGTCGCTTCTGGGCGTCGGCCTGCGGACCAAGACGTTCCTGAGATTCAAGGTCTATGCCCTCGGGCTGTACGTTGCGGACCCCGCGTTGTCTGGACCCCTCGCCGTGCACAAGGGGAAGCTCGGCGCCTCGGCTTTCTACCGGGACCTCGTCGTCGGCGACTTCGAGAAGCAGTTCGTCCTGAAGCTCGTGCGGGATCTCTCGGCGGAGCAGATCCAGGGAACCTTCCGGTCTCACCTGACGGCGGCCAATCCAGGGCTGCTCGACCAGTTCGTGTCCTACTTCGGCCCGACGAGGGCGGGCCAGGAGTGCGTCCTGCACTGGGTGCCGGGCGGAAGCCTGGAAACGACCGTCGGCGGAATCGTCAAGCCACCGATCGCGGACAAGGCCTTCGCGGACGCCGTCTTCTCCATCTGGCTTCGCGATCGCCCTGAAGAGGACCCGATCCGGAAGCAGGTCGTGTCGCGCGCCAAGGAACTGATCAGGTAGCGGGCCTGCCGCTTGGCGACGGATGTATCCTACGCGCCCCCGCCGGGCGGCGGTCGGGGCAGGGGAGTGAGCGTGATCCGAAGCTCGGTCGTGGCGGCGATGCTGGGTCTGGCGGCGATGGCGGTGGCTGGGCCGCCGGCCGCCGAGGCGGCGGACACGGAGCTCGTCTCGTTGTTCCGCGAGTGGCGGTCCTTCCAGAGGCCGCCGCGGCGGGACGGCGTGCCGGACTACACGGCGGGCACCATGGCCGCCCAGCAGCGCGCGCTGGCCGCCTACCAGCGTCGCCTGGCCGCGATGGACCCGAGCGGCTGGCCGATCGCCCAGCAGGTGGACTATCACCTCGTGCGCGCGGAGATGAACGGGCTCGACTTCGACCACCGCCGGCTGCGGCCGTGGGCCAACAACCCGGCCTTCTACGTGACGGTCTTCACGTCGGAGAGTGACCAGCCCGCGCGCGAGGGGCCGCACGCCGACGCCGCGGTCGAGGTCTGGACCTTCACGTTCCCGCTCACGGACGAGCAGTCACGGCGCCTGGGCGTCGGCGTCCGAGCCATTCCCGCGCTGCTCCAGCAGGCGCGGACCAATCTCGTCGGGAAGGGCAGGGACCTTTGGACGCTGGGCACGCAGGCCGTGCGGCAGCAGGGCGCCGATCTCGCCCTTCTGGCGTCGAAGGTCGAGGACGCTCCCGGCGGCCTGGCCGCCGACGTCCAGCGTGCGCGGGAGGCGACGGATGCCTTCGCGGCCTGGCTCGCCGAGCAGGCGCCCTCGCGGACGGGTCCTTCTGGAGTGGGCATCGCCAACTACGACTGGTACCTGGAGAACGTCCAGCTCGCTCCCTACACCTGGGCCCAGGAAGTCACGATCATGGAGCGCGAGCTGGCGCGCGCCCACGCCCTCCTCGCGCTGGAGGAGCAGCGCAACGCCGCGCTGCCGCCGCCCGTCCCCATCGCGAGCGCGGAAGAGCACGCCCGCCGCTTCGACGCCGCCATCACCGAGTACATGGCGTTCCTCAAGGACCGCGACATCCTCACCGTGCGCGACGACATGGAGCCCGCCCTGCGACACTCCATCGGTCCCTTCGACCCCGGCCCGCGCGAGTTCTTCACGGAGGTGGACTACCGCGACCCCGAGGTGATGCGCACGCACGGTTACCACTGGTTCGACAAGGCGCGGATGGCGCACGATCCGCACCCGAGCCCGGTGCGCCGGGACGCGCTCCTCTACAACATCTTCAACACGCGCACCGAGGGCCATGCCACCGGGTGGGAGGAGCTGATGATGCAGGCGGGGATGCTCGACTCCCGCCCGCGCTCACGGGAGCTCGTGTACATCCTGCTCGCCGAGCGCGCGGCGCGCGCGCTGGGGGATCTCCGGATGCACGCGAACGAGTGGACGCTCGAGCAGGCGGCGGCCTTCGCGTCGGAGAACACGCCGCGCGGGTGGCTGAGCCTGAAGGGCGCGCTCGTCCGCGACGAGCAGTTCCTCTACCTGCAGCAGCCGGCCTACGGCACCAGCTACCTGATCGGCAAGATCGAGGTCGAGAAGCTGCTGGCGGAGCGCAAGCGGCAGCAGGGCGAGGCGTTCCGGATGAGGGCGTTCATGGACGAGCTCGACGCCGCGGGCCTGATCCCGGCGTCGCTGATCCGCTGGGAGCTGACGGGGCGGATGCCGGACGAGGTCCGGCGGATGCTGGCCCCGGCGGCGCAGCCTTCACCGGCTCACTGACCTTCTCGCCGCCTGGACGGTTTTTCGAAACCCTCGCCGCGTCTGGTGCGTATCCAATGCCATGGCGATCTCCAACCAGTTGAGGCACATCCTCCGGCGGCTGGCCCGGGCCCCCCTGTTCACCTCGGTGACGGTGGCGACCCTGGCCATCGCCATCGGGGCCAACACCGCCATCTTCAGCGTCTTGGAGGGCGTCCTCCTGAAGCCCCTGCCGTACCCGCGGCCGGAGGAGCTGGTCGGCGTCTGGCACACGGCCCCGGGCGTCAACATCACGGATTTGAACTCTGCGCCGTCCCTCTACTTCACCTATCGCGAGGACGGCCGGACGTTCCAGGACGTCGGGCTCTGGACGGAGCGGGCGGCGACCGTGACGGGACTGGCGGAGCCGGAGCGGGTCACCGCCCTCCGCGTGACCGACGGGGTCATTCCGCTCCTGGGAGTCCCTCCGCTCCTCGGCCGCTCGTTCTCCAGGGAGGACGACCAGGCGGGCCGCCCGCCCACCGTCATGCTCGACCACGGGTACTGGCAGGCGAAGTTCGGGGGCGATCCCGGCGTCGTCGGGCGGCGCCTCACCGTCGACGGCGAGGCGCGCGAGATCATCGGCGTGATGCCGCGCCACTTCCGCTTCCTCGACGTCAAGAGCGCGCTCATCCTCCCGATGCAGTTCGACCGGGGCAAGGTCTTCCTCGGGAACTTCAGCTACCAGTCGGTGGCCCGGCTCAAGCCGGGCGTGACCATCGCGCAGGCCAACGCCGACGTCGGCCGCATGCTGCCGATCGCTCTCGAGCGCTTCCCCGCCCCTCCCGGGTTCAACAAGAAGATGTTCGAGGAGGCGCGCATCGCTCCCCGGCTGCGTCCGTTCAAGCAGGACCTGGTGGGGGACATCGGAAGCGTCCTCTGGGTCCTCATGGGCACGATCGTCCTCGTGTTGCTCATCGCCTGCGCGAACGTCGCCAACCTGCTGCTCGTGCGCGTGGAGGGGCGCCAGCAGGAGCTGGCGGTGCGAGTGGCGCTGGGCGCGAGCTGGGGCCGCCTCGCCCGCGAGCTGCTCCTCGAGAGCGTGACCCTCGGGCTGGCCGGCGGCGTGATCGGGCTCGGGCTCGCCCACGGGTTGGTCCGCCTCCTCGTCTTCCTGGCCCCGGCGAACCTGCCACGCCTGGACGCCATCGCCCTCGACCCGGCCGCGCTCCTGTTCACGCTGGCCACCTCGGTGGCGGCGGGCCTGCTGCTGGGGCTGATCCCGGTCGTGAAGTACGCGGCGCCGCACGTGGCCACCGGCCTCCGCAGCAGCGGCCGCTCGTCCAGCGCCAGCCGCGAGCGCCACCGCGCGCGCAACGGGCTCGTGGTCGTCCAGGTCGGGCTCGCCCTCGTCCTGCTCGTCGGATCCGGGCTCATGGTCCGCTCCTTCCGTGCCCTCCGCGACGTGCCGCCCGGGTTCGCGCGGCCGGAGGAGGTGCTCACGCTGCGGATCTCCATCCCGGAGGCGCAGGTCAAGGACGAGGAGGCGGCGGCGCGCATGCAGCAGGCGATCCAGGACAAGGTCGCCGCCCTCCCCGGAGTGACGTCGGCGGGGCTCGGCAGCGGCATCCCGCTCGACGGCGACGGGTGGCACGACCCCGTCTTCGCGGAGGACCGCGTGTACTCGGAGGGTCAGATCCCTCCGCTGCGCCTCTTCAAGTTCGTCGCCCCCGGCTTCCTGAAGACGATGGGGACGCCGCTCGTGACCGGCCGCGACCTCACCTGGAGTGACGCCTACGACCGCCTCCCGGCGGTGATGGTCTCGGAGGGCCTGGCCCGCGAGCTCTGGGGAAGCCCGACGGCCGCTCTGGGCAAGCGGATCCGCGAGACGAGCAAGAGCGCGTGGCGCGAAGTGGTCGGGGTGGTGGCGGACGTGCACGACGACGGCCTCGACAAGAACGCGCCCACCATCGCCTACTGGCCGATCCTCATGAAGGACTTCGAAGGGGACGGCATGAGCCGGTCCCTCGCCCTCGTCGTCCGCAGCTCGCGGGCCGGGTCCGAGGGCCTCCTCAAGGAGGTCGAGAAGGCCGTCTGGTCGGTGAACTCGAACGTGCCCCTGGCCTCCGTGCGCACCCTGCAGGCCGTCTACGAGCGATCGATGGCCCGGACGTCGTTCACGATGGTCATGCTGGCCCTCACCGCCGGCATGGCCCTGCTGCTCGGAGTCGTCGGCATCTACGGCGTCACCTCCTACGCGGTCTCGCAGCGCACGCGCGAGATCGGCATCCGCCTGGCCCTCGGTGCGCGAGGGCCGGCCTTGACCGGGATGGTCGTCCTGGACGGGCTCAAGCTCGCCGCCGTCGGCGCCGCCTGCGGCCTGGTGGCCGCGCTCGGCCTGAGCCGCCTCATGGCCGCGCTCCTGTTCGGGGTCGAGGCGGCGGACCCGGCCACCTACGCGCTGGTCGCCCTGGCCCTGCTGTCCGCGGCCATGGTCGCGAGCTACCTGCCGGCGCGGCGCGTGATCAGGGTCGACCCGGTGGAGGCGCTGCGGGCGGAATAGCGTGCAGAATGTCTCTCATGAAGCAGGGAGTGCCGAGCCTTCATGAATGGGCGGGCGGAATGCCGGCATGACGGCAACGAGGGTTGCGCTCGTCACCGGCGCGGGCAGCGGCATCGGGAAGTCGGCGGCGCTCGCGATGCTGAAGGACGGCTACCACGTCGCGCTGGTCGGCCGCCGCAAGGAGATGCTGGAAAAGACCGCCGCCGAATCCGGCGCC
>JBGPBV010000016.1:0-77261 GCA_041481445.1 Vicinamibacteria bacterium
GGACGACGTGCTGGGACGCGTGTGCGCGGCCTGCTGGCAGGAATGGGAGGGCATGGAGGTCAAGGTGATCAACGAGTATCGCCTCAACTTCCTCGACCCCGAGCATCGCCAGATGCTGCAGAAGGCCTGCGCCGAGTTCCTGCAGCTGTGATCCACGTCGAAGGCCTGACCAAGCGCTACGGCGAGCGCATCCTCTTCGAGGACGTCTCCTGGCACGTCAAGAAGCGGGACCGCATCGGCCTGAGCGGCCCCAACGGCGCAGGCAAGACCACCCTCCTCCGCATGCTGGCCGGCTTCGAGGAGCCGGACGAGGGCGCGATCCGCATGGCCTCGGACACCACCATCGGGTACCTCCCGCAGGACGGCATCGTCCACCAGGGCCGGACCGTGTACGACGAGGTCGTGCTGGCCTTCCAGGAGCTCCTGTCCCTCAAGGAGGAGCAGCACCGGATCGAGGACGCGCTGGCGGGGGCCAGCCACGAGGACGGCCGCGACCACGACAAGCTCCTCGAGCGCTACGCGGAGGTCACCGAGCGGTTCAAGCACCTCGGCGGGTACGAGATCGACGCGCGGGTGGCCGACGTCCTCAAGGGGCTCGGCTTCTCGCTGCCCGATCAGCAGCGGCGGACGGAGGAGTTCTCGGGAGGCTGGCAGATGCGCATCGCGCTGGCCAAGCTCCTCCTCGCCCGCCCGAACCTGCTCCTCATGGACGAGCCGACCAACCACCTCGACCTGCCCGCGCGCAACTGGCTCGAGGAGTACCTCGAGGACTACCCGGGCTCGGTCGTGCTCGTCTCCCACGACCGCTACTTCCTCGACGCCACCGTCAAGCGCATCACCCAGGTCGGCCTCAAGACCCTCACCGACTACCACGGCAACTACTCCAAGTACGTGGTCGAGCACGCGGCGGCCATGGAGCGGCTGCGCGAGGCCCACCGGCGCCAGAAGGAGGAGATCGACAAGGCCTCCGCCTTCATCAACAAGTTCCGCTACCAGGCCACCAAGGCCCGCCAGGTGCAGAGCCGCATCAAGCAGCTCGACAAGGTCGAGGTCATCGAGATCCCGCCCGAGCGCAAGAAGATCCGCTTCCACTTCCCGAACGCGCCCAAGCCCGGCCGCGTGGTGCTCGAGTTCAAGCACGTGCGCCGCGCGTACGGCGACAACGTCGTGATCGACGGCCTCGACCTCCTCGTCGAGCGGGGCGAGCGCGTGGCGCTCGTGGGCCCCAACGGGGCCGGCAAGTCCACGTTGATGCGTACCCTGGCCGGCGTGGACCGCCCCGACGGCGGCGAGCGCGTGACCGGCCACAACGTCGTGATCGACTACTTCGCGCAGGACCAGGCGGCCGTGCTCGACGGGACGCGCACGGTCTACGAGGAGATGAGCTCGGCCAGCCCGAACACGATGGTCCCCATGATCCGCACCATCCTGGGCGGGTTCCTGTTCTCGGGCGACGACGTCTACAAGCGCGTGGGCGTGCTCTCGGGCGGGGAGCGCAACCGCCTGGCCCTGGCCCGGATGCTGCTCAACCCGAGCAACGTCATGATCCTCGACGAGCCCACCAACCACCTCGACCTCGACTCCAAGGAGGTCCTGCTGGAGGCGCTCGAGGACTACGGCGGCACCCTGATCTTCGTGTCCCACGACCGGTACTTCGTGGACAAGCTGGCCACCAAGGTCATCGACGTGAGCGGAGGGCAGATCCTCGTCTACCCGGGCGGCTACGAGGACTTCGTGTACTGGAAGAAGCAGCGCGAGGCGGGCCTGGCCGCGCCGCTGCCCGGGGCGTCACGCCCGGCGCACCGGCCCAAGGAGAGCGCGTCCGCGCCGACGCCGCCCTCCGCCCCGAAGCCGCCCAAGCCCGCGCCGGCATCGGCGCCGAGCAAGGCGGATCGGCCCGATCGCGCCGCCGCCGCCGGCCCCGAGGGGAACGGGAACGGCAGGGTGTCCTACGATCCGCTGGCGCCGCGACTACGCGCCGGGGGGGCGCCCGACCGCCAGTCGCGCGAGCGCGAAGTGCGCAAGCTCAAGAACCGCATCACGGAGCTCGAGAAGCGCATCGCGGAGAAGGAGCAGGCCGTCCGCGACCTCGAGCACCTCATGGCCAGCCCCGGCTTCTACGACGACCGCGCGAAGGCCGACCAGGCGGTGGCCGACCGCCAGCGCCTCCTCGACGAGGTGGGCGCGCTCATGGGCGAGTGGGAGTCGGCCCAGACGCAGGCGGAGTAGCGCCTAGATCCGCCCCGCGCGCTTCGCCGCCTTCCACGAGAGCCAGTCGGCCAGGCCGGGCGCCAGCGCGTTGAGCCAGACGATCGCGCGCGAGAGCGCGTAGGGATGCACCTCGGCCCGCGGGCGCTTCACGCCGCGCACGATGGCCTCCGCCACCGCGCGCGCGGACTGCTCGGGGCCGACTCCGCCCGTGACCGGCGCGCCGGACTCGCGGTCCGCCACCTCCCCGAACTCCGTGTCCGTCCCGATGGGATGGACGCTCAGGGCGTGCACTCCCGAGCCGCGCAGCTCCACGCGCAGGGCCTCGGTCAGGCTGACCTGGGCCGCCTTGGTCGCCGCGTAGGCGCCGCCGGTCGGGAGCGCGCGATGCCCCACGATCGACGAGACGTTGACGATCACGCCCGACCCCTGCCTGCGCATGATGGGCGCCGCCGCCTGGCAGCCGTGCACCGTCCCGAGGTAGTTCACGCGCATCAGGCGCTCGTAGGCCGCGACCGGCGTGTCCTCGACCCTTCCGCGCACGCCGTACCCCGCGTTGTTGACGAGGACGTCGAGGCGCCCGAAGCGCTCGACCGTCGCCTCCACGAACCGCCGCACCTCGTCGCGCTCCCCGACGTCCGTCTTCATGATCAGGGCCTCCGCGCCCAGGGCGCGGACCTCGCCCAGGAGCGACTCCAGCCGTTCGAGGCGCCGGGCGGCCGCGGCCACGCGCGCTCCCTCCCGCGCGAAGGCGAGGACGCACTCGCGGCCGATGCCGGCGGAGGCACCGGTGACGGCCACCACCGCCCCGCGCAGGGACGCGATCACCTCGCGCCGGGGGGAGCCAGGACGGGGCTGCCGCGCCCCTTGCTGATGAAGAGGGCCAGGAGCTGCCGGTCGGGACCGGCCAGGGCGCTGAGGTCGAGACGGCAGTGGAAGACGTAGCCGGAGCGGTCCTTCTCCACCACCAGGCAGGCCTCGACCGGCGCCTGCAGGGCGAGCGGCTGCCCTTCCAGCCGCACGACGAGGTCCACCACCGTCCCGGGGAGGATGCACTCGCGGGTACGGAAGATCAGCACGTCCGGCCGCAGCTCGGCGAGCGTGGCGTCGCTCGGAAGAGGTGCGCTCAAACTCCGGCGAGGTCCTTGGCGGGACGCCGGGCCAGCTCGCGCAGGATGTCGATGGCCTGGTCGAGGAGGGGATCGTCGATCGCGTCGTATTGGACGGGTCCCTCGTCACCGCCGTCGCCGCCCGCGCTCGCCTCCGCGGCCTCCCCGTCCGGTTCCTCCTCCGCCGGGGCCTCGATCCCGCTCTCGTCCGGCTCCCCCAGCGTGGCCGCGAACGCGCGCAGCGGGTCCAGCTCCGAGAGCACGGTCCGGAAACGGCGGGCCATCAGCTCCGCCAGCCCGATGGCCACCTTCGTGAACAGCTGGGGGTCCGCCTGGGCCAGCGCGAGCAGGGCGTCGCGGGTCAGGCGCCGCACGCGGCAGGCGGTGCCCGCCCGCACGTGATGCGTGCGGGGAGCGCCGTCCACGAACCCGACCTCCCCCACCACGCCCCCGGGTCCCACCCGGCCCAGCACCACGGCGTCGCCCATCGACTCGTCGATGATCTCGATCTCGCCGTCCTCCACGAGCAGGATGCTGCGCGAGGGGCTGCCCTTGTGGAGCAGGAAGTCGCCCGCGCCCGCTTCCGCGATCTCGGTGACGGAGAGCAGGCGCTGGTATTCCTGGTCGTCGAGGTAGGCGACGAGCTCACCCGCCCGGGCTTCGGGCCACCAGACCGCGGCCACGCTCACGCTCCTCCCTTCGGGGGACGCGATGATAGCACGCGGTCCCGCACCTAGAGGCCGCGCGCGGAGAGCCAGGCGGTGATGGCGGAGGCGACGTCTTCCTCCACTTGCGCGGGCGCGCGACCGGTGCCGCGGGGCACCGCAAACGAGTGATCGCCGCCGTCGATCGAGTGCAGCGTGGCGCGCTCGCCCAGCCGGCCGAGGACCGCGGCCAGGAGGTCGGGCCGCGCGAAGGCATCGCGGGTCCCCTGCACGAAGAGCATGGGCACCACGATGCCGGGCAGGTGCGTGTCGCGGAGGGTGTCGAACCGGCCCGGCGGATGGAGGGGATAGCCGAGGAACACGAGCCCCTCCGCGCCCAGCCCCTTGGCCACCGCCTGCGAGGCGATGCGCCCCCCCATCGACTTGCCGCCGAGCACCAGCGCCGACGTGCCGAGGGCCGCGCGGGCGTGGGCCGCCACCGCCACCACCGTCGCCTCGAGGACGGCGGGGGGGTCGGGGACCCGGCGGCGCCGCTCGGAATAGGGGAAGTTGTACAGGAGCGCGGCGCGGCCGGTCTCGGCGACGGCCTCGGCCAGGCGGACGAGCAGCCCCGTGCGCCGGTCCCCACCCGCGCCGTGGCCCAGCGCGAGCAGCGGCCGTCCGCGGCCGTGGAGGGAGGCGCTGACGGGCCCGCGCTCGGTCGGGATCTCGATCGTCTCCACCGCGCCCAGCATAGCCCGTCTCATCGCTTCCCGTGCCCGGGGTGATACACTCGCCGAACTCCGCGGAGCGTCATGGCACGGGTCCTCATCATGGCCGCCCCCGAGCTGGTCGTCGAGCTGGCCAGCACGATCCTCTGGCGGTCCGACGTGGAACGGGTGTTCGCAGCGGACGACGCGGGGTTGGACCGCATCCCGGCCACTCGGCCCGACCTCGTCATCCTGGCCGGCGAGGACACGCCAGGCATCCTGGATGCCCTGGGACGGATCCGGGCGGACACCCGCACGCGGGCGGTCTCGGTGGGAGTGGTGCGCGGCAGCGTGAGCCTGGACGAGGAGACGCAGTTCCGGCGGGCCGGGGCGAACGTGGTGTTCGGCGGCCAGGTCGTGCCCTACCTCTGGGACGCCTGGATCGAGGAGCTGCTGCACGTGCCGCAGCGGCGCGACGCGCGGGTGCCGGTGAGCATCGCCGTCTGGTCGCACACCGCTCCCGGGAGCGAGCCCGGCCGCGGGGTGAGCGTGAACATCAGCGTGAAGGGTATGCTGCTGGAGACGACGGAGCCGCTCGACGTGGGCTCCAAGCTGGACATGACCTTCACGCTGCCCGGAGGATCCCCGGTGCGGGCGGTGGGCCAGGTCGTGCGCGAGCACCCCACCCAGGACGGCGGGCCGCCGCGGCTGGGAGTGGAGTTCCTGATCCTCCGCGACGGCGCGCGGGACCGCATCAGGAGCTACGTCGACGCGGGAGGAGGAGAGCCCTAGTGTACGAGGCGTTCTACGGCTTCACCGAGAAGCCGTTCAACCTGACGCCCGACCCCAAGTACCTCTACCTCTCGCAGCGCCACACCGAGGCCTTCGCCCACCTGGAGTTCGGCCGCAAGGAGAAGGGCGGGTTCATCCTCGTCACCGGCGAGGTGGGCACCGGCAAGACCACCCTGGCGCGGTACTTCCTGTCGCGGCTGGACGGGCGCACCGCCACCGCGTTCGTGATCTATCCCGCCCTGAGCGCGGCCGAGCTGCTGCGCTCGATCCTGGAGGACCTCCACGTCCCGGCCACCGGGACGTCCCTGAAGGACCACGTGGATGCGCTCCACCGGTTCCTGCTGCGGGCGCGGTCGGAGGGCCGCGACGTGGTGCTCCTGATCGACGAGGCGCAGGACCTGGCGCCGGAGGTCCTGGAGCAGGTCCGCCTGATCTCCAACCTCGAGACGGACACCGAGAAGCTCATCCAGATCGTCCTCATGGGCCAGTCCGAGCTGCAGGAGGCGCTGGGCCGCCGCGAGCTGCGGCAGCTCGCCCAGCGCGTCACCGCGCGCTATCACCTGGCGGCCCTGAGCCGGCAGGAGACGGAGGACTACATCCGCCACCGCCTGGTGGTGGCGGGGGGCGAGGGCAAGGCGTCGTTCACCGCGGACGCGCTCACTACGGTGCATCGCGTGGCGGAGGGCATCCCCCGGCTCATCAACCTGGTCTGCGACCGCGCCCTCCTGGCCGGCTACGTGGCCGGCACGAGGGAGATCGACGCGGCCATGGTGCGGCGGGCGGCCTCGGAGGTCGTCCCCGCGCGCCCGGCCCATCCGCGACGCCGGCAGGCCGCGGTGGCCGCCGGCCTGGCCGTGGTCGCGTCCATGCCGGTCGTGCTCTGGCGCGCGCTTCCCGCGGGTGCCAGCCGGCCCGCCCCGACGGCGACCGCGACTCCCGCCGCCGCCCTCGCGCCCCCCGCGCCGCCGGTCACCGCGCTCGCGCCCCTCGTGCTCGCGCTGCCGCACGACGCCTCGCTCCAGGAGTCGATCACGCGTGTCCAGGCCCTGTGGGGCGCCCCCCCGCTGGAGCGCACGACCCTGCGCACGCACCTCGACCAGGTGCGCCGCCTGGACCTGCCCGTCGTGCTCGAGATGTTCCATCCCGCGCGCCCCGACACCTGCTACGTCGCGCTCCTCCGCATCGAAGGCGACGAGGCCCTCGTCGCGACGGGGAGCTCTCCTCCGTCGCGCGTGGCCCTCACCGAGCTGGACCGGCTCTGGACCCGGCAGGCGGTCTTCCTCTGGCGGGACTTCGACGCGCTCGCGGGCACCGCCGATCCCGGGCGCACGGAAGCCTGGGCCCGGGAGAGCCTCTCGCGGCTGGGCTACCTGCGCGACGCCGACCTCCCGGACGCGGTGACGCGCTTCCAGCGCGACGCCGACCTGGCCGCGGACGGCCGCATCGGCGCGCGCACGCTGATGACGCTCTACAGCCGCGGCCCCTATCCGCGGCCGCGCCTGGGAGGCAGCTCGTGAGCCTGGTGCTGGAGGCGCTCAAGAAGCTCGACCGCGAGAAGGGCCGCGACGAGCGCGGGTTCGTGGTCATGGCGGCCGCGCCCTGGCCGACGCGGGCGGCGCGGCGGTGGCCGGTGTGGGTCGCGCTGGCCGTCGTCGCCGTGGCCGTCGCCACCGTGGTGGCCCTGCGCCCGCCGCGCGCGGCGGCTCCGGTGGCGCCGGCTCCGGCGGCGGCGCCGGTGGCGCCTCCGGTGGCAGCGCCGGCGGCGGCGGTACCACCCGCCGCCGGGTCGGAGGCGCGTCCGCTCACGTCGGCTCGATCGGCGCCGGCCAGCCCGGCGGTGGTCGCGCCCCCGGCGGCCGAGGACACCGCGCGCGCATCCGTCTCGTCTTCGACGCCGGCCCCGGTCGCGGCCGCCGCGCCGGCCGCGACGCCCGCGGCGGAGCCCGTGCTGCGGCTCCAGGCCATCAGCCAGCGCGACGGCCAGCCCATCGCGATCGTCAACGACCACCTCGTCCGCGTGGGTGACGAGATCGACGGCATCCGCGTGCTCGCGATCCGTGCGGAGGAGGTGGACGTCGAGTTCCACGGCCGGCGCACGACCCTGCGGTTCTGACCCGCTTGAGCGCCGAGCCACCCCATCTCCGCGGCCTGCGTCCCGAAGAGCTGCGCGCGCGCTGGCCGGACCTGCGTCTGGACGACCGGATGGCCCGTCGCATCCAGGCGCGCCTGGTCTGGGGCGACGCCGACGACCTCGAGGGCGTGCGCGGCCTGTCGCCCTCGCTGGCGCGCGAGGTGCTGCGCCGCGGCGGCACCGCCCGCCTGGAGATCGTCGAGCGGATCCAGAGCCGCGTGGATCCGTTCGTCAAGTACCTCTTCCGGGCCGCGGACGGCCACGTGTTCGAGGCCGTGCGCATCCCGCTCGAGCGCCCGCGCTGGAGCGTCTGCGTCTCGTCGCAGGTGGGCTGCGCGCTCGCCTGCGCGTTCTGCGAGACGGGCCGGCTGGGCTTCACGCGGAACCTGGAGGCCTGGGAGATCGTGGAGCAGGTCCTGACCGTCCGGCGCGAGGGACCCGAGCGTCCGGTCACCGGCGTCGTCTTCCAGGGCCAGGGCGAGCCCTTCCAGAACTACGAGAGCGTGATCCGGGCGGCGGAGATCCTGCGCCATCCCTGCGGCGGGCGCATCCGCGGCGACCGGATCACGATCTCCACGGTGGGCGTGCTCCCGATGATCGAGCGCTACACGGACGAGGGGCATCCGTACCGGCTGATCCTCTCGCTCACGTCGGCGTTGCCAGACAAGCGCGCGGGCCTGATGCCGATCGGCCAGCGTTACGGCGTGGCCGACCTCGTCGAGGCCATGCGGCGCCACGCTGCCCGCCACGGCGGCCCCGTCCACCTCGCGTGGGTGCTCATGGCGGGCGTGAACACGGGAGAGGACGAGGCGCGCGCGCTGGCGCGCCTCCTCGACGGGGCGCCCGTGCGGATCTCCGTCATCGACGTCAACGATCCCACCGGCCGCTTCCGGAGAGCGGACGACGAGGAGCGCGGCCGCTTCCTGTCCGCGCTGGCCGCGGAGGGCCTGCCGTTCGTACGCCGCTACTCGGGCGGCCCCGACATCCACGCCGCCTGCGGGATGCTGGCGGCCAGGCGCGCGCCGGCATAGGGCGTGCGCCGGGCGTAACTCGACGGCTCACGGTCCGAGGAATCGGGTCACGAGCTCGAGGGCTGCGCGGACCTCAGGCGCGCTAGGTTCACGGCGCCGCTCGGCCATGCCACGGGCGATGGCGTGGACGTCGCCCCTATTCTTCCCGCGTACGGTCCGGATGGCCTCCACTTGCCGAGCCCGCGTGAGCAACTTTCGACATGTGACGGGCGCGCGACGACCGGGCGGCCCAAAGTGCTACTCTGGCGCCGCCGGCCAGCGTCTGGATGAGAGGTGCCTGCCATGGAAAAGAGAGATTCCGGGACGAAGCCAATCACACCAGTGTCCCGCCGCGGCTTTCTATGGACCGGTATCAAAGGAGCGGTGGCCGCAACCGCGCTCGGCGCGGCATTGCCGAAACACGCTTCTGCCGAAAACGTGCTCTCGCCCGACGCCGCGTTACGGGAATTGGTCGCCGGCAACAAGCGCTTTGTCGAAAAGCGCCTTGCCTCTTTCGACGAGGATCTGGCAATCCTGAAACAGAATACCGTGGAGAAGCAGGAGCCATTCGCCGCGGTGCTGTCCTGCGCCGATTCCCGCGTGCCGGTGGAATTGGTCTTCGATCAGAGCATCGGCCATCTCTTTGTGGTGCGCGTCGCCGGCAACGTCGCGACGTCCGAGATCATCGCCAGTCTGGAATATGGCGCGGCGGTACTTGGCACCAGGGTGATTCTCGTCTTGGGTCACGGCAACTGCGGTGCAGTGAAGGCCACGATTGACGGCAAGGCGGTACCGGGCCAGATCAGTCAGCTCTATGCGCCAATACGTCCGGCGGTCGATGCTGCCGGTAACGATCTTGATGCCGCGATCAGAGCCAACGCCAAGATCCAGGCGACGTTGATCGCCACCGCTTCGCCCGTGATGACCAGCCTCATCAAGGAAGGGAAGCTGAAGATAGTCGCCGGTCATTACGATCTGAGCAGCGGAAACGTCACCGTGCTGGCGTGAGACGTCCCGCCCTCGCTCGAATCCAGCGACCGTCTTCGCCGCTACCTCACGTCCGAATGTCCGGACGAACCGAAAACTTGTCCGACCGCGGCCCGCTCGAACGTCGAAGGACTGAAGCACCCGGCGGCGGGGCGGAAGCGAGCCCCCCGATCGCCCCGATCGGTGCTCCAGGAGGATGGCCATGCCCGAGACCAGGACCGGGATCCAGATCACGCAGGTGGGCACGGTGGGCATCCCCGTCGCCGACCAGGACCGCGCGCGCGAGTTCTACACAGGCCTGCTCGGATTCGAGAAGCGCATGGACGTCCCCTACGGCAAGGGCGAGCGTTGGATCGAGGTGGCGCCGCCCGGCGCGGCGACGACGATCGCCCTGGTCCGCGCGCGCGACGGCGAGGCCACCGGGATCGACACGCAGGTGCGCCTCACGACCAGGGACGCGGCGGCCGACCACGCGGCCCTGCGGGCCCGGGGCGTGGACGCCGACGCGGATATCCTGCGCTACCCCGTGCCGATGTTCGTCCTCCGCGACGCCGACGGCAACCGGCTGCGCATCGTCGAGCGAGGATGACGGGCGGCCGCTCGAGCGAGGATGACGACGCCCGCGCTCACTTCGGGCCCGACAGCGCCTCCAGCGCCCGCGCACAGAAGGTCGCGATGGCGGCCTGCTCGGCGGAGGGGGTGTCGATGAACGACGCGCGCTCGAGCGCGTAGCGCAGCAAGCTCACCTCGCGCTCGCCGAGGATGATGCGCACGACGGCACCGTCGCGTTCGACCTGCATCACGTCCTCCTCACTTGAAGATGTCCAGGATCTTGCGGCCGACGCGGGCGAGCACCCCGTCCAGGACCCGCCGCGCCTGTTGCTTGAAGCTCCCCTGGTGGATCGGGCACAGACGGCGCGGGACGTCGTCGCCCTCCTTGAAGTACTCGACGTAGGTCGGGCAGCCGTCCACCGGCCGCAGGTAGGAGACGCGGCACAGCTCGACCTCCCGCAGGCCCGACGGCTCCGCGAACTCCTCCGCGGGCAGGGTGCGCGCCACGCGGCGCATGAAGTCGGCCCATATGGGCAGGGCCACGCGCGCGCCGAAGGCCTGCTCCCCGATGGGCTCCGGCTGGTCGAGACCGACCCACACGCCGGCGACCACGGAGGTCGTGAACCCGACGAACCAGGCGTCCTTGAAGTCGCTGGTCGTGCCCGTCTTGCCCGCCACCGGGCCCCGGACCCCCAGCGAGCGCGCGGTGGAGGCGGTGCCGAAGTCGACCACGTCGCGCAGCATCGTCACCATCTGGAACGCGACCGGCTCGGGGATCACCCGCTGGCGCCGCACCGGGTTCTCCACCACCACGCCGTCGTCCGCGTCCAGGACGCGCACGATGCCGCGCGGCTCGACCGCGTAGCCGCCGCTCGGGAAGGCGGCGTAGGCGGCGGTCAGGTCCAGCGGCGTGACCAGCCCGGTGCCCAGGGCCAGCGACGGCACGTTGGGCAGGTCGTGCAGGCCGAGGTCGGAGGCCAGCGACAGCACCCGCCCGCTGCCCACCATGAGCTGCAGGGCCACCGCGGCCTGGTTGTTCGATTGGAGGAGCGCCTCCCGCAGGGTCTGCTCGTCGGGCAGGCCCTCCTCCGCGTTGCGCGGGCTCCACTCCTGCCGTCCCGGCGCCGTCACCGCGTGCAGGCTGCTGAGGACGGTCACGGGCGAGAGGCCGCGGTCGAGGGCCGCCGCGTACACGATCGGCTTGAACGCGGAGCCGGGCTGGCGGCGGCTGTGCACGGCGCGGTTGAAGGGCGACGCGGTGAAGTTCCGCCCGCCCACCATGGCCAGCACGTTCCCCGTCTCCGGGTCGAGGGCGACCAGCGCCGCCTGCAGCCCGCGCCGGCCCAGGCGGGCCAGGCCCTCCTCGACCGCGCGCTCGGCCGCGAGCTGCACCGACGGCAGGAAGGTGGTCTGCACCTCCCAGTCCGGCGGGTCGTCGTTGCCGACCTGCTCGCGGAAGAGCTGGCGCAGGTACTCCTTCGCGTAGCCGGAGTGCGCGTCGGCCAGGCCGGGGGCGCTGGTCATCCGGATGCGCGCGGCGTTGGCCGCCTGCTCGGCCTCGGGGGTGATGAACCCCTCCTCGCGCATGCGCATCAGCACGACCTTGCTGCGCTGGAGGGCGCCCTCCTCGTTCGACCACGGCGAGAGGGCGGAAGGGGCGCGGATGAGGCCGGCCAGCACCGCCGACTCCAGCAGGCCGAGGTCCCGCGCGCGCTTGGCGAAGAGCTGCCGCGACATCGCCTCCACCCCGAAGGTGCCGCCGCTGAGGGCGACGCGGTTGAGGTAGAGCTCGAGGATCTCTTCCTTCGTGAGCTGCCCCTCGATCATCTCCGCCAGCACCGCCTCCTTGACCTTGCGGCCCAGGGTGCGCCGGTTGGAGAGGAACAGCGTCCGCGCCAGCTGCTGCGTGATCGTGCTCCCGCCCTCCGCCAGCTCCCGCCGCCGCAGGTCGCGCCCGAGGGCGCGCGCGAAGCCGATGGGGTCGAGGCCGCCGTGGCGGTAGAAGCGATGGTCCTCGACGGCGATCACGGCCAGGCGCAGGGGGGGGGCGACCTGGTCGAGGGGCACGTCGCGCCGGTGCTCGTCGAGGGCGAACCACGGCTTGTGGTCGGCGCCGTAGAAGACGGTGTTGCCGACCCCGCGGGTCAGGCGGTGCACGCTCCAGGCCTGCCGGGCCGTCCAGCCGAGCACCACCGCGCCCCCGATCACGACCACGAAGAGGGCCACGCGCAGGACGACGTCGAGGGCGGAGACCGCGGGTGCGGTCAGGCTCTCCCGGGCGGACTCGGCGAGCAGGCGCCAGGAGGGTCGCACCCAGGAGGTCGTCAACCGCATCTCCTGCTAGCCTAGCAGCGGAGCCCCGGCGGCCGGCACTGGCACGCGCGCGGCGCGGTTGCCGCGGGGCCGGCGATGGAGTGTACTGGACGGGCATGGCCGGCTCCCTGAACGACCTCCCCACGCCCGCCGTCCTCATCGACCTGGACGTGCTCGAGCGCAACGTCCAGCGGATGGCAGAGGATGCGCGCGCCAAAGGCGTCCGCCTGCGGCCGCACGCCAAGACGCACAAGGTCCTCGAAGTCGGCCGGCTCCAGCTCCGGGCGGGGGCGGCCGGGCTGACCCTGGCCAAGACCTCCGAGGCGGAGGTCTTCGCCGCCGCCGGCTTCGAGGACATCTTCCTCGGCTATCCCGTGGTGGGCGCGGACAAGGCGCGACGGCTGCTCGCCCTGGCCGAGCGCGTGCGGATCCTGGTCGGCGTCGACTCCGTGGAAGGGGCGCGCACGCTGTCCGACGTGTTCGCCGCCGCCGGACGCCGCCTCGAGGTGCGGCTCAAGATCGACAGCGGCCTCCATCGCGTCGGGGTATTGCCGGAGCAGGCGGTGGGGATGGGCCGCGCGGTCGCCGGGCTGCCGGGGTTGCGCCTCACGGGCGTGTTCACGCACGGCGGCCAGTCCTACGGCGAGACGAGCCGGGAGGGAGTCGCCGCCGTCGGGCACCACGAGGGCGCGACGATGGCCGCGGTCGCGGACGCTCTGCGGGAGGCGGGGCTGCCCGTGGAGGAGGTCTCGGTCGGCTCGACTCCCACCGCCCGCCACGCCATGGGGATGCGCGGAGTCACGGAATGCCGGCCCGGCACCTACGTCTACAACGACGCCTCCCAGGTCTCGCTCGGGGTGTGCGGCCTCGAGGACTGCGCGATCAGCGTCCTGGCGACGGTGGTCAGCGCGCCCGCCCCCGATCGCGCGGTGATCGACGCGGGCAGCAAGAGCCTCTCGAACGACCCCCTGCGGCCGCGCGCGGACGGCCACGGGTGGATCCGGGGACGTCGCGCCCGCGTGGCCCGGCTCAGCGAGGAGCACGGCGTCCTCGCCGTCGAGGAAGGCGAGCGGTTCCGGGTCGGGGAAAGGGTCCGCGTGCTGCCCAATCACGCCTGCGTGGTCTCGAACCTGTTCGACCGCGTCGTGGCCCACCGGGGAGAGAGCATCGAGGAGGAGTGGCGGGTGGCCGCGCGCGGCCGGGTGGAGTGAGAGGCCGAGGCCCCTTGGCGTGACTACCAGTCGAGCGGCTTGGGCGGCCGCTCGTACGCCGGCTTGGGCTTCCCCTCCGGTGTCTTCGTCTGCTTGAGTTGCTTGAGCTTCTGGTCCAGGGCGTCCCAGGTCTGCTCGTCCCGGGCCAGCGCCTCGTCCAGCCAGTCCCGGTAGGTCTTCTCTTTCGGTTCTTTCGAGGGGTCATCCTCGGGCATCGTCATCCTCACGGAACCACGCGGGCCTCGCCCGTGCCGCTCTCTTGGGGCGGCCCGGAGCGCGAACCCAGGGAATGTCGTGATCCAATCAGGCAGTACGTCCTTGTGCGATCAACGGTTTGTGTGGACGGTCACCCATCTTCACACCAATTTACTTGACGCGTCATGTATTGTCGGACTAACGTACGCGGCATGTCCCGGGTTCGGAGCGCCGTCCAGGAGGAGATCCGGCAGAGCCGGCCGTTCTCCTCGCCCTCCGAGGAGGGCGTGGTCGCGCTCGTGCGCACCGCGGACCTCCTGCGCCGCGCCCTGACCGGCGTGGTGGAGCCGCACGGGATCACGCTGCAGCAGTACAACGTGCTCCGCATCCTCCGCGGGGCCGGCCCCGAGGGGCTGCCCACGCTCGAGATCGCCGGCCGGATGATCGAGCACGCTCCGGGCGTGACGCGACTGGTCGACCGGTTGCAGGCCAAGGGCCTGGTCCGGCGCCAGCGCTCGACGGAGGACCGCCGCGAGATCCGGTGCCGGATCGCGGCGGAAGGGCTCGACCTCCTGGCGCGGCTCGACGGCCTGATGCAGGACGCCGCGCGGGAGTTCATGTCTCCGCTGGACGCCGAGGCGCTGGACCGCTTCATCCGCGACCTCGACGCGCTGCGCGCGGCCATCACGTGAGCCCGCGCGCCGAGGATCCCGGGAACGTCGTCGCCATCGCGGCCGGCCGCCTGCCGCCGCGCCATTCAAGGAGAGAAATGATGATCCGTAAGCTGTCCCTCGCCGCCGCCGCCGCCTTCCTGGCCGCCTCCCCCGTCCTCGCCGACACCTGGGTGATCGACAAGAACCACTCGGAGACCGGCTTCCAGATCCGCCACATGATGAGCAAGGTGCGCGGGCACTTCAACGACTACGCGGGCACGGTCGTCGTGGACCCGGCCAAGCCGGAGGCCGCCACCGTGGAGTTCACCATCAAGGCCGCCACCATCGACACCGCCAACGAGAACCGGGACAAGGACCTGCGCAGCGCGAACTTCTTCGACGTCGAGAAGTTCCCCGAGATCAGCTTCAAGAGCACGAAGGTGAAGGCGGCGGGCAAGGACCGCTACGACGTCATCGGCACCCTGACCATGCACGGGGTCTCGAAGGAAGTGACGCTGCCCGTCCAGTACCTGGGCGTGGGCAAGGATCCCTGGGGCAACGAGAAGGCCGGCTTCTCCGCCGACGTCACCCTGAACCGCAAGGATTTCGGGATCACCTGGAACAAGACTCTCGACAGCGGCGGCGTGCTGCTGGGCGACGACGTCTGGGTCTCCATAAACCTCGAAGCGGCAAAGAAGAAGGAGGCGGCCGCCAACTGACGGAATAGCGCCCCGGGCTGGGCCGTACTCCTGAGGCAAGGAGGCCGGCCCATGCCCTCGCCGCTCGCCGCTCCCACCCCTGTCCCGCTCGGCCCTCGACGGGCCGGCGCGGCGGCCGTCATCGCGTTGTCGTTCCTTCTCACCCCTTCCGCTCGGGCCGGCGTCTGGCAGGCGAGCGGGTCCCTCGTCGACCTCTCGGTCGAAGTCGAGGGATCCGCGGCGCCGCTCTATCCGGCACGCGACGGCTCCGGCCGCTACTACCTCGAGGCCCGCAGCGGCTCCGCGTACACCGTCCGCGTGGCCAACCGGAGCTCCCGGCGCCTCGGCGTCCTGCTCGCCGTCGACGGGCTCAACGCGATCAGCGGCGAGCGTGAGCCCGGTCCGACCGCGGCCGGCCGGCCGGGCCGCATGTACGTCATCGATCCCTGGGACGAGGTGAGGGTGCGCGGCTGGCGCACGTCGCTCGAGGACGTGAGGCAGTTCACGTTCGTGGACGAGCGGGCGTCGTACGCGACCCGGAGCGGACGCGCGAACGGGAAGATGGGCTGGATCGAGGCCTGGGTCTATCGCGAGCGCTTCGGCCCGCGGGTCTCGCGCGGCGGGACGGAGCCATGGGACCGCGGGTCGCGGCCGGAGGACCAGGCGGAGGAGCGCCCGCGGCGCGACATCCCCCCGCCCGACGCCGCCGGCACCCTCCCCGGCGCCGCTCCAGAAGGCGCGGCTCCCCCCGCCAGCGCGCCCCCGGCCGACGCCGACGCGTCCAGGGAGCGCGCCGAAGGCCTCCGCAAGGCGCAGCCCTCCGAAGAGTCGTACCCCGGCACCGGCTGGGGCAGCCGCGCCTGGGACCCCGCGACGGTGGTGAGCTTCGTGGCCGAGGCCCGCCCCTCCGACGGCGTGACCATCCGCTACGAGTACGCGCCCGCGCTCCGCGCCCTCGGCCTGATCCCGCCGCCGTGGCATCGCGACCGCCTGGCCGAGCGCGAGCGCGGCGAGGGATTCGCGCGGCCGCCCGCCTGGTGAGGCGGCAGATCGCCAAGCCGTAGCGGGGAAAGGTCAGCGGCCGCCGGCCACGAGCAGCGTCTCCGCCAGCTCGAACACGTCGGCCGGCCAGAACGTCCTCGGGCGCGGGTGGTGCGCGAACCCCGCCACGGGATGGCAGCTCAGGACCATCGAGCGCCATTGCGCCGGTATCCCCGCGCGTCCATGGAGGGCGCCGAGCAGCGCCCCCGCGATGGCGGCGTTGGTGTCGGTGTCGCCGCCGCGGAGGACGGTCGCGGCCAGGCCCTCCTCCACCGTCCGCGCCCGCAGCGCTTCGTGGAACGCGTTCTGCAGCGCGATGAGGACCCAGCCCTGCTGCGGGCCGTCGGCGGGCCGGGCGGCCCCCGCCGCCGCCTCCAGCGCCTCCCGCACCGCGGGGACCGCGGGCGCGCCTCGCGCCCAGTCCAGGGCGGCCCGATACGCGCCCTCCGCCCCGTCGCCGCGGTCGATCGCGTGCGCGATCGCGACCACGAACGCGGCCGTGGCGTCGCCGCACACGGGATGGGGATGGGTGAGCGCGGCGTCGGCGCGGCCCAGCTCCGCGGCCCCCCGCGCCTCCAGGCGGTGGGCGAGCACGCCGAGCGGGCTCGCGCGCATCAAGGAGCCGTTGGCCTGGCTGTCGCGGCGGGGCGCGCCTTCCAGGGCGGCGCGGACCGTGGTGCCGACGTCGAAGGGCGCGGAATCCAGCCACCGGCGGTAGGCGTCGAAGGCGCGCGCGGGGTCGTAGCCGCCGCCGTCGACGATCGTGCGCGCCAGCGCCAGCGCCATCTCGCCGTCGTCGGTGGGCTGGCCGGCCAGGAGGTGCCACCGGCCGCCGTCGACGAGCTGGCGCGGACCGTCCGGGTAGAGGCGCCGGACCTCGTCCGCGGAGGCGAACTCCACGAGCGCACCCAGGTTGTCACCCGCGATCTGCCCGAGCAGGCAGCCCTGCGCCCGCGCCAGCCGCTCCGCGTCCGCGATCGCCACTCCCGGGCGAAGGCGGGCCGGGCGCTCGGCGCCCCAGGGGCCGGCGGACACGTTCCACGGCCGCGCGGCCAGGGCCTGGCTCACCTCGAGCGACCCCGCGAACGCGCGGGCGGAGCGGCTGTCGCCGCCGCCGTCGTAGATCATCGGCCGGCCGCTCTCGTCCACCACGGCGCCGCCCGCCGCCCGGACCATGGCGTCACCCCCCCCGTAGTCCCAGGCGCAGGGCGCGAACAGGGCGCTGGCCGCCGCCCCCTCCCCGCTCGCCACCAGGGCCAGCCGGTGGGCGATCGAGGGCACGCTGCGGTAGCGCGCGGGGGCCACGTTGCGGAGGTTGCCGCCGGGATCGCGCTCGCCGTTGCTGGAGACGAGCACGATCTGCGCGCGGTCGAGCCGGGCGGGCGGTGACGCCTCGGCGGCGCGGCCGTTGCGCTGGAGCGGCCCCCGGCCCTCCGCCCATGCGAAGAGGTCGCCGCGGTCGTCCGGATAGCCGAACGCGAACACGACGCCGAGGACGGGCTGGCCCTCGCGCGCGAGCCCGATCGAGACCGCGCTCCCGCGCCGGCCGGCCAGGTAGTCGCGCGTGCCGTCGTTGGGATCCACGAGCCAGATGGGCTGGCCGGGCTGGCCGGCCTGGACGCCCGTCTCCTCGCCGCGATAGCCCCAGCCCGGGAAGGCCTGGAGGAGGCGCGCGCGGACCTCGCGCTCCGCCTCCGTGTCCGCCTCCGCCTTGTCGCCCCCCCCGCGCGCCCCGTCCGGGCGGTGGAAATCCGCGCGCAGGATCTCGCCCGCGCGGAGCGCCGCCTCCATCGCGACCGAGAGGGCGCGCTCGAGCATCCGGAATTGTACCGGCGCGCGCTCGTTGACGCTCGCATGGACGCCGCGTACGCTTCTTCGATCATGGCCCTGATCCAGTTCGTGGAGAACTACGACGATCTTTCGACCGACCGCGGCTTCCAGTTCAAGTTCTATTGCGACAAGTGCCGCAACGGGTACATGTCGGCCTTCCAGGCCTCGGTGGTGGGCACCGCGGGCAGCCTCCTCCGCGCCGCGGGCGACCTCTTCGGCGGCGTGTTCAGCCAGGCCGGCTCCAGCGCCTACGAGATCCAGCGCGCGGTGGGCGGCCAGGCCCACGACAGCGCGCTGCAGGCCGCGGTCACGGAGGTCAAGCCCAACTTCACGCAGTGCGTGCGCTGCGGGAAGTGGGTCTGCAACACCGTGTGCTGGAATGCCGACCGGGGCCTCTGCTCCAACTGCGCCCCCCAGACCGAGGAGGAGATCGCGGCCGCCCAGGCCCAGGCCCAGGTGGAGCAGATCCACTCCAAGGTGCGCGAGCGCGACCAGACGAGGGGCCTCGACCTCGACGACCAGATGGTCGCGCGCTGCCCCAAGTGCTCAGCCCAGACCGCGGGCGGGAAGTTCTGCCCCGAGTGCGGCGCCCCCCTCCACCCGCGGGACGCCTGCGCCCAGTGCGGGGCCAAGATGGCCCCGGCGGCGAAGTTCTGTCCCGAGTGCGGGGCCCGGAGGGCCTGAGGGGCTCAGGCCGGGTCCGGGCGGGACACGAAGAGCGCGCAGGCGAGAACAGGCTGGGGCGGGTAGCGCTGCAGCAGCGGACAATAGATGAAGACCGACCCGCGGTCGCTCGTCACGTAGCGCGGCGGGGCCGCGCAGCGGTGGCAGAGGCTCTCCGGAAAGGGGTAAGGGTCGGGCCGGCCCTCGGGCACTAGACGGGTCGGCGCGGAGGGGTCAGCTCGGAGCGCCGATGGTCGCGCCGCTCCAGGATCTCGGCCGCGCAACGCAGCGCGCCCGCGTCCTCCTCCTGCAGCCCGTAGGCCCGGCCGATCGCGTCCACTTCGTTCTGGTCCGGCGTGGGGGCGCTGCCGCCGGGCGTCTCCTCGCCCACGTACTCGTTGGCCAGGAAACGGTCGTCGGGATCGCCGACGCGGATCGTCTCGCCGGCGCGTGGGATCTCCGCCCGGCGGCTCGCGCGGGCCGCCCGCGGCAGCACTCCGGTGCGCAAGGCCTCGGCCGCCACCGCGGTCGCGCAACTCGTGTACCGCCCGTTCACTTCGTCGAGGGGAGGCAGCCGGAGGGTTCCCGGCCGGTCGTCACGCGATTTCCGCCTCGTGCGTACCGCCATCGTCGATCCCGGTCATACCCTGCTCCTCCAACACGTCGCTGGTCAAGGATTTTCTTTGCCCCCGTCACGATGCGGCATCCACCTGGAAGGCACGATCCGCCACCACGCGGCCGTCGATGAGGATCTCGACCCGGTACTGCCCCGGAGCCCATCCCGCCGGGTTGAACACGTGGAACTCGCTCACGGTGGTGCCGTCGGGCGCGATCTTCTGTGCCGTCTCCTCGAGCAGCGCGCCCTGGTAGGTCCATCGCGCGGACATCACCGCCCGCCGCGCCTCGCCGTCCGTGACCACCGACGCGAAGATGACGTCCCCGGGCGCGAACGTGCCGGCGGGCGCGGTGACGCGCTTGTCCGCGCCCACCGCCCGTCCGACCTCGACGTCGACGACCTTGAGCTCGGCGTTGGGCGGGAAGGCCGAGCGCGGCACGGAGCAGCCGCTCGAGGCGAGGACGGCGACGGCGAGGAGGGGGACGGGGCGCATCGGGGTTTCCGGCTCGTCTTCCAGCATGATAGCCCGCGGCCCGTGTCCGGTCGGGCACTTTGCCCACGATCACGCGCGGCGCCGCCGAGCGGAACGCGTCTTGCTGCCTTCCGGAAGTACATGGTGCCAAAGGGACCGCCGGCGACCGACCGCAGCGAGCGCGCGCGAGCGGGCAGGCTTCGGCCCACGACCTGGGTGCTCCTCGTGGCCCTGGTCGTGGCCCTCTCGGGCCTGGCCGTGCGCTTCCGATGGGAGCGAGGTGCGGAGGCGGACGCACCTGGCCCCGAATCGGCGGCGGCGCCACCTCCGGCCGTTCCTCCGGCCCAGGTGAATCACTGGAAGGAAGCGGCGCGCCGCGTGGAGGAGGACCGCGGTGAGCCGGTCGGTCGTGCCGCGCATATCCACGTCCCGTCCGAGCTGCGGCACTACGCCGACCGGCGGCGGTTCCTCGCCGTGCAGGTGGCGGCGTGGATGGAGAAGGACTACCCGATCCCGCACGACGAGGCCGAGCTCGCGCAGATGATCGGCCAAGGCGACCTGGTCGAGGTGCCCGCGCTGGGCGACCACTACATCCTCTACGGCGTGGGGGCGAACGCCACCGGCGAGCCGCTCGCCCACTACGACCGCGCCACCGGCGCCGAGGTCCCGCTGTACGGCCGCTACGATCTCTTCCAGGACCGTGCGGCCGAGATGGCCCAGGAGATCCAGGCGATGAAGGCGGCGGCGTCCGAGGCCGCGGCGCAGGCGGCGCGGCTCCCCCGAACCCAGGCCCGACGGCGGCGCGCGCTCCTTGCCCAGGCCCGCAAGGCCAGGCAAGAGGCGGCGGCGCTCGAGAAGGAGAAGGCACGCGCGGCCGCCTGGTACGACGACTACGACAAGCGCCGCCGGCTGGTCTCCGAGCGCCAGACGCTCGAGGACTTCGCGCGGCACCTGGGGAAGCGGCCGTACGACCTCGACGATCCGAAGGACCGCCGCGCCTTCCGCGGCCGGCTGCTGGGCTTCCTCCGGCCGGCCGCGCGCGACGTCCTGCTCGAGCTGGCCGCCCGCTACGACCAGCGCTTCCATCGCCCTCTGCCGGTGACGTCGCTCGTCCGCACCCTGGCCTACCAGCGCCTGCTCGGCGAGACCAACCCGAACGCGACGCACATCTCGATCCCGCCCCACACGACGGGCCTGGCCTTCGACGTGTACGACCGCTACATGACGGGCCCGGAGCAGGACGCGCTCATGGACATGGTCGCGGAGCTCGAGAGGAACGGCCGCGTGGAAGCCCTCCGCGAGAACCGCGACCACATCCACATGCTGGCGTTCGCGGACGGGCGGCGGCCTCCGGAATCGCTGATCGCGGAGGCCCTCGGCGTGGTGCGGCCCTGGACGCGCGTGGCCGCGCGCCACGGCGGGGTGGCCGGCACGCCCTAGTGTCTCGTGGCCGACGTCAGTTGGCGTGGTGGGTGGCGTCCGTCATCACGAGCCCGGAGCCGATCTGCTCGGGCAGCTTGATGATCGTGCCGAGGTCCGCCACGTCGCGGATCTTGCCCTCGACCTTCACGCGGGCGCCCCGCCGGGGGACGCCGTGGCTCGAGATCACCCAGATCGTGCCCGTCCCGTCGTCGAGCTTGAAGGCGCCGTGACCGAGAAGGGACATGCTCTCCAGGACGTTCCCGGCGAGTTGGACGTCGTCGCGGTGGGTGTACTTCTGCGGCTCGGCCAGGATGCGCGCCACCGTCGTCGTGGCACAGCCCATCGAGGACAGGGTCAGGGCGCCGAGCAGGAGCAGCACCCCTGTCCGCGGCGCCGGTTTCATGTAGGCCATGCAGGATCTCCCCTCGTCTTCTAGCGTAGCATCGGACCCCCGCGAGTTCCGGGCGCTCGATTTCGGACCCGCGAAGGTGCAACATGCGGCCCCGAAGTCCTTATGTCCGCTCCCCGGATGCGCTTTCGCCTGAAGGGGCAGGTCGACGACCTGCCCCGCACGTTCCTGCTGTTCGCGGACGGAGAGACGCGGGTCGGCAGCGCGCCCACCAACGACGTCGTCCTGCCGCAGGCCGGGGTGTCCCGCCGGCACGCCGTCCTCCGGGCCTGCGAGGGGGGCTTCGAGGTCACCGACCTCGAGAGCAAGAACGGCGTCCACGTCAACGGCGTGCGCACCGCCTCCGCGGTCCTGGCCGCCGGCGACGAGGTACGCTTCGGATCCGTCTCGCTGGTCCTCGATCCGATCGACGAGGCCGACGTCGAGCTGGCGCTCGCCCTCGACGGTCGGGTCCCGGCGGCGCGGGCGCGTGAAGCGGCGGAGCGCGCCACCGAGACGTGGGCGGGCGCGGAGCCTGTGGACGCGCTCGCGGTCGTCGAGCACCTGCTGGGCCGGTTGCGCGGCGGTCCCGCCGCCCTGGGGGATGCGCTCACCCGCCTCGTCGAAGAGGCCGGCCTGCAGGGCTGCTGCATCGCCGAGGTCCAGGAAGGCTCGCCGGTCGTGGTCGCGGCCGCGGGCACGCTACAGGCGGTGGACGAGACGCGAGTGCTCGCCGCCGTGCAGGGCGCGGAGGGGCCGGACGCGACTTCCGGCGTGCTGGCCGGCGCTCCCGACCTCGTGTGGTCCGCGATGCCCGGCCATCCGCCCCGCGTCGCCCTCGCCTGGGGCGGTCGCCGCGCGGCTTCCCTGGAGCCGGTCCTCCGCATCCTGGTGCAGGCCGCGGCCTGGCCGGAGGCGGCGCCCCGACGCAGACACGCGGCGCCGGAGCCTCCGCGCCCGCTCGTGTTCCCCACCCACTACGTCCGCGGGACGTCGCGTCCCATGATGGCGCTGTACGCCCTCATGGAGCCCATCGCCAACACCGGCCTGCCCGTCCTCCTCATCGGCGAGACGGGGGCGGGCAAGGAGGACGTGGCGCGCGCCCTGCACTTGTCGTCGGCGCGCGTGGGCGGCCCCTTCGTCCCCGTGAACTGCGCGGCCATCCCGTCCGAGCTCCTCGAGGCGGAGCTGTTCGGCGTCGGCAAGGGCGCGGCCACGGGGGTGGCGCCGCGGACGGGGCGCTTCCAGGCCGCCCACGGCGGTACGCTGTTCCTGGACGAGATCGGCGAGCTCGGCCTCCCCCTCCAGGCCAAGCTGCTGCGCGCGCTGGAGAGCGGCGAGGTGGAGCCGCTGGCCGCCGCCCCCGTGCGCGTCGACCTGCGCATCGTGGCCGCCACCAACGTCGACGTCGCGACGCGCATCGAGGCCGGCCAGTTCCGTGCCGACCTCTACTATCGCCTGAGCGGAGCCGTCCTGCGGATCCCACCCCTGCGCGAGCGGCGGGGGGACATCCCCACCCTGATCGACGGGATCCTCCGCCCGCTCGCGGTCGCCTCCGGCAAGCCCGTCCGAGGCGTGACCGCCAAGGCCCTGGTCGCCCTCGTCGACTACGACTGGCCCGGCAACGTCCGCGAGCTGGTGCACGAGATGCACCGCCTGTTCCACGGCTGCCCGGCCGGGGAGGCCGTGGAATTCGGCATGCTCCGCGACGATATCCGGGCGGGACCCCGCGCCGCGCGGAGAGCGCCGGACGGAGGCTCCCTGGAGCTGCAGCCCCAGGTCGACGCCCTCGAGGGCCGCCTCATCCAGGAGGCGCTCGCGCGGAGCGGCGGCAACCGGACGGAGGCCGCGAAGCTGCTGGGCATCTCGCGCAACGGCCTCGCTCTCAAGATCACGCGGCTCGGGCTCGACGCCTGAAGGCGGGCCGCGTTCAGCGGCCGCGACTGCTCCGGCGGCTACGGTCGTGCGTCCAGCGCCAGGACGATCGGATCAGCTCGTCGCGTACCTCCATCACGCCGCGGCGCGCCGGGAGCGGCGCGGCCACGGCCCCGATGAGCGGGAAGAGGGCATCCCGGATCGCCGCCGGCAGCACCTGGTCGAGATATTCGAGGGCGGTCCCCCGCAAGGCCGCGTCGTGGCCGCGTACGGCGCGGCGCGCGATGTCGATCGGCTCTCCCTCCCGGGCCAGGGCCAGGATCGTGAAGACGTGGTCGAGCCGGATCGGGTCCGCGTGCCCTCCGAGCTCCTCCATCTCACGCTGCGCCGCCGCGAACGCCCGATCCGCGGGGACGGCCAGCCCCGCGCGCTGGCGTAGCCGGAGGAGGGCCGCCCCCGAGCGGTAGCGCACGTCGAAACGCTCGCATTCCAGGCCGGCGAGCAGGCCGTCGGCGGCGCGCCGGGTCGGAGCGGAGGCCAGCACGCGCGCGGCGCGCCGGCGGATCACGGGGTCCACCGCGGGGTCGAGCAACGCATCCACGAGCTGGCCGGTGAACCGGGACGCGGCCGGCCGCAAGGCGGGGACCACGTCCTTGAAGAGGTCGTCCCGCCGCAGCAGAGGCAGGGCGGCGGCGACGGCGGTCGCGTCCGAGAGGCCGAGCGCGAGGGCGGCGCGGATCCGGACGGGATCGCTCGAGCGCAGGTCGGCCACCTGACTCCCTTTCGGCTCCTCCTCCGCCGCCGCCGCCGGCACCGTCTCCTCCCGTCCGGCCTCTTCGCGCCCGGCGCTCTCCACCGCCCGCTGGGTCGTGGAATCCACGACCTCCTCCTGCTCGAGCCGGACCACGCCGCGGCGGAGGCTCTCCACCAGGGCCGTCACGTACGCGCGGTGGAAGCGCCACGTGACGGCCAGCATGGCCAGGGCCGCCGCCGTCGCCAGCAGGGCCAGCGCCCGGCCCACATGAGGACCGGCCACGACGAGGGCGAGGGCAGTGGCTCCGCTCCCCGCGAGCGTGCCCAGGCGGTCGGCGCCGACGTCGATCCAGGGCTTGGCCGGCCGCTTGAGGGTGTGGGGCAGGGGCGTGTAGAGCAGCTCGTAGGAAGAGCGGAACGTGGAATTCCTCAGGACGGCCTCCGCACCGCGGAGCAGGACCATGACGTTCATGCGCGGGATCACGCTGGCCACGCCCGCGAGGAGGGCCACGACCAGTGGATGCGTGGCCAGCGTGCCGGCCAGGCCGAGCCGCGTGAGCGATCGCCTCACCAGGGAGGCCTGCACGATCAGCCCGGCCAACCCGGTGAAGGTGTGGAAGGCCGCGAAGAACCCGGCCAACGCCTGGCCTTGGGCAAACCGGCCGGCGGCGGCCGCGTTGAACGCGTAGTCCAGGAGCGCCTCCACGAACGCGCAGAGCACCATCAGCGCGGCCAGGGCGCGCAGGTAGGGATCCCGGGCGAGCCAGGCGAGCGACGGCTCGGACCGCGCCGGCTCCGCGTCCACGCGCGGCGACGGCCCCGGCCGCCCGGCGGCGGGCCGGCTCCGCCCGATCCCGCGCAGCGCCAGCGCGCACAGCACGAGCAGGCCCGCGAGACCGAGGAGCAGCGTGGGCACGCGGACCAGACGGGACGCGCGCCAGGTCAGGGCCCCCCCGAGGACGCCGCCCACGCTGGCCCCCGCCCCGATCGTGCCCATGGCCTTCCGGGCCGCGTGCGGGTCGAAGCTCTCGTTGATCAGGGACCAGTACCCGGAGACCAGAGTGGCCCCGAACGTGGCCACGTGCAGGTAGACGAGGGCGGCCGCCGCCCGCGGCGCGCCCAGGCTCAGCGCCCACTCCAGGGCCAGGAGAAAGGCGCTCGACCAGAGCATCATGCGCACCACTGCCCCGGGATGGCGGCGGGCGGTGACACGCGACAGCGCGGCCACTGCGATCAGGGAGATCGCGGCGCCGGCGGCCAGGGCCAGCGGCAGCGTCGTGACCGGGAACTCCGAGAGGAAGAACGCGTCGCGGACGACCTTGGCCGCCACCTGCTGGCCGACCAGGAGCCCCGCGCCCAGGGCGGCGCGCAGGGCGGTGACCGGACCCGTTTCGGGGCTCGATCCGCCCTCGGCGGCGTCGGCTTCACTGCTCATGCGCTCCCGTTCCGCGGTACGATCAGGCTGCCAAGATCAGCGCATCGTACGCCCGCCGGCCTCCTCGGCCACGGCCCGCGGGCCAGCGTGGGAGCGGGAGCCATGCCCTCCACGGATCCCGAATCGTTCGCGGGGACCGAACGATTCGCCGTCCAGCGCCGCCTGGGTGCGGGGTCGTTCGGCGTCGTCTACGAGGCCTTCGACCGCCAGCGGAACACGCGCGTCGCGCTCAAGACCCTGCGCGTGGGCACGGGCCGCACCCTCTATCGTTTCAAGCAGGAGTTCCGGGCCCTGACCGACGTGTCTCATCCGAACCTGGTGACCCTCTACGAGCTGCTGGCGGAGGGTGACCAGTGGTTCTTCACGATGGAGCACATCGACGGCGTGACCTTCCTGCAGCACGTGCGGGGCAGCGAGGGCGGGACCTTCTCGAGCGGGTTCTCGTCCCCCACCACCCCGGCGCTGGAGGCGCTGCTCCGGCCGCGCGGGTCGCCGGGATCCTCCGCGTCCACGGCGGGGTCCTCGGAATCGACTCCGGACGACGAGCCCGAGCCGCCGCCCGACCGGGTGCCCGATCCGCGGCCGGCGCTGCCGCCGATTCCAGCCGGGATGTCGGGCGCGGTCTTCACCGACCGCCTTCGCGCCGCCCTCGCCCAGCTCGCGGAGGGCGTCGGGGCCCTGCACTCCGCGGGCAAGCTCCACCGCGACATCAAGCCCTCGAACGTGCTCGTCACCGGGGCCGGGCGGGTGGTGCTGCTCGATTTCGGCCTCATCCGCGAGCTGCGACCGGACGTCACCTACACCGTCGAGACCGCGGGCACCCCCGCCTACATGTCGCCCGAGCAGGCGGCGGAGCGCCCGCTGAGCGAGTCCAGCGACTGGTACAGCGTGGGGGTCATGCTGTACGAGGCGCTCACCGGAAACCTTCCGTTCACGGGGGCCACCCTGCAGGTCCTCCGCCGCAAGCAGCTCGACGAGCCACCGCCGCCCTCCACCGTGGTCCCGGACGTCCCCGAGGACCTCGACGTCCTGTGCCAGGGTCTCTTGCGCCGCGCGCCCGGGCAGCGGCCGTCCGGGGCGGAGGTGCTCCGGCGGCTCCGCCGCGATGCCGTCGCCGCCGAGGTCACGTCGCCGCCGCCCCTCTCCGCGCCCTCCGCGGGAGTTCCCTTCGTCGGCCGGACGGGCGAGCTCGCGCGGCTCCACGAGGCCTACGCCGTCCTGCGCAGCGGACGCGCCATCACCGTGACCGTGCACGGCGGATCCGGCATGGGCAAGACGGCCCTGGTCCGGTCGTTCCTCGACGAGGTGCGCGGGCAGAGTCCGCCGCCGGTGATCCTCTCCGGCCGCTGCTACGAGCGCGAATCGGTCCCCTACAAGGCCTTCGACAGCGTCGTGGACGCGCTGAGCCAGCACCTGCGCCGCCTCTCGCCGGCCACCGTCGAGGCCCTCCTGCCCCACGACCTGTCGGCGCTGGTGCGCCTGTTCCCGGTGCTGCGACAGGTGCGCGGAGTAGGCACGCAGCGGCCCCCGCCGGAGATCCCGGACTCCTACGAGCGGCGCCGGCGGGCCTTCGCCGCCTTGCGCGAGCTGTTCGTGCGGCTGGCCGATCGCTACCCGGTCGTGGTCGTGATGGACGACCTGCATTGGGGCGACGTGGACAGCGCGGCCCTGCTCACCGGGCTCATGGAGCCGCCGGACGCGCCGGCCGTGCTGATCATCGGGTGCTATCGGACGGAAGAGGCCACGACCAGCCCCCTGTTGTCCGTGCTCCTTCCCCTGCGCGACCTCCCGGCGGCGGCCCCCCTCGTGAAGATGGACATCCCGCTCGGGGAGCTGGGACCGGAGGAGGCGCGCGCGCTGGCCCGCGAGCTGCTCGGGCACCGTCCCCAGGCCACCGATCGCACGGAGGCGATCGTCCGCGAAGCACAGGGGAACCCGTTCCTGGTGGACGCCCTGTCCCGATTCTCGGCCGACGAGACCTCGGGCCTGGCCGTCGACGAGTTGATCTGGCGCCGCGTCCGCGAGATGCCCGAAGCCGCGCGGCGGCTCCTGGCCGTGGTGGCCACGGCCGGCCGGCCGATCGAGCTCGGGGTGGCCGTGCAGGCGGCCGGTCTCGAGGGCGAGGGCGACGCCGCGCTGGCCGCCCTGCGCTCCGTCCACTTCGTCCGCACCCGCCGGAGCTCGGCCTGGGAAGAGGTCGAGCCCTATCACGACCGCATCCGGTCCGCCGTCACCGCCGGCCTGCCCCCGGACGAGACGCGCCACGTCCACGAGCGGCTCGCCACCGCGCTCCTCGCCTCCCGTCGGGCGGATCCCGAGCGGCTGGCCGAGCACTTCCGGGAGGCCGGACACCTCGAGGAGGCCGCCGACTACGCGGCCGCCGCCGCCGACGCTGCCGCGGAAGCGCTCGCCTTCGAGCGCGCGGCCCGCCTGTATCGGCTGTCGCTGAACCTGGTCGCGCATCCCCGGCCCCAGGACCAGCGGCTGCGGGTCCTTCTCGGCCACGCCCTCGCCAATGCGGGGCGCGGCCGCGAGTCCGCCGAGGCCTACCTGGCGGCGGTGGCGGGCGTGACCGACGCCTCCGAGCGGATCGATCTCCAGAGGCGGGCGGCCCAGCAGCTCCTCATGGCGGGGCATGTCGAGGCCGGGGACCGCCTGGTCGGCACCGTCCTGGACGCCGTGGGCATCTCCCGGCCCCGCACCACGCGCCAGGCCCTGGTCTCGCTGGTCCTGCGCCGCGCCTTCCTCTTCGTGCGTTGCTTCCCGCGCGCGTGGTTCCGCGAGCGCGAGGAGGCGCGGGTCCCCGCCCGCGACCTCCTCCGCATCGACACCTGCTGGTCGATGGCGGTCGGCTTGGGGCTCATCGACATGATCCGGGCCGCGGAGTTCCACGCGCGCAGCCTGCAGCTCGCCCTGCGGGCGGGCGAGCCGTACCGCGTCGCCCGCGGGCTGGCCCTGGAGGCGGTGTTCGTGGGCGTGGGCGGGACGAGGACCCGCCATCGCGTGGATCGCCTGCTCGGCGAGGCCAACGCCCTGGCCTCGAAGCTGGGGCACGAGCACGCGCACGGAGTGGCGGCCATGGCGGACGGGATCTGCGCCTGGGTCCAGGGGCGCTGGAAGGACGCACGGCGCCTGTGCGACGAAGCGACGGCCCTCCTGCGCGGGCAGCGCACGGGCGCGACCTGGGAGGCGGACAACGCGGAGATGTACGCGCTGGCGTCCCTGTTCATGCTGGGCGAAGTGACGGAGCTGTCGCGACGGCTGCCCCGGCTGCTCGAGCGCGCGGAGGACCGCGGCAACCTGATGATGGCCACCAGCCTCCGGCTGGGCGGCTTCTTCGCCCACATCGCCTGGCTGGCCGCCGACGATCCGGACGGCGCCCGGCGCGAGCTCGAGAGGGGGCTGGCCGCGTCCACCGAGGGCAAGTTCGACTTCCGGCACATCTGGGCGCGCGGGGCGCGGCGGGACATCGCCCTCTACACGGGCGTCGGGCTCGAGGCGACTGCTCCCATCGCCGAGGGCTGGCGGCGGGCGGCCCGGCTGCTCGACCGCTTCCCGCAGGCCGGCCTCATCCTCGGGATGTTCTCTCGCGCCCGGCGGCGGCTGGCCCTGGCCGCGGCCGCCGCCGATCCCGACGCCGTCGGCCCGCACCTCGAGCAGGCGGATCGACACGCGCGCGACATGCAGCGGCACCGGACGCGGTGGGGCGACGCGCTCGCGTTGCTCGTGCGGGCCGGAGCCTCCAGCATCCGTGGCCACCGCGAGCGCGCGATCGCGGAGGCCGCGGAGGCGGAGTCGCGTCTGGAGGCAGCGGACATGGCCCTCCACGCGGCGGCGGCCAGGCACGGCCGGGGCGAAGCGATCGGGGGCGAGGCCGGACGCGCCCTGGTCACGGAGGCGGAGGCCTGGATGACCGGCCAGTCCATCCGCCGTCCGGACCGCATGGCCCGCATGCTCGCCCCGGGAGCGTGGCGCAGGCCGAGCTAGCCGTCTCCGGCGGCCGACCTCCGCGCGTGCCTTCGTCCGTGGCACGGTCCACCGCCGCCACCACCGCCGCGGGGGCCTCTTCGAACAGGAAGTGGCCTGCGCTCGGCACCGTCTCCAGCTGGAACGAAGGAAGGCCGTCCGCGAGCCGCCGGATGTCCGCTTCGGTGATGGCGGTCGGCGGCCGCGCCGACCTCGCCGCGCGCGTTCCCGGCCTGTGGGACCTGCTGACGCACGACAACCCCTTCTCGTCCGAGCGCGCGCGGCGTGAGCTAGGATGGTCGCCCGTCATCCCGCCCTCGGAAGGCCTCCCGGAGGCGTTCCGCTGGTGGCACGACCACCGGTCCCGCCGGCAGAGAGAGGAGCACTGAGACATGCCTCGTGCCTTGACCCTGATCACCGTTCCGATCACCGTCGCCATCGCCCTGGCCGCCCCCGCGGCCGCGTCCGAGGACCTGCGCGCCCCCGGGGCGAAGGTCGAGAAGCTGGCCGGAGATTTCTCGTTCACCGAGGGCCCGACCGCCGACGCCGCCGGCAACGTCTTCTTCACCGACCAGCCGGGCGACCGGATCATGAAGTGGGGCGTGGACGGAAAGCTCACGACCTTCCTCCAGCCCGCGGGACGCAGCAACGGCATGTATTTCGACCGCGCCGGGAACCTCATCGCCTGCGCGGACGAGAAGAACGCGCTCTGGTCCATCGGCAAGGACGGCCAGATCACGGTGATCTGGACGGAGTACCAGGGCAAGAAGCTGAACGGGCCCAACGACGTCTGGGTCCATCCGAGCGGCAGCCTCTACTTCACCGACCCCTTCTACAAGCGGCCATGGTGGTCACACGACGCGCCGCCGCAGGACGGCCAGCACGTCTATCGCCTGTCCGCCGATCGCAAGACGATCACGCGCGTGACGAGCGACCTCGAGCAGCCCAACGGCATCATCGGCTCGCCCGACGGCAAGACGCTGTACGTGGCGGACATCAAGGCCGGCAAGACCTACGCCTACGACATCCAGGCGGACGGCAGCCTTGCCGGCAAGCGGCTGCGCGCCGCGCTCGGCTCCGACGGGATGACCCTGGACGACAAAGGCAACCTGTACCTGACCGGCAAGGGCGTGCACGTGTTCGACAAGACGGGCGCGGAGATCCAGGTCTTCGACATCCCCGAGGACTGGACGGCGAACGTGAGCTTCGGCGGGGCCGGCCACCGCACGCTGTTCATCACCGCCAGCAAGGGGCTCTACGCGGTCCGGCTGCGGGTCAAGGGCGCGAACGCGGCCAAGTAGGCCTCGCCCCTTCGGAGACGTCCGCCGGCGGATGTAGACTCGTACCGGAGATCGGGCCATGGCTATGAAGAGAATGGATCGCCGGCGGTTCCTGGCCACGGCGGGCCAGGGGGTGGTGGCCTCGTCCGTGGTCGCGGGCTTCCCCGCCATCGTGCCCGCCTCGGTGTTCGGCGCCACCTCTCCCAGCAACCGCATCAGCGTGGCGGCCATCGGCACCGGGCGCATCTCGCGCGGGCACGACCTGCCCGGCATCTGGCAGCACGACATCGCCACGATCATGGCGGTCTGCGATCTGGATAGCCGGAGGGTGGAGGACGCGAAGACCCTGGTCAACGGCTACTACGCCGGGAAGACGGGCAAGCCCTACGACGGGGTCAGGACGTACACGAACTACCACGACCTCCTCGCCAACAAGGACGTGGACGCCGTCGTCATCAGCACCCCCGACCACTGGCACTGCATCATCGCCATCGACGCCGTGGAGGCGGGCAAGGACGTCTACCTCCAGAAGCCGGCCTCGCTGACCATCGCCGAGGGCCGGGCGCTGAGCAACGCCGTCCAGCGCACCGGCCGCATCTTCCAGATCGGGAGCCAGCAGCGCTCGACCGTGCAGTTCCGCTACGCCGCGGAGCTGGTCCGCAACGGCCGCATCGGCCAGTTGCAGACGGTCGAAATCGGCCTGCCCGGCGATCCCTCCGGCGACGACGAGCCGGAGATGCCGGTGCCCAAGAACCTCAACTACGAGATGTGGCTCGGCTCGACGCCCGTCGTGTACTACACCGAGAAGCGCGTCCATCCGCAGGAGGGCTACGACCGGCCGGGCTGGCTGCGCTGCGAGCAGTTCGGGGCGGGCATGATCACGGGCTGGGGCGCGCATCACATCGACAGCGCGCACTGGGGCATGGACACCGAGCTCACGGGGCCGGTGGAGATCTGGGGCACGGCCGAGTTCCCGAAGAAGGGCCTCTGGGACGTCCACGGCCCCTTCAAGACGGAAGCGCTCTACGCCAATGGCGTGCACATGATCGTCAGCGGCGATTTCCCCAACGGCATCAAGTTCATCGGCACCAAGGGCTGGATCTTCGTCTCGCGGGGCAACGAGAAGGTCACCGCCAGCGATCCCGTGGCGAAGCTCAAGGACTCGACCGCGCTCGACGCCAGTGACCCCCGGATCATCACGTCGGTCATCGGCCCGGGCGAGATCCACCTTCCCGAGAGCACCGAGCATCACCTCAACTGGCTCGAGTCCGTGAAGTCGCGCCGGCCGCCCATCGCCCCGGTCGAGGTCGCGCACCGGTCGTGCTCGGCCTGCCTGCTCCACCACGCGGCCATGAAGCTGAAGCGCAAGCTCTACTGGGATCCCGTCAAGGAGCGCTTCAAGGACGACGAGCAGGCCAACGCGATGCTGTCGCGCCCGCAGCGGGCGCCCTACACGATCGCCTACTCCTAGCCGCTACTCCTAGCCGCTACTGCTTCGGTCCCTCGAAGCGTTCGAAGAACTCGTGCAGGGCCTGCTGGCGGTATTCCTCCAGGTTCTGGGTGAACTCCTCCATCTTCTGCTGCGCCTGCGTCCCTTCCTCGGCGGCCAGCAGCTTCTCGAACTCCTCGGCCTTGATGACGCCGCCCTGCTGCAGCGTCGCGCGGAGGGTCTTCACCAGCGCCTCGTTCCGGTCCAACCGCTTCCAGAGGATGCCGAGGAGCATCTCCAGGGTCTCGATCTGCGTTTCGTGATCCATGCGCTCTCACCCGAGCCCACGGGCATCGTGGGCGAAATCCGCGGCCAGGTTGCTGCTGGTGCCGGGACTGGAACCAAAGACCCGCCGATTCTACGTTCTTTTGGAGGTGAGGCCGCGCCCGTACTATCGTGCCGCCTGGAGCTCTCCTTCGAGCGCGCGCTTGACCACCCGCACCTGGGCGTCGAGCCGCCGCCGGACCAGGCGATTCAGGAGGAGCCGCTCGATCCAGGTGAAGCCGGTCGGACGGATGTCCGCTCGCGTGCGGTTGATGGTGACGAGATAGGAGCCTCTGGCCTCTTCCAGGAACATCGTGGTGGCCAGCGAGGCCTCGTAGTAGTGGGTGGCGTAGAGCTGCTTGGTGGTGGCGATGATGATCCTCTCCCCCGGGCTCTTGCGATCGACGATGGTGCAGTGGTTCAGGCTGAGAACGCCCGTCCGCCAGAACTTCTCCTTCATCCAGTAGATGAAGTCCTCGGCATCCGGCGGACGCCGGTTCGGGTAGGAAGCCAGGTACGCCGCCACGTCGGGTGCGGTCGCTCCCAGAAGGGACGACCGGGAAAGGATGCGATTGAAGCCGGCGGCGATGTGGACGGGATCATCGTTGTTGATGTACTCGAACAGGGCGGCGTCCCCGGTGCTCGTGTATCCGGCGGCGTAGCTGGCGAGGATCTCGCGCGCGAGCCCGTTGGCCTCGGCGGCGGCCGCCGGCGACGACCAATGGATACGGGTCCGGAACTGCTCGATCGCTTCGCGCGAGAGCCGCACCTCGCAGTCGCCTACGCGGCAGCGAGCCAGGTCACGAATGTCGCCGGCGTCGAGGGTCAGCCCCTCGAGATCGCGCGGAGCCGGCGGGCGGCCGAGTCGTCCGGTCTGCACGACCCACGGCTGCCGGCGCCAGTCGTCGACGCCGCGCAGCCAGGCCAGCACGGCTTCTGGCGTCGCCCGTACGCGCAGGGCGGCCACGGACAGCACTTCGGAGCGGTCGTCGGTGTCGATCGTCTTCGCGACCACCTCACCCTTCTCGATGGCGGCGATCTCGGACGGGGTGAGGCTGGCCTCGCGGAAGGCGGCGAGGCGGACGGACAGGCTGCCCAGCGCCGCCTCCGGGACGAGAAGGAGGTAGACGATCACCGCGGCGCCGAGCCCGGCGGTCTTCCCGGCCGCCGGCACCCTCCGCATCAACGGCGGATGCGGAGCGCCGCTTCGTACTCGCCGCGGACGCGGGTGGCGATGGAGTCCCAGTCGAAGGTCTCGGCCCGCTGCCGGTTCACCTCCCCCATGGCGTGGCGCCGATCGGGATCGCCTACGAGCGAGAGGATCGCCTCCTCCAGCGCCTCCACGTTCGAAGGAGGCACGAGGCGAGCCCCGCCGGGATCGACCACCTGGCGGTAGCCCGGGATGTCGGAGCACACCACCGCTTTCCCGCACGCCATCGCCTCGAGCAACACGATGCCGAAGGATTCCTGGCCGGTGGCCGGCGACACGAAGAGGTCGCAGCGCTGGTAGTGGCCGGCCAGCTCCGTCTCCGCGGCCACGCGCCCGTGGAAGGTGACCCCGGGAATGGACGGCGCCTCGGAGCCCCCCTCGCCGACGACGTCCAGCTCCAGCGCGAGCCCTCGAGCGCGGAGGCGCGCGAAGGCTCGCAGAAGGTACGAGAGACCCTTGCGGGCATCACGCCAGTTGCCGACGAACAGGAGCCGCAACGATAGCGGGCGCGGACCCGCCCCGTTCGGGGCCGGGCGGAACGTCTTCGTCGGAACGCCGTTCGGAACCACGGACAGGGTCCGAGCCCAGGCCTCGGCGGCGAACGCGGCGGCCGGCCGCGACACGGCGATCGCGCGATCGAACCTCGGGAAGATGCGCCGCCCCAGCAGTCGCCGCGCCGCCCGCGAGAGGCCACTCTCGGCCTCCGCGTACATGTGGAAGGTGCAGACGTGGGCGGCCCGCGGCGAGAACCACAGCGCGTAGTACGGCAAGAGCGGGACGAGGGGCTCGTGCACGTGGACGACGTCGAAGTCGCCGTCGAGGAAGAACCGCCGCACCGACCAGGGTGGGGTGAGCAGGGCCATGGAGTTGGCGGCGCCGTTGGCGGGAACGTTGACGACGCCGCCGAATCCGCGCGTGTGGTCTCCGGCTCGTCCCCGGCTCAGCGGACCGACGACCGTCACCTGGTCCCCGCGGCGCCGCATCGATTCCGACAGGTGCTCCGCGTGCCGCTTCACGCCCCCCTCGTCGGCCATGTCGTAGGGCACGACGAGACAGACGCGGAGCGGGCGAGCCCGGTCCACGACCGCGCACGGGCGGCTGGCCACACCTCGCCCCGGTGTCAGCGCCGTCCCTCGATCGCCGCCGCGAACCTTTCCGCGACCCAGACATTCCCCGCCTGCGTGAGGTGGATCCCGTCCACGAAGTGCTCCCGGGGAATCCCGGAAAGCTCCACCAGCGACAGGCCGCGCTCCGCGGCAATGCGCCGGTAGGCCTTGTTGAGCTGCTCGATCATGCCGTTCATGCTCCAGGGCTCCAAGGGAGCGCCGAAGCCGGTCTTGCCGGGGAGGGTGGCGAGGTAGACGAACCGGCCCGCGACGCGACATTGATCGAGTACGGCCTCGCAGGCGGCCAGGGCCTGCTCCAGCGAGCGGTCCTGCTTCGCGTCGTTGGTTCCACCCCAGAGGCAGACCTCCTTGGCCTCGGGGACGGAAAGAAGCTCGTGATAGTTGCGCCGCCAGATCTCGGCCCAGCCGTCCCGCGGCACCCCGAGGTTCACCGCCGCCCAGGTCTGGCCGTGCTTCTGGGAGAGCAGCCGCCCGAGGTACAGGGGATAGCTCATGCCGTCCGGGTCGCGCGATCCGAACGTCAGGGAGTCGCCCTGACAGGCGAGGAGTCCGTAGACACTGGCGCGCCTTTTTTGCGTCTTCCCCGAGGCCGAGCCCTCCATCAGGCCGGTGTCACGGGACACTGAGCCGGATTCCTCCAGAGTCAATCTCCACCTCCGATCCTGATGCGACCAGTTGACCGCGATCCACGCGGCCACTGTGCAATCGCTGTACCCGCTCGCGATTCGGTCGGACCAGGAGGCCTCGCCGCATCCCCGCCGCGATCCTTCTCGCCGTGAAGCTGGTCGGGTGCGGCGAGCGACGTCATCGCGGGCCATGCGACCGGCTTCGTATGGCTGCGCACCCGTGGCCGCGGCCGACCGCCTGCGGCGCCGCCCGGGAGCGATCGGCTGCCCAACCGCCGTATAGGAGCTCCCGAACAGATCCCGAACGGCGCCTATCTCCACACGATCATCGACGGGGCCCGCCGCCGAGTCCGCGGACCGGCCGTCAGCAAGTCCGCCACAGCGAGGCCATCGCGCCACAGCCGGGCCGGCTCGGTTGGCCGGTGGACGTCAGTGTCCCCCAAGCCTGGCGCGGTCGGTTTCGACGCCTTCCGCACGGAAGCGAACCACGGCGACGATGGCGAGGACGTCAGTACTCGGCAAACGCGTCGTCCGGGTAGCAGTAGAGCCACCGCTCTCCCGGCTCCGCGGAGGCGATCACCGGATGTCGGCTGGCCCCCGCGTGCTTGCTGGCGTGCCGGTTGGGCGAGTCGTCGCAGCATCGCGTGGTGCCGCATTCCTGGCAGGTCCGGAGGTGTACCCACTGCGCGCCCGTCTTCACGCACTCCTCGCACTCCCGGCGCTTCGCGTGCTTCACCGCCGTCACGGCTTGGATGTGATCACAGGCTCCGTCCGGCATGGCGCTTTCCTCACTCCTTCAGCCAGCCGTCCTTACTGCAAAGTCCGGACACCGGCGGCGGCGCTTTCGATCAGTGACGCGACGGCCCGGGGCTGCGACACGAAGATGGCGTGGCTGCCCTTGACCTCGACGACCGTCGAACCCGCGCGCCGGGACATGGCGCGCTGCGCGTCGGGTGGGATCATCTTGTCGTCGGTGGCGACCAGGTACCAGCTGGGCTTGGTCTTCCACGCCGGCTCGCTGATGCTGCCGCTCAGCGCGGCCACGCCCCACGGAACCTGGGAGTCGGCCATGAACGCCGCCCTTTCCACGGCCACGTCCGCCGCGAAGGAGGCGGGGAACTTCGCCTTGTCGAGGAATAGATAGCCGTCCTGCGGCGGCAGGATCGGCGGCACGGGGGCGCCCGGCACCGGGTCCTTGATGAGGGTGGACACCGACTCGCCCTTGTCGGGCGCGAAGGCAGCGATGTACACGAGCCCCGCAATCTTTGGATCGTTCCCGGCTTCGGTAATCACCACTCCGCCGTACGAGTGGCCGACGAGAACCACGGGGCCGTTCTGCGCGGCAACAATGCGCCTGGTTGCGGCGACATCGTCGGCGAGCGATGTCGTCGGATTCTGAACGATGGCGACGGTGTAGCCGTCCTTCTTCAGGGCGTTGTAGACGGCCTCCCAACCGGAGCCGTCTACGAAGCCCCCGTGCACGAGAACGACGGTCCTCACGCTCGTCGGATGGCTCGTCTGTGCCATCAGAACCTCGGCCGAACCCAACAGCAACGCAACGCCGAACACAGCTGCCGCAAACGTTCCTTGCCTCATGACCAAGTCTCCTTTTCAATTCCTCGCGGCCGCGAACGTCGGCGACCAACGGCAAAGTACGCTTCGGCGCGCCCTCGCACATCACGACATCGAAGGCTTTTGCGCTACCCCGCGAGCGGAGTCTCGCGATACCCAATTCGAGGGAGTCAGGAGACTCGTCAAGGCTCTCACCGCGAAGGCACGTGTCCTCGCCACGTTCTCGTGCGCGGAGGCGAGGGAAGCCGGCTAGAGCTGGATGATTCCCCGCCGTATCGCGATCGCGACCGCTTCCGTCCGGTCGCTGGCCCCGAGCTTTTCCATGACGTGCTTGACGTGAACCTTGACCGTCTCTTCGGAGATGAACAGGTGCTCCGCGATATCACGGTTCCGGTTCCCTCCCGCCACCTGGCGCAGCACCTCCACTTCACGCGCAGTGAGGGTCTCGTCGCTGAGATGCTCGGCCAGGTGAGCCACGATCTCGGGAGGGATCCGCTTCTTTCCCGCGTGGACCTGGCGGATCCCGTCGAGCAGCTCCTTGGGGGGCATGCTCTTCAGGAGGTACCCGCGCGCTCCCGCCTCCAGGGCGCGCTGGATCTCGACGTCGCCCTCGAAGGTGGTGAGGATGACGATGCGGGCGTCCGGGAACTCCGAGCGGATCGCCGCCATGGCGTCGATCCCGTTCATGTCCGGGAGGCGAAGGTCCATCAGCGTGATGTCTGGCCGGTGCTGGCGGAACCGCTCGAGGCCGTCCCGGCCGTTGCTGGCCTCCGCAACCAGCTCCATGTCGAGCTGGCTCCTGATCATCGCGGAGATCCCCTCGCGCAGGAGCGGATGGTCGTCGACACTGAGGACGCGGATGGGGGCAGTTGCGCTCATGGACCTGTCTCCCGTCGGCTCGATGTGCTGGATTGCTCGTGGAAGGCCGCTGCTTCCGGAACGGAGAGCTCGACCTCCCTGCGGAGGCGCTCGTCGTCCCCGCATCGGAGACCGTGGAGCACGCGACGGGCTTCATCGGTCGCGCGTCCCATGACGGCGAGGACCTGTTCGAGACGCGTGCGGTCCGGCGAGCCCTCGGGCAGGTGATTCACGGCCAGATGGAGCTGCATCGACACGCTCAGGAATCCCTGGAGGAGCGTATCGTACAGCTCCTGCGCGATTCTCGCGCGCTCCGCCAGCCGTTCGTCCGAGCGCGCGTCGAGCTCCCGCGCGAGCTGCCGCAAGCGATAGCGGTGGAGACCGACCGCTCCCAGCACCGCCACCGCGAGGCAAGCGACCCAGAACCACGGGGCCTTCCACCAAGGCGGCGCGCCGTCCCTGACGGTGAGAGCGGCCACCCCGCCTCCGATCCCGGGGAGGGACGGCGTTCGCGCGAGGGGACGGTACTCCGCATCGACGAGGAGGGCAGCATACTCCGTTCCGAGGTGCGTCGAGCTCCTCCAGGTGGAGTCGGCCTGGATGGCCGTGAAGGGCTGGTCCGCGAACGGCTGCACGTACCAGTCTCCGCTCCGGGCATAGAGGACGATCCGTTGCCCGCTGCGCGCGCCCGACACCCGGCCCGCGATGGCTCCGAGGCGGACGGTGCCGCCCTCGTCCGCCGGGGGCACCTGGCTCAACTTGACGACGGGTCCGGCGGCCATCGCCGGCGGACGCGTCCTCGCAAGGAGGATGACGGCGCAGAGGAGGGCGATTGTGCTCGCCCTCGGCCACGTCATTCCTTCAGCACCTGGTGCACGAGGGCGATGGCCGTCGATCCCTCCCCCACCGCCGACGCCACCCGCTTCTGGTTGCCGCTGCGCACGTCGCCCACGGCGAAGACGCCGGGAAGGCTCGTCTCCAGGAGGTGCGGGGCCCTCGTCAGCGGCCACTCCGCCGTCCGCAGGTCGTCCGGCGAGAGATCGGGGCCCGTCTTGATGAATCCCTTGTCGTCGCGCGTGACGCAGTCCTCGAGCCAGCGCGTGGTGGGCTCCGCGCCCGTCATCACGAACACGTGCCCGACGTCGTTTCGCTCCATCACCATCGTCTGGTTGTCGCGCCAGAGCACGGCCTCCAGACGATCGCCGCCCTCGAGGCTCACGATCTCCGCGCGTGTCCGGAGCTCGATGTTGGGGCTCTGCTCGATGCGGCGGATCAGGTAGCGCGACATGGTCTCCGCCAGCCCGGCCCCGCGCACGAGCATGGACACGCGCCGTACGGACGTGGAGAGGAACACGGCGGCCTGCCCCGCCGAGTTCCCGCCCCCCACGACCACCACCTCTTCTCCCTGGCAGAGCTGGGCTTCCATGGGGGTCGCGCCGTAATACACGCCCGCGCCCTCGAAGCGGGCCAGGTCGGCCACGGCCAGCTTCCGATAGGCAGCGCCGGTGGCGATCACGATGGTCCGCGCGGGCACCGTCGTCCCGTCCTCCAGCTCGATCGAGTAGGGCTTGCGCGTGCAACGAAGGGCCCGCGCCCCCTTGGCCACCGTCACCTGGGCCCCGAACTTCTGGGCCTGGCTGTACGCGCGCCCGGCCAGCTCCGCGCCCGAGATGCCCATGGGGAAGCCGAGGTAGTTCTCGATCCGAGAGCTCGAGCCCGCTTGCCCTCCGGGGGCCGTGGATTCGAGGACGAGGACGTCGAGACCTTCGGACGCGCCGTACACGGCCGCGGCCAGACCCGCCGGCCCCGCCCCCACGATGACGGTGTCGCGCACGTGGGCGTGGTCGATGGGCGCGTTGAGGCCGAGGCAGTCCGCGATCTGCTGGTTGGTCGGGTTGCGGAGGACGGTGCGGCCGCCGCAGATGAGCACGGGCACGTCCCCGACGCCGATGTGGAAGCGATCGAGGAACTCCTGCGCCTCCGCGTCCTGCTCGAGGTCGATGTACGAGATCGGATGCCCGTTGCGGGTGAGGAATTCCTTGATGCGGAGGGTGCCCGCGGAATGGCGCGAGCCCAGGAGGACCACGTCCGCGGAGCCGCGGGCGATCAGCTCCAGCCGGCGCAGGATGAAGGCCCGCATGAGAAGGTCGCTCAGCTCGCTGTCCGTCTGCACCAGCGCCATGAGCTGGGGGCGGTCCACCTCGATGACTTCCCCGCTCTCGCGCGCGCGCGTCCTGGCCAGACCGCGCCGGCCGGAGAGGATGGCCATCTCCCCCGTGAACGACCCGACTCCGTGCACCACGATGATCTCTTCGGCGTCGCCGACGCCCCTCACCGTCTCGACGCTGCCGGCGGTGATCACGAAGATCCGCGCGCTGTCGCCCTGCCCGAGAAGGATCTCGCCCGCCTCCACCCGCCGCACCCGCCCGTGCGCGGCCACCCGCGCGATCTGCGCCGGGGTCAGCCGGGGAAAGACGTGCTCGAGGGGAGAGTTGAGCCGGAGCGTCGTGGTGGCGCCGGCGGTCAGGGCGCTGGTCATGGAGCGGGTGACGCGGAGGCGTCGTCGAGGAATGCCGTCAGCTCCGGGATCACCTTGGCCGGCGCCTCGTCGATGAGCCAGTGTCCGGACCCCGGAACGATGACGCCCTTGACGTTGGTCGCGGCCAGGCGTGTCTGGTCGATGAGCCCCTGTCCGGAGGCCTTCTCACCGGTCAGGACGAGGACCGGCATCGTGAGCGGCGTGCGAGCGAGTTGCGCGAAGTCCTGGGCGTCCTTCTCGAAGTTGCGGAAGTACTCGAAGCCGGCGCGCACGCCGCCGGGCTGGGCGAAGGCGGCAGCGTAGAGCCGGCGGTCGGCCTCCGAAACGGAATGGTTGCGGTCCGCGGCGAAGTCGTTCCAGAAGTGCTCGAGGTACGTCCGCTCGCGGCCCGTGACCAGGGCCAGCGGAGTCTCGCCGTAGAAGTGGAAATGCCAGAGGTCGCGCATCAGCCAGACGCTCTTCCAGTCCCCGATTCCGGGAAGGAAGGCGTCCATCAACACGAGGCGGTCGGTGCCCGCCGGGAACTGCGCCGCGTACCCGTAGGCGACCATGAGGCCGATGTCGTGGCCGACCACGCTCACCCGATCGAAGCCAAGCGAGCGCGTGAGCTCGTGGACGTCCACGGCCATGCTCTTCTTGTCGTATCCGCCTTCCGGCTTGGCGGAGTCGCCGGCTCCCCTCAGGTCCGGCACGATCACGGTGTGCCGCTGGGCCAGGAGCGGCATGATCGGCCGCCACATGAGTCCCGTCTGGGCGAACCCGTGCAGGAGGACCACGGCCGGGCCCTTGCCGCCGATCGAGTAGTGCAGCCGGACCCCGTTCACGTCCGCGAACCGCTCCGAGAATCCGGCGGTGGGCGCCGCCTTGGCGGCCGGCGCCGGTGCGGACGCGAGGAGGACGGCGACGGCCAGGCTCATGAGCATCTTGTGGCCCTCTCACGGCACCGCAGGCTGCGGGTGCAGGCAGGAAGCGTAGCGCCCCCACCGCCCGAAATCGTCCCCTCATCCAGGGGTTGTGGGGTACCACGATGGATCCATGGGGGACTACCACCATCGTGGTACCTCGAGGTTTCCGAGGCGGCTATGACTTGAGGAACGCCAGCAGGTCGGCGTTGATGGTGTCGGCCTCGGTCGTGGGCATGCCGTGCGGAAAGCCCTTGTAGGTTTTCAGCGTGCCGTTCCTCAGCAACTTTGCCGACAGTGGTGCCGAATCGGCATAGGGCACGATCTGGTCGTCATCGCCATGCATCACCAGGACGGGCACGGTGATCTTCTTCAGGTCTTCGGTGAAGTCCGTCTGGGAGAAGGCGACGATGCCGTCGTAGTGCGCCTTTGCGCCTCCCATCATGCCCTGGCGCCACCAATTCCAGATCACGCCCGGAGAGGGTTTCACTCCAGGCCGGTTGTAACCGTAGAACGGTCCAGCCGGCAGATCGTAATAGAACTGGGCTCGGCTGGCGGCGAGCTGTGCCTGAAGCCCGTCGAACACGTCCTTGGGCAGCCCGCCGGGATTGGCCGGCGTCTTGACCATCAGCGGCGGCACCGCGCTGATGATCACCGCTTTTGCCACCCGGCTTTCGCCGTGGCGGGCCAGGTAGTGCACCACTTCGCCGCCGCCGGTCGAGTGGCCGACGTGCACTGCCCCCTTGAGGTCGAGATGTGCGGTCAGCGCCGCCAAGTCGTCGGCGTAATGATCCATGTCATGCCCGCCACCGGTCTGGCTGGAGCGGCCATGGCCGCGCCGGTCATGGGCGATGACGCGATAGCCGTGCGCGAGGAAGAACAGCATCTGCGCGTCCCAATCATCCGCGCTCAGCGGCCAGCCGTGGCTGAAGACGACGGGCTGCCCCTTGCCCCAGTCCTTGTAGTAGATCTGCGTGCCGTCCGTGGTCGTGATCGTCGACACGTCGTTCATGGCGTCATTCCTCCTCGCTGCACGCGGCAGCCGTCTTGACCAGCGCTTTGGCACCGTCCGAACGGCTCACGTAGTTCACGACGACGGCAATCCCGTCCGCGGCCAGGCGCTTGGCCACGGAGGAGCCGATGCCCCCGGACGCGCCGGTGACGATTGCGACTCTCGCATCACTCATGAGACCGCGTCCTCCTGAGTGATCAAGGTAGCGATCCGGTGCGCCAGGGCGCATCACGGCATCGAGGGCTTTTGCCCTAACACCCTGGATGGAACGCGGGATTACTCGATGGTGGTACCGCGCTCGTCTAGGACTTGGTCGCGGAGGCCGGGACAGGATCTGCGGGCTTCGTACCGCTCCGACGCGCAGGCGCCCACACGGACGCGCCGACGGTCGCGAGCAGCACGACGCCGATCACGACGATCGACTGGAGGGGGCTGATGTGGATCCAGTCGCTGGCCAGCATCTTCCCGGCCGTGAAGAGCAGGACGACGGCCAGGCACTGGCGCAGGAAGCGCAGGCGGGTCAGGGTGTCGGCGAGAACGAAGTAGATCGAACGCAGTCCGCGTCAGACGCCGGCCGACTCCAGGGCCCGGCCCACGATGGCCTGCGCCTCGCTCAAGATCGCGTCGAGGTGGGCCTGGCTCCGGAAGCTCTCCGCGTAGATCTTGTACAGGTTCTCCGTACCGGAGGGGCGGGCCGCGAACCAGCCGCTGGGGGCGACCACCTTCAGGCCGCCGATCGGCGCGTCGTTGCCGGGAGCGCGCGTCAGCTTGGCCGTGATCGGCTCGCCCGCGAGCATCGAGTCCTTGACCGCCTCCGGCGACAGCTTCTCCAGGGTGGCCTTCTGCGCGGGGGTGGCCGGAGCATCGATGCGCGCGTAGTACGGCGTCCCGAACTCCTCGGTCAGCGCGCGATAGCGCTCGCCGGGGTCCCGGCCCGTCCGCGCCGTGATCTCCGCGGCGAGCAGGGCCATGATCAGCCCGTCCTTGTCCGTGGCCCAGGCCGTGCCGTCCTGCCGGAGGAAGCTCGCCCCGGCGCTCTCCTCGCCGCCAAAGCAGTACGAGCCGTCGAACAGATGCGGCCCCAGCCACTTGAATCCGACCGGCACCTCGGACAGGCGCCGGCCGAGCTTCGCCACCACGCGGTCGATCATGCCGCTGCTCACGAGCGTCTTCCCCACCGCCGCCCGCGCCGGCCATGACGGCCGATGGGTCAGCAGGTACTCGATGGCGACGGCCAGGTAATGGTTCGGGTTCATCAGACCCGCGCCGGGAGTCACGATGCCGTGCCGATCGGCGTCGGGATCGTTGGCGAACGCAAGCCGGTACCGATCCTTGAGGCCGACCAGCCGGGCCATGGCGTACGGACTGGACGGGTCCATGCGGATCCGGCCATCGTGATCCACGGTCATGAAGGAGAACGTCGGGTCGATCGCCGGGTTGACCACCGTGATGTCCAGCCCATAGATGGAATTGATCGGCTCCCAGTACGGCAGCGACGCGCCGCCAAGAGGATCGACCCCGAGCGCCAGCTCGGCCCCGCGGATGGCGTCCATGTCCACGACGTTGCGAAGGTCGCGGACGTACGGCAGCACGAAGTCGGCCTCCTGGGTCGTGTCCGCCCGCATGGCCTCCGCGAACCCGATTCTCCTCACGCCGGCGTTGCCTTCGCGCAGCAGCGCGTTGGCGCGGTCCTGTATCCAGCGGGTGGCGCCGGTGTCGGCCGGCCCGCCGTCGGTCGGGTTGTACTTGAAGCCGCCGTCTTCCGGCGGATTGTGCGAGGGGGTCACCACGATCCCGTCCGCGAGGCCTGACGTGCGCCCGCGGTTGTACACGAGGATGGCCCGCGAGATCACCGGCGTCGGCGTCACACCGTCGTCCGGCTGGATGATGGTGGACACGCCGTTGGCAGCCAGGACCTCCAGCGCCGTGCGCTGCGCCGGCCCCGAGAGCGCGTGCGTGTCCTTGCCCATGTGGAGCGGCCCGTCGGTGCCCTGGCCTCGCCGGTAGTCGCAGATGGCCTGGGTGACGGCGAGGATGTGCGCTTCCGTGAACGAGCCGCGCAGCGACGAGCCCCGGTGCCCGCTGGTCCCGAAGGCGACGAGCTCGCGCGGATCGCTCACGTCCGGCGTACGCTCGTAGTACGCGCGTACGAGCCGCACCGGGTCCATCAGCAGCTCCTTCGGGGCGGGCCGGCCGGCCAGCGGGGAGATCGCGCTCATGGCGACATCATGGCACCGGGCACGGCGTGACGTTCCAGATCTCGGCCGCGTACTCCGCGATGGCGCGGTCGGACGAGAACCGGCCCGACCCCGCCACGTTCAGGATGGCCCGGCGCGTCCATTCCTCGGGGGTGGCCCAGAGCGCGGCCAGCCGCCGGTCGGCCTCCAGGTACGACGCGAGGTCGGCGAGGTGCATGTAGGGCTCGCCGCGGAGGAGGAGGCCGTCGCGCATTGGTGCGAAGAGGCCGCGCTCACCGGGGCTGAAGTGGTCGGAGGCGATGAGGTCGAGGGCCGCCCGCGTTTCCGGCTCCCGGTCGTAGTGCCAGCGCGGGTCGTACCAGTCGCGGCTGGCCGCGACCTGCGACGCGGTCAGGCCGAAGAGGAAGAAGTTCTCCTCGCCCGCCTCCTCCGCCATCTCGATGGTGGCGCCGTCGCGGGTGCCGATGGTCAGGGCGCCGTTCATCATGAACTTCATGTTGCTGGTGCCGCTGGCCTCGTACCCCGCGGTGGAGATCTGGTTGGAGACGTCGGAGGCCGGGATCAGCCGCTCCGCCAGCGACACCGAGTAATCGGGGAGGAACACGACCTTGAGCCGGCCGCGCACGGCGGGGTCGCCGTCGATGGTGGCGGCCAGGTTGTTGATGAACTTGATGTTGAGTTTCGCGGTGTGATACGCGGGCGCCGCCTTGCCCCCGAAGAGGAACGTCCGCGGGGCCATCTCTCGATTCGGTTCCTCTCGCAGGCGGTTGTAGAGGACGACGATGCGCAGCGCGTTGAGGAGCTGCCGCTTGTATTCGTGGATGCGCTTGACGTGGCAGTCGAAGACCGAGTCCGGGTCCACCTTCAGTCCGTGCTGCGAGGTGAGCCAGCCCGCGAAGCGCGCCTTCGCTTCGCGCTTGGCGCGGCGGAAGTCCTCCCGGAAGCCGGGGTCGTCGGCCAGGGGCGAGAGCTTGCGCAGCTCGCCCAGCTCGGTCGTCCAGCCCTCGCCGATGGCGCCGGTTATGGCGCGAGAGAGGGCCGGGTTGGCCAGCCGCAGCCAGCGCCGCGGCGTGACGCCGTTGGTCTTGTTGCCGAAGCGCTCGGGGAACATCTCGGCCAGGTCGCGGACGGTCGTCGTGCGCAGGAGGGTGGAGTGGATCGCGGCCACGCCGTTGGTGCTGTGCGAGCCCACCACGGCCAGGTTGGCCATGCGGACGTGCTTGCCGGCGCCTTCCTCGACCAGGCTGATCCGGGCCACGCGCCCCTCGTCGCCGGGGAACCGAGCCCCCACGTCGTCGAGGAGCCGCCGGTTGATCTCGAAGACGATCTCGAGGTGGCGCGGCAGCATCAACTCGAACCACGCCAGCGGCCATTTCTCGAGCGCCTCCGGCAGGAGGGTGTGGTTCGTGTAGCCGAGCGTCCGCTTGGTGATGTCCCAGGCGTCGTCCCAACCCAGGCCGGCTTCGTCGAGGAGGATGCGCATCAGCTCGGGCACGGCCAGGGCCGGATGCGTGTCGTTGAGCTGGATGGCCGCCTTGTCCGGAAGCGCGGCCCAGTCCGCGTTGCCACGCCGGAAACGGCGCACGAGGTCGCCCAGAGAGCAGGCCACGAGGAAGTACTCCTGCAGGAAGCGCAGGCCCCTTCCCTGGGTGGTGGAATCGTCGGGATAGAGCACACGCGTGAGCGACTCGGCGGTGAGCGTCTCCGCCAGCGCCCCCACGAAGTCGCCGCGGCTGAATTGCTGGAAGTCGAAGTAGTCGGGGGTCCCCGCCATCCACAGCCGGAGCGTGTTGATGTTCTTTCCTCCGTAACCGACGACGGGGCGGTCGTAGGGGATCCCGAGCAGCGTCGACGGCCGGCCCACGATGGGGCGGAGCTCGCCCGCGCGCAGCTCGAACGAGCAGCCCAGCCGCACCTCGACCGCTTCCTCCGGCCGCACCACGCCCCAGGGGTCCGGCCGGCGCAGCCAGTTGTCCGGCTGCTCGAGCTGCCAGCCGTCGCGGATCGTCTGCTTGAAGATCCCGTACTGGTAGCAGAGGCCGTAGCCGATGGCCGGGAGCTGCCGGGTGGCCATCGATTCCATGTAGCACGCGGCCAGCCGGCCCAATCCGCCGTTGCCCAGCCCGGCGTCCGGCTCCTCCTCGAGCAGCGCCGTCCAGTCGAGCTTCCTCTCGGAGACCGCCTCGCCGATGACGGGATCGAGGAGGAGGTTCTGCACGTTGTGGGCGAGGGAGCGCCCGATGAGGTACTCCATCGAGAGGTAGTAGATGCGCTTGGCGTTCGCGAGCTCGTAGGTCTTCTCCGTGCGCACCCAGCGCTGGGACAGGATGTCACGCACCGAGCGGGCGAAGGCCTCGAAGCGCTGGCGAGGGTCCGCCGTGGCCGGATCGATCACGTCGTCGAAGAGGAGGTGGCGCTCGTAGAGCGCGTGGTCGGCCCCCGTGAGCGCCACCGGGCCGCATCCGTAGCGCTCGGCGAGGTCGGGGGCGGGCCTGACGCCGCTCACGACGCCACCGCGGGATCCTGCCAGCCTCCGGGCGGCGTCACGCTGGGTGAGGTGGGGCCCCAGGTGCCCGGGTCGTATTCGGTGGGAGCCGTCGTGGGCCTCAGCACCGGCTCGACGATGCGCCACGCCTCCTCGACGTAGTCCTCTCGCGCGAAGAAGGTGGCGTCTCCCGCCAGCGCGTCCCCGAGCAACCGCTCGTAGGCGTCCATCTCTTCCGGACCCGGGTGGTGGCTGGCCAGCATCTCCACGACCTCGCTCCCGCCTTCCTGCCCCGAAGGGATCGCGTTGGCACCGATCGCGATCGTGATGTCGGGGCTGATGCGCATCCGGCAGTAGTTCGCCTTCAGGGGGAAGTCCGCGAACATCGTCGGGGGCTGCCGCCAGCGGACGACGATCTCCGTGCAGGTCACGGGAAGGCACTTGCCGGCACGGAGGTAGATCGGGACGCCCTTCCATCGCCAGGAGTCGACCTCGAGCCGCAGGGCCGAGAACGTCTCGACCCGGGAATCACTGGCCACGCCCGGCTCGGAGCGATACCCGCGGAACTGGCCGCGCACGACTCGCGCCGGATCGAGAGGAGGGACGCCCTTGAGCAGCCGCACCTTCTCGTCCCGGATCGACTCGCTGTCCGTCCGGATCGGCGGGTCCATGGTGAGGTTGGTAAGGAGCTGGAAGAGGTGGTTCTCCACGACGTCGCGGATGGCGCCGGCCTCCTCGTAGAAGACGCCCCGCCCCTGCACGCCGAAGCTCTCCGCCATCGTGACCTGCACGCTCTCGACGTGGCCGCGGTTCCAGACCGGCTCCAGGAACGCGTTCGCGAAGCGGAAGAAGAGCATGTTCTGGACCGGCGCCTTGCCCAGGTAGTGGTCGATGCGGAAGATCGACTTCTCGGGGAAGCAGCGGAGCAGGATGGCGTTGAGCTCTCGCGCCGAGGCCAGGTCGCGGCCGAAGGGCTTCTCGACGATGACGCGGGCGCCTTCGAGGCAGCCCTTACGGTTGAGCTGATCCACCACGACACCGAACTGTGATGGCGGAATGGCGAGGTAATAGGCGGGACGCTGCGCGGAGCCGAGCTGCCGGCGAATGGCCTGGAACGTGGCGGGGTCTCCGTAGTCGCCGCGGACGTAGCGGAGGAGTCGGGACAGCTTCTCGAACGCGGCCGGATCGACGCCGCCGTGCCTCACCAGGCTCTCCCGAAACCTGGGCTGGAACTCTTCGACCGGCCGCCGGCCGATGCCGATGACCGGCACGTCGAGGCGGCCCCGCTTCACCATCGCCTGCAGCGCCGGGAAGATCTTCTTGTAGGCGAGATCCCCGGTCGCGCCGAAGAAGACGAGCGCGTCGGACTTCACCGCGCTCCCCCGCCGCGCTCGGAGATGCCGATCGTCACCCGGATGGGATCGACGGTCGAAACCGTGGTCATCACCGACTGCGTGTTGACGAGGTCACCCACCTGCGTGCGGGCGATCCCCACGATGCCCTCGATGGGCGAGGTCGCCCTCGTCCAGCCGAGGTTGAGCGCGGACTGGTCGACCGCCGCCCGCGCCGCCGCCAGCCCTCCGCGCGCGTCTTGCTCGGCCGCCACCGCGTTGTCGAGCTCCTGCTGGCTGATCGCCCGCTGGGCGGCCAGCGGAGTGAAACGCTCGACGTCCCGCCTGGCTTTCGAGAGCTGCGCCTCCGCGCGGGCCAGGGTGCCGCGCGCCTGCTCCAGGGCGGCCCGGAACTGGCGGGGGTCGATCTCGAACAGGGGATCGTCGCGACGGACGAATTGCCCCTCCTTGTAGAACTCCCGGAGGAGGTACCCCTCGACCTTGGGCCGGATGTCCGCGTTCACGGACCCGTCGAGGGTGCCGATCCACTCCCCCACCACGGGCACGTCCATCTGCGCGACGGGTACGACCAGGACGTCGACGGGACGAGGGGCGGGCGCGGGCTTCCGCGCGCAGGCGGAGGCGAGCAGGAATGGCATCAGCACCGGCGCGAGACCGCGGCCGAGGAGGGATCTCACGCCTACTGCTCGTAATTCTCGACGACCTTCGGCGGTCGCACGCGGGCCTCGCCCGGATCGCGGCCGGCGTCGCGGAGCGCCTGGCGCTGGCGCAACAGGTCCCAGCATTGATCCAGCTCGACCTTGATCTCGTGCAGGCGGGCGCGGTCCCCGTCGTCGAGCGATCCCTGCCCGTAGAGCCGGTGCTCGTCGGCGACGAGCCGTTCGATGCGCCCCCGCACGGGCTCGTCCGTCTTGCCCTCGGGCATGGTCATCGACCTGCCCCGTCGGCTCCGATCCGTTCCGCACGGAACCGGATCGCGGCGACGATGGCGAGCACGATGAACAACACGAGGACGATGCCCTGGGACACCACGAACGGCGGCTCCGTCTGCTTCGGGGCCAGCGCCCTGAGCGCGGGAATCTTGAGGAACGACTGCACCACCCCGACGAAGACGTTCAGGTAGAGGGCCAGCGCGGCGCCGACCACGTAGACGTGACGCCAGGCCCCGTGGAGGCGGAAGGCGTAGCGCGCCGCGATGGCGATGGCAAGCACCACCAGCGAGATGAAGCCGACGATGTGGGACGGAAGCAGGTGTTCGAACGGGAACCCGAAGCCAGTGACGCTGGTGGCCACCGTCGTGGCCAGGAACAGGGCGGTCCAGCCCTCGAGCCGCCTGGCGGTGACCAGGCCGAACAGGACCACCAGCCCCGATCCGATGCCGACCAGGCTGATCAGCACGTGCACCAACGTGTAGGTCGCGAGCGACATCCCGAACACGGTCTCCGGCGAGCTCATGGCACTCTCCTCTTCCTCTTCAGTCGGCCCGCACCAGCGGCACGTCCACGACGTGCTCGGACCGGCTGGTCCTGGACTTGCTCATGTCGACGCCTCCGTGAGAGCGACGGAAGGACACTACGATGGCGCCGGGGCCTCTGACATCACGACAAGGCATGGTTTTCGGCTACCGCTACCGGCGTATCTCGCAATACCTCGGTCGAGGTACGGAGGCCGATCGACTATCCTCGTACGCTGACTGCCCACGAAAGCCAATGGTCAGGCTCCGCCTTTCCGCCCCGCTCGCCTTGCTGCTGGTCCTCGCCGCCGCGGCCTGCCGCCGGCATCCCGTGGGAGAGCCGGTGACGGTGGTGCTCCTCGACATCGGCCCGGCCAGGAACCGGGAGTACACGGAATGGACGGAGCAGGCGCTGGAGGGCTTCCGCCGCGAGACCGGCGTCGCGGTGAAGCGGCTGCCCGCCCCGGAATCGTCGGACGAGCAGCTCGTCTTCGAACGGCAGCTCCTAGAGGGGGGCGCGACCACGCCGGACGTTTACATCATCGACGCCATCTGGCCCGGGATGCTGGTCGAGCACTTCCTCGACCTGCGGCCGCGATTGGGCAGGGAAGCCGCCCGGCACTTCCCCGCCCTCCTCGCCAACAACGTCGTCCAGGGCCGGCTGGTGGCGATGCCGTACCACGCCAACGTGGGCATCCTCTTCTACCGCACCGACCTGCTGCGCGAATACGGGTACGGCGCACCTCCGCGCACGTGGGCGGAGCTCGAAGGCATGGCGGCGGCGATCCAGAAGGGGGAGCGCGCGAAGGGCGACGACGGTTTCTGGGGCTACATGTGGCAGGGAGCGCCCTACGAAGGCCTCACCTGCAATGCCCTGGAGTGGCAGGCTTCGGACGGTGGCGGCCACATCGTCGAAGACGACGGGTCGGTCTCGGTCGACAACCCGCGAACGATCGCGGCGTGGGAGAGAGCGGCCTCCTGGGTCGGCACCATCTCCCCGCCGGAGGTCGTCGGCTACCGCGAAGCGGAGGCGGAGGAGGCCTGGCGCGCGGGCCGGGCCGCGTTCATGCGGGCCTGGCCCTCGAACTACCGCCCCAGCCAGGACAGCGGCTCGCGCATCCAGGGGCGGTTCGACATCACGTTCGTGCCCGCCGGCGCGCACGGGCACGCCATGGTCCTTGGCGAGAACGCGCTGGCGGTGTCGCGGTACTCGAAGCACGTCGAGGAGGCGGTGGCCCTGGTGAAGTACCTCTCGAGACGCGACGTGCAGCTCGGGCGGGCGCGCGCGACCTCGCTCCCTCCGACCGTCCCCGATCTCTACGACGACCCGGAGGTCCAGAGGGCGAATCCCTACTACACGCCGCTGAAGCAGGTCTTCCTGGGGGGCGCGGTGTCCCGGCCGTCGTCCGTGACCGGCCACAAGTACGCGGAGGTCTCCCGCGCATACTTCCGCGCCGTCCATTCCGTCCTCACGCGCCAGCAGGAGCCCTCGGCGGCGGCGGCGGCCCTGGAGCGCGAGCTCGTCTGGATCACCGGATTCCCGGTGGCGAGGCCTCGCCCAGGCCGGAGCGCGCCCGCGACACGCTGACCCTCAGTCTTCGCGCGCCGCCTCCCGCCGCGCCGGGATCGTGATCTCGCGGCGCCCGAACAGCGCGGCGTCGACCGAGATCGCCCCCGGCCCGAGCAGAGCGATGGCCGCCGCCACGACGACCGGAAGGACGCCCGCCACGCCGGGGCCGAACGTGCTCGGGGTGGGCGACGGCAGCCAGGAAAGGAAGACGCCCGCGCTGGCCAGGGCGGCCAGCGCGCCCGCCACCGGGGTCAGGAGCCCGACCAGGAGGAAGGCTCCGGTGAGGGCCGAAACCACGCCGATGGCCCACGTCCCTCGCGCGGAAGCGACCGCGCCGCCGAGGCAGGCCGCGCCGTGGGAGACGAGCACGACGGCCACGCCGAATCGCAACAACAGCAGGCCGATCCCTGGCGATCCGTTCGGGAACGTCGAGAACAACCTCTGCAATCGGCTCTCCTCGCCGGCGCCGTCGCCAGCCCGTGCGCGGAGAGGCTACCGAAAGTCAGTGCCCCGCGGAATCCCCAGATCGGGGTATTTGGCGCGTCCACGATCGGGTCAGGGCCCTCAGCCAGCCGGCTGGACCGCGTGAGGACGCGGCCGGAAAGGCCACGTGCCCGGGAACCGTGAGCTCCACTTCGGTACCGGCTCCGGGGCGGCTCCACAGCCGCAACCGGCCGCCGATCCTTTCCGACCGCTCGCGCATCCCCGAGAGTCCCCAGTGGCCGTCGCGCCCCGCGCGGAGGACCTCGGCGTCGATCCCCTTCCCGTCGTCGCGCACGAGGACACGGAGCCGGCGGGCCTCGCGTTCGACTCCGACCTCGATACGGGTCGCCCCCGAGTGCCGGAACGCGTTGATGAGCGCTTCCCGTCCGATGCGGTAGACCTCGTCGCGGATCATCGGATGCAGGCGGCGGGGCGGCCCTCCGCCGATCACGCGGAAGGCAACGTCGTCCCTCACTCCGAGCTCGTCCCGGATGCGCGAGAACGACTGCTCGAGATCGTCGAGGCTGCTCTGGGACGAGCGGAGGCCCCGCACGGCGTTCCGGCCCTCTTCGATGACCCGCTTGATCAGCTCGAGGACCCCGGCCAGGCTTCCCCTCTCGGGCGAGCCTGGCGGCATGCGGTCCACCGCCAGGTGGAGCTGCATCGAAGCGCTCAGGAACCCCTGCAGCAGCGTGTCGTGCAGCTCCTGCGCGATGCGCGTCCGCTCGGCCAGCCGCTCCTCGAACCGGACGTTCAACTGGCGCGTCAAGCGATGGAGCCGCATCCGGTAGAGGCCGAGCAGGATCAGCGCGCCGGCCAGCGCGCTCGTCAAGCGAAACCATCGCGTCTGCCAGACCACGGGTTCGATGTCGAATCCGAGCGCGGCCTCGGCGCCGTTCCAGAAGCCCTCGCTGTTCGAGGCCATGACTCGGAACTGGTAGGCGCCGGGCGCGAGGTTGGTGTACACGGCCTCCCGCGCGGAGAAGGGCTCGCTCCAGCCGCGATCGAATCCGTCGAGCCGATAGCGGAATCGGATCTCGTCCGGGGCGCCCAGGCTGACTCCGGAATAGCCGAGGGTGACGCGCCGCGATCCCGCGGGTATCGCGTGCGTCCCCTCCAGATCGATGAGGTTGCCGTCGGCGGACAGGGCCTCGATGCGGGCCACGACGGGAGCCGCGCTGCTGGTGGCGCGCACGGGATCGACGACGGAGAGGCCGCGGCTCATCGAGAACCAGATCCGGCCGAACAGGTCGGCCACCACCGACCGGTGCCGGCGGGCGACCTCCGTGCTGTACAGGCCATCGGAGGGGCCGTACTCCGCCACTTCCGCGCGTCCCGGGGAGGGGTCGAGGAGCTGGTCACGCCGGGCCCGCAGCACCCGCGTCGAGGTGGCGATCCAGAGCCATCCCTGGCGGTCCTCCGCCAGCCCGAAGATCGGCTCGTGGAGCGACCCTGGCACGCCGCCCGGCACCCGGATCCCTTCCGGACCGAGCCGCGCGAGCCCGTCACCGGTCCCTATCCAGAGGCCGCCCGCGGAGTCCTCCAGGAGGCAGCTCACGTCGTCGGACGGCAATCCGTCGCGGGTCGTGAAATATCGCCAGTGACCCTTCGAGAGCGCGCCGAGGCCGCTCGGCGTGGCGAACCACGTCGTGCCGTCGGCGGTGTCCACGATCGACACGACGGTGTTGGAGACGAGGCCACTCTCGGAGTCGTAGGTCGTGAACCGGCCATCCCGGAAGCGGCTGGCGCCGCTCTCGAGCGTTCCTGCCCAGACGGTGCCGTCGCGGCTCTCGTGGACGGCGTACACCGTGTCGTCGACGAGGCCGTCCGCGGTCCGGTACGTCCGAGCCACGACGGCGCCGCCCCTGGTGACCAGGCGCGTCAGCCCGCCCGCTTTCCGGCCGACCCAGAGACCGTCCTTGCCGCCCGCGAGCGAGTAGACCACGTCCCCCGGTAGCCCGTCCGCGGTGACCTTGCCCACCCGCCCGTTGTGGAGCCAGAAGAGCCCGCCGCCCAGGGGCGCGAACCACGTGCGTCCCTCGGCGTCGACGTGGATCGGCCCGCTGCTCTCCGACGGCAGCCCTTCGGCGGGCCCGTAGGTGGTGAAGCTGGTGTCGCGGAGGCGCTCGAGGCCACGGGGAGTGCCGACCCACAGGCTCCCTTCGCGGTCTTCGAAGAGGGCGGTCACCGCGACACGGGCCGCCGGATCCTCGAAGCGGGAGACGCCGCGCGCGTTCACGCGCAGCAGGCCCTCGGCGGTGCCGATCCAGACGTTCGACTCGCGATCCACCGTCATCGTCGACGCCACCACCCGTCGCAGACCAGGGGCGAGCCCGTCCGCGCTGATCCCGCTTCCGTTCCAGCGCACCATGCCTTTCGGCGTGGCCACCCACACGTCTCGGGCGCCCACGGCGAGCACGGCGCTGATGGTCCGATCGGGAAGTCCCTGCCTCACCGCGATGACCTGTCCCTGGACGGCACAGAAGAGGCCTTCGCCCTGCGTTCCCATCCAGATGCGGCCGTCCCCCGCTTCCGTCATCGAGGTCACGGGAGACCGCGCGGGCAGGGAGGCGCGTGGGGCGAGGCTCTCCACGCGCTCCCCACTCCAGCGCAGGGGGCCGTTCACGATGCCGGCCATCATCATGGTGCCGTCGGGAGCGCGCGCCATCGCGGTGATCGCATCCTCCATCGTCTCCAGGGAGGGCACGCTCTCGAACCGGCGGTCGCGATAGCGCAGGACCCGGGGCCCGCCGAGCCTGACCCACATGGTGCCGCGCCCGTCCACGGTCAGCCCCAGGACCTGGGTGATCGACGGCGACGCGGAGCCCGGCTCCGGAAAGCGGCGGAAGGCCGAGCCGTCGAAGCGGTACAGTCCCCGGTCGGTTCCGAGCCAGAGGTATCCGTCCGCGGTCTGGCTGATGGCCTGGACGGTTCCCCCCGGGAATCCGCGGTCGGCGCCCCAGCGTTCCCGCACGTACTGGGACATCGTCCGGTCGGGGTCGATGGCCTGGGCGGTGCCGGCGAGGCACGTCACCGCCACCGCGGCCCAGAGCCCAACCCGTCGACGCGCCGCGCCACCTCCGAGCCTCACGGGAGGTATTCGAACTTCTCGATCACGACCTCCGTCCCGCGCTCCAGGGCCCGCGCGCTCCGGCGGAAGACATAGAGGTTCATGCGCACCGTCTCGTTGCCCGGGGAGGGCACGCCCGACGTGAACGTGTGCTCGGCGACCGCCGGCGCGCGGTTCTCGGGGCCAGCCCCGCGGACGGTCCGGGCCATGAGGCGGCCGGGCTCCCAGCGGAGCCCGTGGGTCAGGACGCCCGGAGGCGCCACGAAGGGCCAGACGTTCGCGGCGACGTAATAGGGCTGGACCACGTACTGCGCGTTCTTCGCCGCCGGCTCGCCCCACCGGCTGACCTCGATGTCCATCTCGCGATGGTTCTCGCTCGCGGCCGGTCCGTCCCAGGTGAACAGGGTCAGTACCACCGCCGGCTCCAGTTGCGACACGTCGCGCACGACGAACCGGTACGAGCCATACCCGAGCCGGCGCGTGAGGCGCACTTCTGCGCAGGTCCAGCGCGGCGCCTCTCCCCCGATGCGGAGGTGCATCGCTCCGCTTCCGTCCGTCCAGGCGTTGGCGGGATCGTAGTCGTTGGTGCCGCCCCGGTCGCTGGGGGCGGCGCGGGCGATCCATTCGTATCCGCTGAACTGGATCGTGTGATGTTGGGCGCGCGCCGAGGGGTCACCCGGTGCGATCGTGACGGCCACGACGCCGCCGCCGGCAGGCGGCAACGTCTCCGTGGAGAGCGGCGGACGATATCCGGCATCGACGAGGAGGGCCGCGTACTCCGTCCCCAGGTGGGTGGAGCTCGTCCAGGTCGAGTCGGCACGGACCTCCGTGAACGGCTGCCGGGCCTCCGGCTGGACCCACCACACCCCGCTCTTGGCGAACAACACGATGCGCTGCCCGCGCTGCGCGCCGACCACGCGGCCTTCGATCACGTCGAGCGTGTCCGGTCCGCCCTTGTCCGCGGGCGGGATCCTCGTGAATTGGATCGAGGGCCCACCGTCGCCCTGGCGGCCGGCGCAGCCGGTCAGGAGGAGCCACGGTACGACCAGCAGGAGCCTGAGCCTCACGGGAAGTGAAGGGTCGATGGAAACTCGAAGCCGCTACAGTACCCCTTCAGCCGTGGGTTTCCAAGACTCTCGCCTCGTCGTGCCTCGCCCGCCGCGCCTCGCTACCAAGGTATCTCCCGGACATTCAGAGCGACCTCTTCTAGGATTAGCGGACGAACGTCGACGTGAAGGAGCGGCGGGCACGGAGGGCAAGGCGGTGACGTCCAACAGGGTCAGCAACGATGGCATCCCCGATCACATGCCGCCGTTGCTGCGGCGGCGCCTCGAGCGTGCGGAGGCCTGGGCCGGCAACGAGAAAACGGCGGCTCTCGTCGAGATGCCAGGTCTGGTGGCATGGGTGCATTCCGTGCCCAGCGACTCCAGTACGGGTGGCGGCGACGTCCACTACCTGTCCGTCTGCCCCAGCGGGATCGTCTCCCGGATCGCCCTTGCCGACGTGAGCGGGCACGGACAGGCCGTGATGAGCGTCGGTGAGAAGCTGCGTGAGCTCATGCTCCGATACCTCACGGCGCTGGAACAGGTCGGGCTCATGCGGGATCTGAGTCGAGCGGTCCGGGAAGAACTGGACGGCGTGCACTACGCCACGATGGTAGCGGTCGGATGGCATGGCCGCCGCCGCCTGCTCGTCGTGACGAATGCGGGGCACCCCCCGCCGTGTTGGTACCGCGCGGCCCTTGGTGAATGGAGTTGGATTGGAGCGCGACACGCCAGCGAGCGAGGGCGGACGGTCGGCGTTCCCCTCGGCCTGCTCGCCGACAGCAGCTACGACCGCGCGGTACTCAAGCCCGAGATAGGCGACCTGGTGGTGCTGTACACGGACGGGGTCTTTGAAGCCTCGAACGAGGCGGGAGACGAGCTGGGTCGCGACGGGCTGATGAGGATCGCGCGCGGGTTGGACGCGAGCTCGGCCGAGGCTTTCGGAAGCCAGTTGGCGGCCGCGCTGCGCCGCTTCCGCGGACGCGCGGAACCCACCGACGATCAGACGATCATCGTCCTGCAGAGGGTGGCTCCCGAGACGTCGCCAAGTGGATCCCGGCCTGACCCACGGAAACGGGCCGCGCGGAAATAGCTCCCCGCCCCTCCCCCTAACGAGGTATGCGCAGGCCCCTCCATTGCGTGGGGCGGAAACGACCCGATTGCGTGATGCGCGCGCGGCGGCCGGCCCGCTAGCATCCGGCGTTCGCTGCGCAACCGGACCGCGCAGGGTTCGAGAGGAGGCAAAGAGCATGACGGCCAGACCCATCGTGTTCGTCGTCGACGCCGACGTCTCCGTGCGTGAGTCCCTGGAGCTGCTGATCGACCGCAGTGGCTGGCAGCCGAGGACGTTCGCGTCGGCGCCGGAGTTCCTGGCTCAGGCGCGTGTCCCCGCTCCGAGCTGCATGGTGCTCGACGTCGCTCTCCCGGGCCTCAGCGGCCTCCACCTGCAGAAGCTCGTCGCCGACCGGACCGACATGCCGATCATCTTCCTCACCGGCTCCGGCGACGTGGCCATGACCGTCCAGGCCATGAAGGCGGGCGCCGTGGAGTTCCTGACCAAGCCGTTCCGTCCCGACGTGCTCGTTGGCGCCATCCGCGAAGCGCTCGAGCGCAGCTGGCAGGCACTGGCGCGGGAGACGGCGCTGAAGTCTCTCCGTGAGTCCTACGCGTCCCTCAGCCGCCGCGAACGGGAAGTGATGGCCCTGGTCGTCGCCGGGCTCCTGAACAAGCAGGTCGGGGGCGAGCTCGGCATCAGCGAGATCACCGTCAAGGCGCACCGCGGCCAGGTGATGCGGAAGATGCAGGCCGACTCCCTCGCCGCCCTGGTGAAGATGGCGGCGAGACTCGACCTTCCCGCCGCCTGGCCGGCGGAGCCGGTTCGCCCGGTCGCGGTGACCGCCTATGGCCAGTTGTCCCTGTGAGATGCCCTGGAGTCTGGCTCAGGGGCCATGGCCAGACGCGGCGAGCGGCTCTCGACGTGCCTGGGAGACATCGTGCGCCAGCGCCTTCAGGGCGTCCGCGTAGATCTCCGAGAACGTCGGGAAGGGCTGGATCACGTCTCTCAGCACATCGAGAGGCACACGGGCGCGGATGGCCAGCGTGGCCTGCTGCAGCCACTCGCCGGCCTCGGCGCCCAGCGCGTAGGCGCCGGTGAGCCGGTCGCCGTCGCTGAGCAGGGTGAGGAATCCATTGTCCTCGGCGTAGGCGCGCGAATAGGTGGCCGTCCTCGCCACCGCCGACAGGCGGGCCGTCCCGCGGAAGCGCGCCTCCGGCGCCCCCACCGCCGCCGCTTGCGGCTCCGTGAAGACCACACGCGGTACCGCTTCGTAGTGGGCCTCACGCGACTCGCCGAGGATGTTCGCGGCGACGATGTCGGCCTGGTACTTGCCGACGTGGGTCAGCAACCAGATTCCGTTGACGTCGCCGACGGCCCAGAGACGCTCACCCGCGCGCAAACGCGCGTCGACGGGGATCCCGTGTCCGTCGGCCTGGATTCCCACGTTCTCCAGACCGAGGCCGGCGACCCGCGGGCGACGGCCCGTCGCGACGAGGAGGCGGTCGCCGCGCACCTCGCGGCCATCTCCGAGGGCCAGGACGTAGTCCTCGCCTTCGCGTCGCGCCGCCGTGACCTTCGCGCCGAGGACGAGCTCCACTCCCTCGCGACGCAGGACCGCGCCCAGCGCCTCGCCCAGCGGGGCCGGCTCCCGGGCGAGGACCCGCTCCGCACCCTCCACCACGACGACCTCACCCCCGAAACCACGGACCGCCTGCGCGATCTCGACGGCGACGGTTCCGCCGCCGAGCACGAGCAGACGGCGCGGAACCACCTTCATGCCGGTCGCCTCGCGGCTGCCCCAGACGCCGTCGAGCTCGCGCAGGCCCGGCACCGGCGGCACGACCGGCTCCGAGCCCGTCGCGACCACGATGTGCTCGGCGGTGTAGCGGACGCCGTTCACCTCGACCGCACCGGTGCCCGCGATCCGGCCGCGGCCGCGCAACAGGTCGATGCCCGCGCCCGCCAGCCAGCGGACCTGGCCCGCATCGGAGTAGTCCGAAACCATGACGTCGCGCCAGGCCAGCGCGGCCGGGACGTCCACCTCTGCCCTCGCCGCCGCCTCCCGCGCCGCCCGCGCCGCCTGGCCGGGACGCAGCAGCGTCTTGGAAGGGATGCACGCCCAGTAGGAGCATTCGCCTCCCACCAGCTCGCGCTCGACGACGGCCACGCGCAGGCCGCCCTCCGCCAAGGCGCCGGCGCAGTGCTCGCCGGCCGGCCCGCCGCCGATGACGATGACGTCGTAGTGCATGACGCCTCCTCCAGGACGCGAAGGGCCTAGTCGATCCGCAGGCTTTGTTCCATCGAGTAGCACTGGTCCCAGACGTAGATGTCGAAGGCGGCGAGCCTGGCCGACCACTTCGGCGTCAGCCGCTCGACGCACTGCGCCGCCACCCGGTCGATGTAGTTGTCGAAGACCGCCCACGGGTTCGACTTGTCGAGCGGATTCAAGCCCTCACCGGGCTTGGTGGTGGCCAGGGCCGTGCCCGCCGCCTGCTTCACGTCCGCATAGAATTGCGCCTGCACGTCCACGTCGGCATGGGTACCCGTACGCGCGACATGGCCTCCCACCAGCGTGTCCCAGTCCATCTTGCGGATCTCTTCCACCTGGGCGATGGAGCGTTGTACGTCCTGAGCCACCGCGAAACGACGCCACGGCATCCAGCCCGGGAAGACCACGTCGACGACCATCAGCACCCGCTGGGCGGGCGCGGAGATGAAGATGTTGCCCGGCTCGTGTGCATTGCCGTGGTACGAGAGCTCGAGCACCTGGCTGCCGGCGCGGAGGGTATAGCGGTCGGCGAACGTCACCGTGGGCAGGGGCCGGTTCGGATCGGCCGCACGCTTGAGCAGCCGGAGGGTTTCCTCGTGCGCGATGACGACGGGATGACCGCCGAGGGCCTTGATGCCCGCGATGTGGTCGGTGTGCGAATGGCTGTAGACGACGTGCGTGATCGGCCGGTCGGTGACCTCGGCGATGGCCTGCGGAATGTGCGCGGCGTAGCCCGGGGGCGCGTCGATCACCACGACACCGCTCTCGTACACCAGGAACATCGACTGGTACGCGCCGTCCGTGACCATGTAGAGGCCCTTGCCCAGGTCCTGGCGGCGATAACCCTTGGCGGGGTCGATGGCCGGCCCCTGGGCCGAGGCGGGCACGTCCATGTACTTGCCGATTCTCACCCCGATCGGGGCGATCGCGGGCATGCCCGGGTAGGGTTCCCCGGCTGCCCCCGGGACCACGGCCGAGTCCGCGGAAGCGGCGTTCGTCGTCGCCGCGGGTCCGTTGAGGACGGCGAGGGCCACCGCCAAGGCCAACACGCCGGCGCCGAGCTTGATCGTCGTCGTCATGTGATCCTCCATTCTGGACGCCTGCGCGATCTGACCACACGCTCGAACACCGAAACCATTGGACGAAAGTGTCGGTCGAAACCGATACCAAAGTCCGATGGACGAACCGCCCTCGCCGCGCGCATCCTGACCGCCAACCATGGAAGCCGCGATTGAGACGGATGCATCCCATACAAACGATCAGGAGAGAGAGGCCACGATGAGCACGCAGACACGCAGTGAGCAAGCCGCCCGGGCCCCGAACGCCGCGACGGTCGAAACGAAGCTCGAGGTCGTCGTCCTTCCGGTGTCCGATGTCGATCGCGCCAAGCGCTTCTATGGGGGCCTGGGATGGAGGCTGGACGCCGATTTCACCAACGGCCCGGATTGGCGGGTCGTGCAAATGACCCCTCCCGGCTCGCAAACCTCCGTCCAAATCGGCAAGGGAATCACGACGGCCATGCCGGGCTCGGTCAAGGGAACGTTCCTCGTCGTCGAAGACATCGAGGCCGCACGCGCCGAGCTCATCGGCAAAGGCGCCGACGTGAGCGAGCCGTTCCATTTCGCCAGCATCGGGGGACCGCGCTTGCCCGGCGTCGACCCCGAACGTCGCACCTACAACACCCGGGCCACGTTCAGCGATCCGGACGGCAACACCTGGCTGCTCCAGGAGATCACGACGCGGCTTCCCGGACGCGGATTCAGCGGGCTGGACGTCGCGACGCTGACCGGGCTCCTGCGGGAGGCGGAGACGCGCCACGGCGCGTACCAGCCGACCGCTCCGAAGCACCACTGGTCGGACTGGTACGCCGCCTACATCGTCGCCCGCGAGCGCGGCCGGACTCCCGAGGACGCCGTCAAGGACGCGGGGCTCCACTTGGAGGGCGCGCGGCGTTGAGAGCAGACATCGTTCCCGGGACCGTTTTCCCCGACTACGAGCTGTCCGACCACCGCGCGACGCACCGAAAGCTCTCGGAGCTGCAGAGGGACGATCCGCTGGTGCTGGTGCTCTCCCGCGGAGGGTTCTGTCCGAAGGATAGACGCCAGCACGAAGGGCTCCTGCAGCTCCACCGCGAGATGCGCGTCGGCTACTGCCGCCTGGTGACGGTCTCGACGGACAACCTCATCGAGACGAACGATTTCCGCGACGGCGTCGGCGCCCACTGGCCGTTCCTCTCGGACCCTGGGCGGATGGTCCAGAAGGATCTCGACATCGCGGAGTACACCGACCCGGATCACAACCCGATGATCCCGCACACGCTGGTGCTCGAGCCCGCCCTGCGCGTCCACAAGATCTACAACGGCTACTGGTTCTTCGGACGGCCGACGGTGGAGGAGCTGCGCCTCGACCTGCGCGCCGTGCTGCGGCCCTGCCGTCCCGATTGGGACATCAGCAGCGCGGAGCAGCGAACAGCCTGGGAGAAGGGCGAGAAAGCGCGTTTCTTTCCGTACGGGAAGACGCGGGTGCAAGTGCTGGCCGAGCGGGACTGATGCGCGAACCGGAGCTGCTCGAGCCGACGTTCATGGCGAACGGCTTGGAGGTCAGGCCGCGGATCTCGGCGATCACGTCGCGGATCGCCTCCGCGCCGGGCCGTGCGCGCCGAAGGACCCGAGACCGCCGAAGTTCGAGACCGCCGCCGTCAGTCTCTGCGATGACCGCCCGCCGAGCGGACCCTGGATCACGGGATAGAGACGCCGGTGTCCAGCCCGATGCGCGCATGGGCGATGCCTTGCACGTCGTCGAGAGCCGGCAGCAGGCCGACGGTCGATGGCTCCTCGATCGCTCGCACAATGAGGCGCTCGCCTTCCCGTTCGGCGAGTCGGTGGGCGCGCCCAGTCGGTGGAACACGCTCCGGGCGCTGCGTGTGCTCCGTTGGTACGAGCGAGCACCGGCTAGCCGAACGTGAACACGACCGCCCGGACGCCCGGATCGAGGAACTCGATCTCGAACCTGCGATCGTCGACGCGCGTGCCCTGTCGAATGAGCTGGTAGAGACGAGGCTCGCGGACCTCGCCGCTGCCGTCGGGGGCCGAATCGGATCCGTGCGCGTCGCCGGGCGCGGCGCCGTCCAGCCTCACCTTGAAACGAACGGGGCGTCCGTCCTTCCCCGGAGCCAGCACGAGGTGCAGGTCGCGGCTGTGGAACCGGAAGACGATCCGGCCGCCCGCGGTCTCGAGCAAGGCGCTCTCGGGGCCGACGTTCCACGATCCGACGAGTCCCCAGTCGTTCCGCGCGAGCCGGTCCGGTACGCGGTACGTGTTGGGGACGCCGCTGGCCAGCCGCCCGGGTGATGCGAATCGCTCAGCCTGGCGGGAGCCGATATACGTCTCGGGCGACTGCACCGCCGCGCTGGGCGCGGCTTCGACGCCGTCACCGGCGACACGGACCGTGCTCTCGTCCAGGCCGACCGCTCCGCTCTCCTTCAAGAGCTCCTGCAGGACGCGCTCGGCCTCGACGTATTGGCCCTCGCCGAAGTAGTGATGGCGAATGCGGCCCTTGGCATCGATGAAGTACAGCGCCGGCCAGTACGCGTTGTGAAAGGCCTCCCAGATCCTGTAATCGCTGTCGATGGCGACGGGGTAGGTGACCTTCAGGCCGCGCACGGCCTCCTGCACGTTGGCGCGCTCCTTCTCGAACGAGAATTCGGGCGTGTGCACGCCGATCACGACGAGCCCTGCATCCTTGTACTTGTCTGCCCAGGCCTTAACGTAGGGTAGAGGCCGCAGCGAGTTTATGCAGGTGTACGTCCAGAAGTCGACCAGCACGACCTTTCCGCGCAGCGACTCGCTGCTGAGCGGAGCGGAGTTGAGCCAGCAGAGCGCGCCGCCGAGGTCAGGCAGGCGGCCCTCGTCGGCCAGGGCGGGACGAGCGCTGGTCCCCAGCGCGCCCAGGGCGGCCACCGTCGCCGCCCCGATCGCGGGCAGCGCGGCCAGTCCGATGATCACGTTTCTCATGATGCTCCTCATTCGTGGCTCTCAAATGCCGTCGACGTCGATGACCGCCCGGGCGAACGCTTCGGGCGCCTCCTGGGGAACGTTGTGCCCAATGCCGTCGAGGATCCGGTGCGCGTGCTTGCCGGCGAACTGCCGGGCATAGGGCGCGCCATCCGCGGCGGCGCCGTCGAAATCACTGCCAATGGTGATGGCCGGCACCGTGATGGCGGGACGCCGGAACAGCTTCTGCTCCAGGTCCTCGTATCGGGATTCACCCTTGGCCAGGCTCAGCCGCCAGCGGTAGTTGTGGATCACGATCGCGACGTGATCGGGGTTGTCGAAGGAAGCCGCCGTGCGGTCGTACGTCGCGTCGTCGAAGTCCCACTTGGGCGAGGCGATCTTCCAGATGAGCTTGTTGAACTCGTACCAGTTCCGGCGGTAGCCGAGCTGGCCACGCTCCGTCGCGAAGTAGTACTGGTACCACCATCCCCATTCCGCCTTCGGCGGCAGGGGCTGCTGGTTGGCCTCCAGGTTCACGATCAGGTAGCCGCTGACCGACACGATCCCCTTGCAGCGCTCGGGCCAGAGGGCGGCCATGATGTCGGCCGTCCGCGCCCCCCAGTCGAAGCCGGCGACGATCGCCTTCTGGACGCCGAGCGCATCCATCAAGGCGAGGATGTCGGCCGCGATCGCCGACTGCTGGCCGTTGCGGAACGTGTCGGCGGAAAGGAATCGCGTCGTGCCATAGCCGCGCAGGAAGGGCACGATCACCCGGTATCCCTCGGCCGCCAGCAAGGGCGCCACGTCCACGTAGCTGTGGATGTCGTAGGGCCAGCCGTGGAGGAGAACGACGGCGGGGCCACTCCTGGGGCCTGCTTCGGCGTACCCCATGTTCAGCAGCCCCGCCTCGACCTGCCGGATCGGGCCGAGCGACGTGTTCGTTCCCGGCTTGCGCTCGCCCATTCGCGGCGCTGCCTGGGCGGACTGCGCGAGCGGGGAGCCCATGGCGAGCTCGGCCACGGTCAGTGCCGCGGCTCCCATGAAGCGGCGGCGATCGAGCTCGATCCCCGTCATAGGATCTCGTCGATCCGGTGCACCGCTCCGTCCGGGCGCGTTTCGCCGACACCGACGCTGATGATGCGATTCAGGAATGCGTACGTCTCCGCCGAGGTCTCGAACCTCGGCACCGTTCGGAAGTAGTAGCGCGCGGGATCGACGACCTCTCCACGCCCGAGGGCGGCGATCGCGTCCGGGGGGCCGTGACGGAGCCCCTGGAACGTCATGTAGATCAGCCCATGGTCGTCCGTCTCCAGCGTGATGCGCAGGTCCAGCTCCAGGACGCCGTCGGAGCGCAGCAACAGCCAGTCCCCTCCCCCGGGCAGGATCTTTCCGCGCAGTCGCGGGCCTTCGAAGTCGCCGCCCGTGACCGGCACGATGATGCGCGTGCCATGGGGCACCGTGCCGAGCTTCTGCGGCGGAGCGGCGGTGATCCTCACCGTCATCAGTGGTCGCGAGTTCATGGCGGGCTGTCTCCCCTTCGCGGCGGCGGGGGCGCCATCGGCGGCGGCCCTCGGCGCAAGTCCCGGCAGGGCGCTCGCGGCCCCGGCAACGAGAGGGGCCGCCACGGCCTTGAGCACGTCTCGGCGAAACATGACTAGAGGATTTCCTCGATCGTATAGATCGGTCCGTTCGCGCGGCGATCGCCCGACGCGATGGCGATCACGCCGTTCAGGTAGGCGTACTGCGGCGCGCTCGTCTCGAACCGTGGCGCGGTCCGGAAGTAGTACCTGGACGGATCGACGGACTCGCCTCGCGCCAGCGCCGCGAGCACGTCCGCGGAGCCGTGACGGAAGCCGAACGACGACATGTTGATCAAGGCGCCGTCGTCCGTCTCCAGCGTGATCCTGAGATCGAGCTCCAGCACGCCGTCCGCCCGCAAGAGCGTCCAGTCCCCTCCGCCCGGCAGGACCTTGCCGCGCAGCCGCGGGCCGTCGAAGCTGCCGCTGGTGATCGGCGCGATGACGCGTGTTCCATGCGGCACCGCGCCGAGCCTTTGCGGCGGAGGGACGACGACCCGCAGCGTCATCAGCGGACGTGAAGTCATCGGGGCTCCCCGGATCACCGGAGCGACTTGAATCCCGCGCGGAGATCCGCGACCAGGAGCTCCGGCTGCTCCCAGGCCGCGAAGTGGCCGCCCTTGTCGAGTTTGTTGTAGTAGACGAGTTTCGGATAGGCCCGCTCTGTCCAACTGCGCGGCGCCTGATAGAGCTCATCGGCAAAGGCGCTGACGGCAACCGGGATGGCGATGCCTTTCGGGGCGAAAAAGACGAGCTTGCTCTCCCAATAGAGACGAGCCGACGAGACCCCCGTGTTCGTCAACCAGTAGAGGGTCACGTTGTCGAGGATATCGTCTCGGGTCAGGCCCTCCTTCTGGCCGCCAATGACGCGCGCGATGAGCGCATAACTGCTAGCGTCGTGATCGATCATCCAAGCGGCGAGACCGATCGGCGAATCGTCGATCCCGTACAGCGTCTGCGGGCGGTGGCTCATCTCCTGGGCGTAGCCGAGGCCGTTCTTGTAGAAGAAGTCGAGCTGATCGTACGCATGACGCTCATCGGCCGAGAGGCCGGCCGGCGCCGCGCCGCCGGACGAGAGCGCCTTGGCAATGTCGTCGGGGACGGTGGCCGGCATATTGGTGTGAATGCCAAGGAGCTCCGGAGGCGCCTGCAGGGCCATCTGCTCGGTGACGGCATTCCCCCAGTCGCCCCCCTGGGCCACGAATCGCGTGTAGCCGAGGCGCTTCATCAGGACGGTCCAGGCGCGCGCGATGCGAATAGGGTCCCAACCGGGAGTGGTGGGCTTCCCTGAGAACCCGTGGCCCGGCAACGACGGAATCACGACGTCGAAGGCGTCCGATGCACTTCCGCCATGGGCCGTTGGATTCGTCAGCGGATCGATGATCTTCAACTGCTCGATGATCGAGCCTGGCCACCCATGCGTGACGATGAGCGGCAATGCACTCGGATGCTTCGAACGCACGTGGATGAAATGAATGTCCACCCCGTCGATGTTCGTGATGAACTGCGGCAGGGCGTTCAGCCTCGCTTCGGCCTTCCGCCAGTCGTAATCGGTCTGCCAATAGCGCGCGAGCTCTCGCATCGTCGCGAGCTGCACGCCTTGCGATGCATCCGTTACCGTTTCCCGCGACGGCCACTTGCTTGCGGCGATGCGCCGACGCAGGTCCGCGAGAGCCTCATCGGATGCATGAAACTGGAATGGCCGGACCTGTTTGTCGTCCGTGGCCGGGTCCCTTTCGGCGGCGGACGGCGGCGCCGCGGCCCGAGCGCTGGCGGCGAGCACGCCGAGGACGAAGAGCCCCCCGGCGGCGGCCGTGAACGTCGTCTGTCCGAAATGGGTCATGTCGGATTCCTTTCTCAGGCGCTCACCCCGCCGGTCCGAGGGGATCGGTGGCGCGCGAAGACACCGACAAGATCGTCCCGCGGGCCCGGATGTTCCATTGGACGATGGTGTCGGCGATACCTTCGTATCGGTCGCGACGGTCACGCCTTGTCTGCGTAGGCTCTGTTGTCCACGGGCACGAGTCCGCGGATCATCTGGCCGCCGTCCACGACGAAGGTCTGCCCCGTGGCGTACGAGGCGGCGTCCGATTTATTGGACGATGGCATCGATCCCACCTGAACCGATACCAACGTCTGATGGACGATTGCGCTGTGGATGCGCATCCTTTGCCGGGACGCCGCCTCCGAATGGCGGGTCAAGCAAGGAGCACGCATGTCCACGATCCATCTCCACCAGACGACCACCGTGACGCCCGAGCAGTTCGTGGCCGGGCTCACCGACTTCGGGCCGGGCCGCTCGAAGCTGTTTGGCAACAGCGCCGACGAGTACCTCAAGGTGCATCACCAGGCCTCCAAAGAGGCCGACGTCACCGAGGGATCGGGGGGTATCTGGGAACGCCTGCACTACGACTGGTCCGACCCCAACCGCGTCGTCCTCACGACGACCGACTCCAACCTGTGGGGAGGCGCTTCCGGCCACACCTACACCTTCACGCGGCAGCCCAACGGCACGACCGACATCGACGCCGTCGTGGTACGCGACGGCAAGAACCTCAGGGGACGGATGCTCGGCCTCGTGCTCGGGACCGTCGGCAAGGGCGTCCTGGAAAAGGCCTTTCGAAACACCGTCAAGGCCGTCGAAGCCCGAAACGCCGGGGCATAGGCGCCGGCAGCCGATCGCTGACCGAACGCTGAGACGAGGTGATTGGCGTGAAGACCAATATTCGTGTCAATAACGCGGCCTACGAGCTCTCCGTGGGACGCCGAAGGCTCGTTCGCTTTGGAGTCGGCCATCGACGAGCTCTCGTACGCGCTGGGCATCGATCCAATCGAGCTGCGAGTGAAGAATCACGCGCACGTGCATCCGGAGAGCGGCCTGCCGTGGTCGAGCAATGCGCTGATGGACTGCTATCGACGCGGTGCGGAACGCTTCGGCTGGTCGGCGCGCAATCCAAAGCCTCGATCGATGAGGAACGGGGGGCAGCTCGTCGGATACGGCATGGCCCGAGCGGCATTGGTCGCGTACCAGCCCCCATGCAAAGCCATCGCATCCATACGGCGCGATGGAACGGCCTTCGTTCGCAGCGGCGCGACCGATATCGGGCCGGGCCCCCCCTACACCGTGATGACGATGCTCGCGGCGGATTGCCTTGGCGTGCCGATCGAGCGTGTGCAGTTCGGTCTGGGTGATAGCCCGATGCCGAAGGCGCCGCAGGAAGGTGGGTCCGGACTGACGGGCGCACTCGGCAACGCCGTCCAGGCGGCCTGTGTCGATCTCGTCCGCGCATTCGTGAATCGCGTCCGCGACGACGAGGCGTCTCCCCTCGAGGGATGTCGATTGGAGGGCATCACCGTTCGGGACGGAGGCATCCAGATCACCGACGATCCCGCGCGCTTCGAAACATATGCCGCCATACTCACGCGGCACGGTCTGGACGAGATCACCATTGAAGCAGAGAGCGCGCCGCCGGGTGAGACCTCGCCCGTCACGATGATCGCCCGCGCCGGTCGCTTCGTCCCCTTCACGGCGCCGTCGACGGGCGCCCGCGCGCACGCCGGGGGATATGCCGCGCACTTCGTCGAGGTCCACGTCGATCCGGATCTCGGAACGATCCGCGTGGCGCGCGTCGTGTCGGCGGTGGATGGAGGCCGGATTCTCAACCCGAAGACGTCCCGCAGTCAGATCACCGGGGGCATGGCCGGCGGAATCGGCATGGCACTGCTGGAGGAAACCGTATCGGACCGTACCGTCGTCTGGTGAACACGTCGCTGGCCGACTATGTCGTGGCGCTGAACGCGGACGTGCGGGATGTCGATGTGCTGTTCGTGGGACAACCCGATTCAATGACCCCCCTCGGAACAAAGGGGGTCGGGGAGCTCGCCATCGCCGGGATGGCGGCCGCAATCGCCAATGCGGTCTATCACGCGACGAGCACGCGGGTCCGCTCGTTGCCGCTCTCCATCGAGAAGGTGCTCGGACAGGAGTCCTCCCGTTGAAGCAGGAGATCAGGAGATGTCGATGACAACGGCAGCCAGCAACACGACGGCCCCAACGCAGCTCCTCCGAGGGAGAAGCGAGACGTACGCGTATCGCCGTTTCGGCGGCGGACCCGCACGTCCCTTGCTGTTTCTCCAGCACTTCACCGGGACGCTCGACAACTGGGATCCTGCCGTGACTGATCCGCTCGCAACAGAGCGAGAAGTCATCTTGTTCGATAGCGCAGGCGTAGGGCGGTCAACCGGCAAGGTGCCCGTCACGGTAGCCGGAATGGCGGCGCATGCGCTGGACTTCCTGGACGGCTTGGGGTTGGACAGATGTGATGTCCTCGGATTCTCGCTCGGCGGAATGGTCGCGCAGCAGATGGCGCGGGACCGCCCCTCGATGTTCCGCCGGATGATTCTCGTGGGGACCGCGCCGCGCGGCGGCGACGACATCATGCACCTGGAGAAACCGAGTCTGGCCAGGCACCTTGGTGATCCGACCCTCAAGGGATACGCAGTGTTGCCGAAGCTTTTCTTTGCGCCGACGTCGTCGAGCCAGGCGGCCGGCGGGGCGTTCATCGAGAGGCTGGCACAACGAAGCGAGGACCTCGACACCGCATCCGGACCGGCCGTCGCCGCCGCGCAGATGGCGGCGTTCCGTGAGTGGGAGCAGTCTACGGGGACCCGCTTCGGCGATCTCGAGGGCATCCTTCAGCCCACCCTCGTCGTCAATGGCATCTACGACGAAATGATTCCCGTCGCGAACTCCTATCGGTTGGCCGAGAACCTTCCGAACGCCGTACTTCTCGCGTACCCGGACTCCGGACACGGTTCCCTCTTCCAGTTTCACGACTCCTTCACCCGGCACGCGGCGGCATTCCTCGCGTCGGACTCGCCGTTCGCACCCTACTGAGTCAGGTCGCCCACCATCCGGGCCAGCGCCAGCTCCGCGTCCCGCGTCTGGGAAGCCGCGCTCCATCGCGGCCCCGAACCGGCCTTGCGTCTCGGGGCTGCACGCGCCCTCGCCGAAGAGCTCGGAATCGCGACGGAAGTCCTCGGCCGGAGCAAGCGCGATGGCATTGATCCGGTCCTTGAGCGCGACCGGGCCGGCGGCCGGAAACCCGGCGATCCGTTGCGCGAGCGATCGCACGAAATCGCCGAGAGCGCTGGCGGGCAACGCCCGGTTGATCCAGCCGTACCGTTCCGCCAGGTCCGCGTCGCAATCCTCCGCGCTCAACATGACTTCGAGCGCCCGCCCGCGGCCCATGAGACGCGTCAAGTGCTGGACACCGCCCGCGCCGGGGATCAGGCCGAATGCCTGCTCCGGCTGCCCGAAAATCGCCGACTCTCGCGCGGCAAAGCGCATGTCGCACCGCCAGCACGAACTCGCTGCCCGCGCCGCGCACGCGTCCCTCGATCTGGGCGATGGTGACGAAGCGGCTTGCGCTCAGGTGGCGAAACAGGAGGCCGATCGACGCTTCGCCGGTCAGCTTCGCCGCCTCCTGCCGGTACTCGCCTATCCGCGTCACATCGACGTGTGAAATGAAATAGTCGGGGTCGGCGCTCGTGAACACGAGCACCCGGACCGCGTCGTCGGCCTCGGCCCGCTGAATCAGGGACACCAGATCGCGGACCATTTCGGGCCCGAGGAGGTTCGTGGGCGGGGCCGCAATGGCAACGAACAGAACGGCCCCTTGCTGGCGCACCGTGAGGGTCTCGAGAGCCATGGCGACTCCTACCGCAACGACCGGAACGCCGCCCGGACCTCTTCGGAGAACAGCTGCGGCTGCTCCCAGGCCGCGAAGTGACGGCCCTTGTCCACCTCATGGAAGTAGATCAGGTTGCGGTACGTTCTCTCCACCCAGGTTCGTGGCGCACGCCAGATCTCGCCGGCGAAGACCGTGAATGCCGTGGGAACGGTGACGTCCCCCTTGTAAACGAGGCGCGCGTTCTCCCAGTAGAGCCGCGCGGCGGACGCGCCCGTGTTGGTGACCCAGTAGAGCGTGATGTTGTCGAGGATCTCGTCTCGCGTCAGTTCGCCCTCGGGGTGTCCTTCGAAGGCGTGCGCGATTTGCTCATAGGAGTGCGGGTCGTGATCGAGCATCCAGGCGGCGAGGCCGGCGGGGGTCTCCGCGAGGCTGTAGCCTATGGTCTGCGGGCGCGTGGCCTGCATGGCGAGATAGGCCAGAGCCAGGGCACTGCGTTGATCGAAAGCGGCCTTCTCCTTCTCGGATAGTCCGGCTGGCGCCGGGTCGTGCGTGGCGACCGCCCGCGAGATCTCCGGCGGGATGTTCAAGAGCAGGTTCATGTGGATGCCCAGCAGGCCCGGCGGCGCCTGGCGCGCCAGCGCCTCCGAGACTTTCGCGCCCCAGTCGCCGCCCTGCGACACGTAGCGCGTGTAGCCCAGGCGCTTCATCAACGTGTCCCAGGCGCGGGCGATGCGGTCGGTGTTCCAGCCGGCCGTGGTCGGTTTGCCTGAAAACCCGTAGCCCGGCATGGACGGAATCACCACATCGAACGCGTCCGACGCGCTCCCGCCATGTGCCGTGGGATTGGTGAGGAGATCGATGATCTTCAGCTCCTCGATGATCGAGCCAGGCCATCCGTGCGTGACGATGAGCGGCAAGGCATTCTTGTCTTTCGAACGAACGTGAATGAAATGGATGTCCAGCCCATCGATCGTCGTCACGAACTGGGGCAAGGCATTGAGCTTTGCCTCCGCCTTCCGCCAGTCGTAGTCGGTCTGCCAGTAGCGCACCAGCTCCTTCATCGTCGCCGACTGGACGCCCTGCGATTGATCCGTAACCGTTTCCTGGTCGGGCCACCGGGTCGCGGCCAGGCGCCGCCGGAGGTCGACGAGCGTCTCTTCCGGAACGTGGACCTGGAAGGGACGGATGGCGCTGTCGTTGCCGCCCGCGGCCACGGCCGCCGTCCCCGTCGGCAGCCCGATCACCATCACCATGAACATGACGGTGCCGATTCGGTGTGCCACGCGGTGGGCCGGTCGTTCGAGTGGCTTCATTGCGATGTCCTCCACACACATGAAACCAGACGCGCAACGTCCGATCCATTAGACTAAGGTATCGACGACACTCTCGTATCGCTCCACCGCCTGTGCGGCGGAGGTCAAGCTCAGAACCTGTCGGCCTGGGGATCCCAGAACGTGTCCGTCAGGCCGATCCGCGCGAAGATCTGCCTGATCTCGCTCGCGTCAGGCCGATGCGCTTGGGGGCTCAGACGGTTCGAATACCACGCCATGGCCATCTGCCAGAGCTGTGGAAGCGTCGCCGTGGGGCGCCGCGGCTGTTGGAGCGCGGTGCACCAGTCGTTCAATGCCTCTTCCGACCGGAAGAACAGCATCAGGCTTCAAGTGAACACGATGTCGTTCCACCATTTCGACGCGGGAACGACGCAGTGGAACCGCCATCCCGAAGACGGCGGCCCGTCCGGGGTCAGATGAAGGACAAGCGGTTCGAGTGTCTGCTCGCAACGGGAGAGAACGCTACCGGTCCCGCCCAGCGCGGCGACGACACCGAACGCGTCCCACGCGCAGTTTGCGAAGTACTCCGCTGCGTTCACCGTCGCCCGATGCTGGGTGGGGACGCCGGAAAACGGCGGTGCCATCCGAATGGATGCGAAATCGCCAGCGGGCAAGAGCATTCGTTTGGCGTACAGCCGGCGATACCCGTCCCGGACTTGCTCGCTCGTGGCGCCGACCGCCTCGCGCATGGCATCCAGCGTTGGAGACTGACCCGTGGTCGCGAAATGCCGATACACGGCCGTCCGCAAGGTCACATCAAAGGTGTCGTCCACACTTCACTCCGATGTCTTCCACGCACATGATACCAGGACACGCGACGCTCGATGTTGCGGGAAGTCGTTGACAGGAACTGCGTTGGCGGTGGATGACGCGCACCTCAGCCGCGCCGTCCACCGCACGGCCTTTGAACTACCGTCGCCAGCGGCGCGAAGACGCCGGACACGATGGCCCCGCGAGCCCAATGTTCCATTGGACGAAGGTGTCGTCGATACCTTCGTCCCGGTCGCGACGGTGGCCCGCTCCGCTAGCGCTAGCCGGCCACGAGCTGCTGCCCGCCGTCGATGTCGTAGGTCGCGCCCGTGAGGGCGGTGTTGATCATGATGTGTACGGCGAGCGCGGCGACGTCGGCCGGTCCGACGACACGCCGGATGGGAAGCGTGGCGCGGAGCTGATTGCGGCGGTCTTCGAGCTGATCGCCGAGGAGCGATGCCGACAACGGTGTGTCCACGAAGCCGGCGGCGATGAGGTTGACTCGGACGGGTGCGAGCTCGAGCGCGAGGTTCTTCGTCAGGGCGGGAAGCGCGGCGGTGAGAGCCGAGATGAACGCGAGTCCCGCCGCCGGGCGGCGGCCACCGGTGCCGCCCATGAAGAGCAGGGTCCCTCCCGGACGAACCTTGCTCGCGGCGTTCCGGGCGACCTGCAGCGGCAGCAAGAGATGGGCGTCCACGTCCCGGCGTGCCGCTTCCACGTCGAACGCCGCCAGCGGCGCGTAGTAGGGACCGGGGCCCGTGACCAGCACGTGGTCGATCGGCCTGGGCAGCTCGTGGAAGAACCTCCCGAGCCGTTCGAAGTCGGTGGCGTCGAAGGCGGTGATGCGGGCCCCAAGCTCGAGGCCGGCGCGGTGCAGGCGATCCGGGTCGCGCGCGGTGAGGATCACGTCGGCTCCCTCGGCGCGGGCGCGCCGGGCCGTCTCGAGGCCGATGCCCGAGCTGCCGCCGATCACGACGACAGTCTGCCCGGCGAGCTCAGGCTTGCCGCTCATGGTCGTTCCTTTGCGCCCTCACTTGACCGGCACGGACCTCTTTCTGGTCGCACCACCATGGTGCAGGAACAGAGTAGAGCGCGCACCCATTCGCAGGCGTCCCACGATCGAGTGCTTGTGCGCTACGTCGGGCGCGAAGGCGGCGACATACACGAATCCCGCCACCTCTGCATCCTACCCGGCTTCGGTAATCACCGCACCGCCGTAGGAGTGGCCGACGAGGATCACCGGGCCGCTCACCGCGGTAGAGGGGGTGTGCGTTTCTCTTTGATCAATCGCGGGAGCTACGAACGCCGTGCTCGCCGCTCGGCCGCCGCTCCCTCAGCGCTCGGGGGCGTCGCGGGCGAGGGCCAGGACCGGGGCGCGCGGCAGCGCCGGTCTCGGCGTGACCGAGGGCGCGGGGGAAGCCGCGGGTGCCCTGGGGTCCAGGCGCGCCTGCCGCACTCCCATCGCCACGAGCAGTCCGTTGAGGATCGCCTGCGGCCGCGGCGGGCACCCCGGAACGTAGACATCGACCGGGAGCACGTGGTCGACGCCTCCGATGGAGGCATAGGTGCCTTCACCGAAGATCCCGCCACTGCATCCGCAGGCGCCCACGGCGACGACGACCCGCGGCTCCGGCGCCGCTTCGTAGGTCCTCACGAGCGCGATCTCCATGTTCCGCGTGACGGGGCCGGTGACGAGGAGGAGGTCCGCGTGCCGTGGGCTGGCCACGAAATGGATGCCAAAGCGTTCGAGGTCGAAGACCGGATTCGCGGTGGCCGTGATCTCGAGCTCGCAACCGTTGCAGCTCCCGGCGTCCACCTCGCGGACGTGAAGCGAGCGTCCCAGCAACCCATGGATCCGCGCGCGGAGGCGAGCCGCGGACTCCCCGAGCCCGGGACCGGGTTGAACCTCCATGTGCGTGAACCGGGCGAGGCCCGTGCCGTCCACTTCGAACGACGCGGTCTGCGTGAGCTGCTCGCGGGTGTAGGCGGCGACGTCGACGTCGTGTCCGGAGGCCACCACTTGCGGCGGACACGCGTCCACGCACTCACGGCACTGGATGCAGGCGGCATAGGACAGCGAGAGCTGCCGGCGGTCGGGGGCGGGCGCCTTGAGCTGGATGGCGCCCGTGGGGCAGGCGCGCGCGCACTGCTCGCAGGCGGTACAGCGGGCGAAATCGATCACGGGGAAACCGAACGGCGGCCTGGCTCGGAACGGGTCCGCCTTCGTCACCACTCCGGTCTTGAGGCTCTTCGACAGGATGCGGAACACGTCTCCTCCTAGAGGTCGTTGCCGGAATAGGACAGGTTGAAGCTCTTGTTGATCACCGGAAAGTCGGGAAGGATGTTGCCGGGCACCGCGTGCGCGAGCCCCTGCCAGTTCTTGAAGCTCGGATCCGTCACCTTGACCCGGCGGAGGCGTCCCTCTCCATCCGTCTGGACCCAGTGCAGGCACTCGCCGCGCCAGCCTTCGGCCCAGCCGACGGCCGAGGAGGAAGGCGGCAGCGCGTCCGGCAACGGGCTCGACACCCCCCCCTCGGGCAGGTCCTCGAGCACGTGGCGGAGGATGTCCAGGGACTGCTCCACCTCGCGCGCGCGGATCATGAAGCGGGCGCGGACGTCTCCTCCCTCCTCGACGGGGACGACGAAGCGCAGCCCCGCGTAGGCGTCATGAGGCTGGTCGCGCCGGAGGTCGAGGTCGAGGCCGGACGCCCGCCCGGCCAGGCCGACGACGCCGAAGTCCCGGGCGACGTGCGTCGGCAGGATGCCCGTCCCGTCGACGCGGTCCGTGAAATTGCCGGAGTCGACGAGCAGCGTCACCAGATCGTCGAACTCGCGCTGCAGCCCCTCGAGCTCCAGCAGGATCTCGCGGCGGCGGCCGAGGGCGAGGTCGCACTTCACGCCCCCGAGGGCGACGGTGCCGCGCAGCGTGCGTGAGCCGAACAGGCGCTCCTGCATGCTGACGAGCCCCTCGCGCAGGATCTGGGCGCGCGCGGCGGGAACCGTGAACGCCACGTCGGTGGCGATGCCGGCGATGTCGGCGACGTGGTTGTAGACGCGCTCGAGCTCGAGGAGGACGACGCGCAGGTGTCGTGCCCGCGGCGGCGGCTCGACTCCGGCGAGCCGCTCGATCGCGTGCGCAAAGGCCAGGGCGTGCCCGACGGCCGTGTCGCCGGAGATCGATTCCGCGAGGAAGAGGCCGTGCCGCCAGGGCAGTCGCTCGAAGCGCTTCTCCGTGCCCTTGTGCGTGTAGAACAGCCGGACCTGCAGGTAGAGGATCGGCTCGCCGGCGACGCCGAACCGGAAGTGACCGGGCTCGATGATGCCCGCGTGGACCGGTCCGACCGGGACATGGAACACGCCCTCTCCCGTCACCGGCCGATAGGGACGGGCCTGTCCCCCGACGCGCGGGACGACCTGGCGGTCGTCGAGATCCTTCCGGAGCGGCCAGACGTTCTCCGGCCAGTCGTCGTGAAGAGCCACACGGCTCCGGTTGGGATGGCCCTCGGGCACGAGGCCGAAGTAGTCCATGACCTCGCGCTCGAACCAATTGGCCACGGGGTACTTCGCCGCGATCGAAGGGAAGCGAGGGGCCTCGCGTGCCACGGGCGCCCAGAGGCGCACGAACCCCGGAGGGTCGGTGGTCGCCCAGAGGTGATGGACGGCGAAACCGCCCTCGCCCTCGTCGCTGCCGAACAGCGAGGCCAGGCGCAGGCCGGCGGCCATGGCGCGATCGGCCGTCTCCGGAAGACGCGCGAGCGGGACCTCGGCCACGAACTCGCCGGGCCGCAACTCGGCCAGCCCCTCGAGACCCAGCCGGCCCCGCAGGACGTCGCGGGCGGCGGTCACGCGCCGCCCTCCACCACGCGGACCGCGGAGTGGATCAGCTCCAGCAGGCCTGGCGGCAGGTAGAAGGCGGAGACCACGGCGATCACGGCGGCCAGGATCGTGGTGATGGTTCCCACGTCGAACCTCTCGGGATCGGGCGGCCGCGCGGAGGAGCCCGGCTGCTCTCCCAGGACGAGACGGCCCACCTGGTAGAAGAACCCGCAGAAGAGGAGCACCAGGCAGGCCAGGAAGAACGGCACCGCCACCACGTGGGGGCCCAGGAAGCCGGCCCGGAGGATCGTCATCTCGCTGAAGAACATGCCGAAGGGAGGGGACCCCGTCATCATCACGGCGGCCACGACGAACAGCGCGCTGGCCACCGGGGTGCGGCCCAGGCTGCCGCTGCCGATGTCGTCGAAGTCGGAGGAACGATGGAGCTGCGCCAGCGTGCCCGCCGAGAAGAAGGCCAGTGGCTTCGCGAAGGTGTGATACGTCATGTGGAGCAAGGCGCCGAACGTCGCCGCCTCCCCTCCCAGGCCCAGGCCCACGGCCATGATCCC
>JBGPBV010000017.1:0-76501 GCA_041481445.1 Vicinamibacteria bacterium
TACGACCCGAAGGTCTTCATCCTCCACGCGGCGTTGCGTCGTCAGGCTTGCGCCCATTGCGAACAATTCCCCACTGCTGCCTCCCGTAGGAGTCTGGGCCGTGTCTCAGTCCCAGTGTGGCCGTCCGCCCTCTCAGGCCGGCTACCGATCGTCGCCTTGGTGGGCCGTTACCCCGCCAACTAGCTAATCGGACGCGGGCTCCTCTTCAAGCGCCAGGCCTTGCGGTCCCCGGCTTTGATCGCCAGGCCAGAGGCCCGGCGATGTCATGCGGTATTAGCAGCAGTTTCCCGCTGTTATTCCCCACTCGAAGGTAGATTACCCACGCGTTACTCACCCGTTCGCCGCTCTACTTGCGAGTTGCCCCGCTTTCGCGCTCGACTTGCATGTGTTAGGCACGCCGCCAGCGTTGATTCTGAGCCAGGATCAAACTCTCCAGTTAAAAACTGGCCGTCGGCGGGAGGTCTTGCTGAAGAGCGCCGCTTTCGCGGCGCCGCTTGAGGGAACCCCCGACGAGACCGTGAACTGAAAAGATACGACTAGTCCTTCGGCTGAACCTCGCTTCGGATTTGTGTGCGCGTCACCTAGTTTTCAAAGAGCCATCCCGTTTAGGGGAACCCTACCAGAATATCGAAAGCGCCTTTACGTGTCAAGCGTTTTTCGATCGTCCGGCCGTCCGAGCGTCTCGTCCAGCGTCGTCTGAGGGTGGGTGCGACCGGCGTGACCGACCCCAGGGAGCGCGTCCGGAACCGACCCGGCGAACCCCAATACTAGCCAACCCCCGGACCGGATGTCAAGAGCGGCCCCTGGACCTTTGGGTCTATGCGCCTCCGACGCGGACGCGCACGAATCGGGACGCCCCCACCGAAACGACGAAGGTCTCGCCCGCTCTGGTCTCGATCTCGGCCCCTCCGTCGACCACTACGCCGTCCTTCTTGACCGCGCGCTGCCGGAGCAGGCGCTCGGCCTCGCTCTTGGAGGAGGCCAGGCCGAGGGCCGCCAGCAGCTCGCGCCACTTGTGGCGGCCGAGGTCGATCGTCTTCTCCGGCATCTCGGAAGGCGCCTGGCGCGCCTGATGCACGCGCCGCCACTCCGCCTCCGCCTCTTCCGCGGCCGAGGCGCCGTGGAAGTCGGCCACGATCCGGCGGGCGAGCGCGAGCTTGGAATCCATCGGCTTCCCGCGTCCCTTCTCCTTGTCGATCTCCGCCGGGGTGAGGTCGGTCAGCAGCAGGTAGTAGCGCCACATGAGCTCGTCGGAGATGGACAGCACCTTCGCGAACATCGTGTCCGCGCTCTCCGCCACCCCGATGTAGTTGCCCAGGCTCTTCGACATCTTCTCGACGCCGTCGGTGCCCTCGAGGAGCGGCGTGGTCATGACGACCTGCGGCTCGAGAGAGTAGGCGGGCATGATGTCGCGCCCGACGTTGAGGTTGAAGAGCTGGTCCGTCCCCCCCAGCTCGACGTCCGCCTCCAGGGCCACCGAGTCGTAGGCCTGGGCCAGCGGATAGAGGAACTCGTGGACGGAGATGGGCTGGCCGGCGTCGTAGCGCTGGCGGAAGTCGCGGCGCTCCAGCATGCGCGCCACGTTGTAGGTGGCGGTGAGGCGGACGATGCCGTCGGACCCGAGGGCCCCCAGCCATTCGCGGTTGAAGCGCGTCTCCGTCTTCTCGGGGTCGAGGATCTTGAAGGCCTGCTTCTTGTACGTCTCCGCGTTGGCCTCGATCTCCTCCCGGGTGAGGGGCGGGCGCGTCTTCGACTTGCCGGTGGGGTCGCCGATCATCCCCGTGAAGTCGCCGATGACGAACACCACCCGGTGCCCGGCCTCCTGGAAGTGCCTCATCTTCCGCATGAGGACGGTGTGGCCGAGGTGGATGTCGGGGGCGGTGGGATCGAAGCCGACCTTGACCGTGAGGGGCTTCCCGCGCGCGAGCTTCTCCCGCAGGGAAGCCGGAGTCACCACGTCGACGCAGCCCCTGGTCAGGACCTCGAAGTCACCCGGTCCCATCAACCCCCCGTGACCAGGCGCACGCGCCGTCCGTCCACGCGATACCCGCCGTCGAGCACGATGCGCACCGCCCGCGGATAGAGGCGATGCTCGGCCTCGAGGATGCGCGCGGAGAGCCGCTCGACGGTGTCGTCCTCGGCCACCGGGACCGCCTCCTGCAGCAGGATGGGCCCGCTGTCGAGGCCGGCCTCGACCAGGTGCACGGTCGCCCCGCTCACCTTCACCCCGTGCTCCCAGGCCTGCCGCTGGGCGTCGCGGCCGGGGAAGGCGGGCAGGAGCGAGGGATGCACGTTGAGGATCCGCCCCCGGAACGCCTCGAGGAAGACGGGGGAGAGCAGGCGCATGTAGCCGGCCAGGCAGACGAGGTCGACGGCATGCCGGCGCAGGAGCGCGACCATCTCCCGGTCGTGGTCTTCCCGCGGGCGGCCCTGGTGCGCGCAGCTCACCGCGGGGAGACCGGCGGCCCGGGCCCGCTCCAGCCCCGGCGCGCTCTCCACGTTCGAGATCACGACCGCGATCTCTCCCCCGAGAGTGCCCGCCCGCTGGGCATCGATGAGGGCCTGGAGGTTGGAGCCCCGGCCGCTGATGAGGACACCGAGCCGTTTCATTCCAGGACGACGCCCGAGCCCTTCACCACCGACCCGATCACGAAGCTCGTCTCGCCGCGGCGCTCGAGGGAGTGCTCGACGTCGTGGTGGTCCTCGGGCCCCACGATCACGACCATGCCGATGCCCATGTTGAAGGTGCGGTACATCTCCTCCTCCGTCACCGCGCCGCCCTTCTGGATGAGGCGGAACAGGGGGGGCACGGCCCAGGACCCCTTGTGCACGCGCGCGCCGAGCCCGTCCGGCAGGACGCGCGGGATGTTGCCGGGGAAGCCCCCGCCCGTGATGTGGACGAGCGCGCGCACCTTCCCCCTCTCGAGGAGGGGCTCGAGCGCGGACAGGTACGGCCGGTGGGGAGCGAGCAGGGCCGCCCCCACGGTGGTGCCGAGCTCGGGCACGTGGGTGCTGACCGCGTATCCCACGGCGTCGAACAGCACCTTGCGCGCGAGCGTGTAGCCGTTGGTGTGGAGGCCGGCGGAAGGAAGGCCGAGCAGGACGTCCCCTTCGCGCACGGCCTTCCCGGTGAGGGCCTTGTCCCGCTCGACGATGCCCACGATGAAGCCGGCGAGGTCGTAGTCGTCGGGGGCGTAGACGTCCGGCATCTGGGCCGTCTCCCCGCCCACGAGCGGGCAGCCGAGCTCGGAGCAGCCGCGGGCCACTCCGCGCACGATCGCCTCCACGCGCTCCACGTCGATCTTGCCGACGGCGAGGTAGTCGAGGAAGAACAGAGGCACCGCCCCCTGCACCAGGATGTCGTTCACGCAGTGGGCGACGATGTCGTAGCCCACGGTGTCGTGGACCCCGGCCAGGGTGGCCACCTTGATCTTGGTGCCGACGCTGTCCGTGGAGGAGACGAGCACGGGCTCGCGGTAGCCCGAGAGGTCGGGCCGGAACATCCCCCCGAAGGAGCCGATCTCCGAGAGCACGCCCGGGTTGAACGTGCCGCGGGCCAGGGCCTTGATCCGGTCCTTGGCCCGGTCGGCGGCGGAGATGTCGACTCCGGCCTCGCGATAGTCCATTTCGATCCACGCCCTTCGGGGCAGGCACGATTCTATTCGCTCTCGGCGTACCATCGCCTCCGATGCCGCCCGGCGAGAGCTTCGTCCCCCTGGAGACCGCGCTCGAGGAGCGGCGGCGCCAGGTCGAGGAGGCGCTCCGGCGCCTGACCGGATCCGGACGCGCCCCCGCGGTGGAGGCCGCCCTGGAGGACAGCCTCTTCGCTCCCGCCAAGCGCCTGCGCCCGATCGTCTCCCTGATGGTGGCGGAGGTGTTCCGGGCCGATCCGCGGCGCGTCCTCCCTGCCGCCTGCGCGATCGAGATGGTCCACACGTCGAGCCTCATCCTCGACGACCTCCCCTCGATGGACGACGCGCGCGCACGCCGCGGACGGCCGGCCTGTCACGTCGCCCACGGGGAGGCCACCGCGATCCTGGCCGCCTTCGCCCTCCTCAACCGCGCCTACGAGATCCTGGCCGAGGGGTGGCCGGAGGGGCCCGACCCCGCCCTGCGGCACGCCCTCGCCCGCGACCTCGCGCGCGCCGTCGGCCTCGACGGCATGATCGCGGGCCAGAGCGAGGACCTGCGCATGACGGACCGCGCCATCGATTTCCAGACCCTGGAGTTCATCCACAGCCGGAAGACGGGCGCCCTCTTCACCTGCGCGGCCGCCCTGGGGGCGGCGGGGGCCCGCGCCACCGCCGCCGAGACCGCCGCCGTCACCGCCTACGCCAAGAACCTGGGCCTGGCCTTCCAGATCGTCGACGACCTCATCGACGTCGCCGGAGAGGCGGGGGACGCGGGGAAGGACGTCGGGCAGGACCTGAAGAAGACGACCTTCGTGTCGTTCTCCGGCGTGGAGGGCGCGCGCGAGCTGGCCGCGGAGCTGGTGGCGACGAGCGTGGATGCCCTGCGCGGCTTCGGCCCCCGGGCCGAGCCCCTGCGCGACCTCGCGCGCTACGTGATCGCCCGGCGCCGGTGAAGAAGGCGGCGGCGAAGGCGGTCGGACGCGTTTAGAATGGCGCGAGCAGGGGGGCTGAGATCTATGGCCAAGTGCCCGGAGTGCGAATCCGACCTCGAGCTGGAAGGGTACGAGCTGGACGTCGGGGAGAGCATCAACTGCCCCGAGTGCTCCGTCGAGCTGAAAGTCACCGCCAGCGACCCCATCACGGTCAGCCTCGCCCCCGAAGAGTAGAGCCCGCGGGCTGCGCCCAACGCCTGGGCAAGCAAGCGGAGCGCCGCATTCACTGCGGCGCGTAGCGGGAGGGGGGTAGCCGAAGGCGCAGGGGGGTGCCTGCGCACGGATCACCCCCCTGAATTGTCTAGGTCGTGAAACTCGCCAGGGCCGCCTGCTCCTCCTCGAAGATCTCGAAGATCGGCAGCAGCCGGCTGATGTAGAGCGACTGCTGGACGCGCGGGCTCACGTTGAGGATCTTCAGGGAGGCCCCGAGGTTCCGCGACGTCTTGAGGCCGCTCACCAGCTCACCGAGGCCGGCGCTGTCCATGAAGGAGATCTTCGAGAGGTTGAGGAGGATCTTCTTCCAGCTCTCGCCCAGGAGCTCGTCGATGGTGTCGCGCAGGATCTGGTCCCCCAGCCCCGCGCTGAGCTTGCCCTCCAGGTCCACGATGACGACGTCGCCCGACTTGCGCAGCTCGACGTGCATGGTCAGCTCGCCATCACGCGCTTGAAGGCGTCCGCGTTGCGCTGGACGGTCACGCGTTTGCGCGCCTCCTGCATGAAGGCGCGGAAGAGCTCCTCCTTGCGCTCCTGGCGCAGGGAGGCGATGAGGGCCGGCTTCTCCTTCTCGAAGGCGGCGGGATCCACCGCCTTCTTCTCCGTCACCCGCACCAGGGCCCACCCGCCCGGGATGCGGACGGGGTCGGAGAGCGTCCCCTCGGGAAGCGCGAAGGCGGCCTCGTCGAGGGCGGGGCTGGTCCCGAGGTCGCCCATGGGCTGGCCGCGCGCCACCAGGTTCGGCGTCTCCTTGCGCACGAGCTGGAGGGAGGCGGCGGCCTTCTCGAGGCCGGAGGTCTCGGCGCGGCGCTTGAGCTCGGCCGCCGTCTCGCGGGAGGCCGCCTGCGTCTTGTCCTGCAGCAGGTCGGTCCGGACGCGGTCCTTGACCTCCTCGAGCTTCGCCGGCCGCGGAGCCTGGATCTCGGCGAGCGCGATGAAGGCGTAGCCACCGGGGACCTGGAAGGGCTCCGGCTCCGTCTCGCCTTTCTTGAGCTCGAAGGCGCGCGCGACAAGGGCGGGGCTGGCCAGGGGCTGGGTGGTCTCGCCGCGCGCGAGCGGCTTGCTGATCTGCCGCAGGAAGCCACGCTCCCGCGCCGCGTCCTCCAGGCTCTTGCCGTGGCGCAGGACGTCGGCCAGGCCCTGCACCTGCTCGTCCATGAGGGCGCGCACGCGCTGGCCGGTCAGGGTCTGATGGATGCGGTCCTTCACCTGGGCCAGGGCCGGCACCGTCTCCTCGCGCCGTGAAGTCAGCCGGATGACGTGATAGCCGTACTGCGTCTTCACGAGGTCGGAGATCTCCCCGGGCTTGAGCGCGAAGGCCGCGTTCTCGAACTCCGGCACCATGCGCCCGCGCGGGAAGCAGCCGAGATCGCCGCCCTGGGGCGCCGATCCCTGGTCCTCCGACATCTTCTTGGCCAGGGCCGCGAAGTCGCCCCCCGCCCGGGCCTGGTCGAGCGCGGACTGCGCGAGCTTCTTCGCCTCCTCGTCCGCGTGCCCCTCCGTGGCCTCCGGCGTGACCTTGACCTTCACCAGGATGTGGGTCGCGCACACCTGCTCGTCCTGCTTGAACTCGTCCTGGTGCGCCTCGTAGTACTCGCGCTCCTCCGCCTCCGTGACCGTCACCCGCGACTGCAGGCGCGGCACGTCCAGGAGGAGGTACTCGACGGTGCGCCGCTCGGGGTAGGCATAGCGCTCCTTGCCCGCCTCGAACTTCGCCTTCACCTCGTCGTCGGTGACGGTCAGGCCGGGAGCGTCGGCGACGCGCACGTACTCGGCCTTGACCTGCTCGTTGCGGCGCCGGTACTCCTCCTCCGCCTCCCGCGCGCTCACCATCACGCCGTCCGTGATCAGCGAAGACAGCCTCTCGCGCAGGATGCTCTTGCGGAGGTCCTGCTCGAAGTCGGCCACGCTGATCCCCCTCATCTCCAGGCGGCGGCGGATCTCGTCCCCGCCCATGAAGCGCCCGTCGACCTGGAACTCGGGAGAGGTGGCCAGGCGCTGGCGGACGGTCTCGTCGTCGACGGAGATGCCGAGGCGGCGCGCCTCCAGCTGCATCACGCGGTCGTCGATCAGGGCCTGCAGCGTCTGCTCCTCGAGGCCGAGCCGCTTCACCATCTCGTTGTCGAGAGGGCGCTGGTACAGGCTCTGGAAATACTCGCGCTGCCGGAGGTAGGCCTTCTGGTACTCGGCCACGGTGATGGGAAGGGTGCCGACCTCGACGAGGGTGGCGCCCGCCCCCCGGTCGTTGATGCCCATGCCGGTCAAGGCGGGGATGTAGGCGATGATGAAGGCGGCGACCACCACCCACAGGAAGACGTAGAGCCACCGCTTGTGGCGGCGCATGAAGCCGAGGGCCATGCTCTCTCCGTGATGCGCCCCTCAGAGGTGGAGGAGCGAAACTGCGATTCTATCCACCACTTGCGGGGGCGGCAACCCTCGGCCATCCGCGCGCCCGCGTTTGCGACCGCCCGCGGCGAGCGACTATAATGCCGCGCACCCTAAGTCGCTCGCGGTGAGGGGTTTTCGGCATGCCAGCACCCGACAGGAGACGACAGAAGAACCAGGACGACGTCATCGACTGGTTCACCGTCTCCTACCGGTCCATCGCCATCGGCATCCTGGTCCTGGCCCTGGTCGGGGGAGGGGCGGCCTACGTGTACTGGGGGCGCACCGGGACCGGTGCGCAGCCGCCCACCACGGCGCCGCCGGCGACGGTCACCAGCGCGCACTTCAGCACCATCGAGGGCAACGTCAAGGTGAAGGCGGTGGGGACGTTCGAGTGGGTCAACGCCGATCGCTCGATGGTCCTCCGCAAGAGCGACCTGGTGCGCACCGGCCCGGGCGCGGCGGCGGAGATCACGTTCTTCGACGGCACCCTCGTGCACGTGCGGCCGGACAGCCTCATCACCATCGAGGAGACCTCGGAGGACCCCTCGACCAAGCGCCGTCGCGTGGCCTGGCACATCTCGTCGGGCGAGGTGCAGTTCAACGCCCCGCGGCCGACCGCGGCCGGCGCCGAGCGCGAGATCTCCACCCCCACCCTGCGCACCACCACGCGGGAGGCGGCGGCGGGCGGCGTGGCCGTGCAGGAATCGGGCGAGAGCAACGTCAAGATCTACACGGGCACCGCCCGCGTGGAGACCAAGACGGGGGAGACCCTCCAGCTCGAGGCCAACACCCAGGTCAAGGTGGACGCCGCGGGCAAGGCGGGGGCCACCCAGGTCCTGCCCCAGGTGCCCGCGCTGCTCGCCCCCCAGCACCAGACCGAGATCACCTACCAGGACCCGGCGCGCGCGACCACCCTGCTGGTGTGGAAGCCCGTCCCGGGCGCCGCCAGCTACCACGTCATGCTCGACTACAACGCGTACTTCAACCGGCCCCTGGTGGATCGCTCGGGCATCACGGAGAGCTCGGTGGAGGTACGCGGCCTGGAAGTGGGGAAGTACTACTGGCGGGTGGCGGCGCTGGACAAGGAGGGAGTGGAGGGAAGCTTCTCGGACTTCGCGCGCTTCACCGTGGCCCGCCCGCAGGGGATGGGGTCGGGCGGCGGCCCTCCGCCCGCCCTCGTCATCGATTCCCTGGAGGTCCGGCAGAGCATTTTGCAGGTGCGCGGACGCACGGAGCCGGGAACGACGCTGACCGTCAACGGCCAGCGCGTCGACGTCGCTCCCGACGGCGCCTTCAACGAGTTCATCCAGCTCTCGGCGGAGAAGCCCGGGCGCCAGCTCGTGGTCTTCCGCGCGGTCGGCATCAACGGCGTGATCATCGAGCAGAAGCGGCCGGTGATGGTGGGCGAGTGACGTGAGGGCGCGGGTGGCGGTCTTCAGCGGGTCCAACCTGAAGAAGAACCTCCACGCCGGGGACGCGGACGGTCTGGAGTACGCGTTCTTCCCGGCCACTCCCGCCTCCGTCCGGCGCCTGCCCGGGGAGTCCTTCGAGGGGGCGCTGATCGAGCTGGGCCCGGAGAGCTCGCCCGCGGCCCTCAAGGCCATCCGGCGCTCCCTTCCCCACACGCCGGTGGGCAGCGTGTCGCTGCGCTCGGACGCGGAGATCCTGGTGCGCTCGCGCGAGCTGGGCTACGACTTCCACCTCGGCTCCTGGCGCGCGGGCGATCCGCCGGCGCGAGAGGTGCTGGCGCACTTCCAGGCCGCGCGGATGCGCGAGGGCCACCTGCGCCGGGCCAGCGACACCCAGGGGCGCCTGCGCACCACCACCCGCCGGCTGGCCATCCTCACCGACATCGTGAAGACGGCCAACTCCATCCTGGAGCCGCGCAAGATCATCGAGCTCATCATGGCCAAGGTGCAGGAGCTGATCCCCTCCGAGGCTTGGTCGATCCTGATGCTCGACGAGGAGAAGCAGGAGCTCACCTTCGAGCTGGCCCTGGGCGAGAAGGGCAAGGACGTGGCCGTCTTCCGGGTCAAGGTGGGGGAGGGGATCGCGGGCTGGGTGGCGCAGACGGGTCAGCCCACCATCGTCAACGACACCTCCAGGGACCCGCGCTTCGCGCGGCGGTTCGACGCCTCCACCCAGTTCCAGACCCGGTCCGTGCTCTGCGCCCCCCTCATCTCCCGCGGCCGCACCATCGGGGTGGTGCAAGTCATCAACAAGCGGGGCGGGAAGTTCACGCAAGGGGACCTCGAGCTGCTGCTCACGCTGGTCGAGCCCTGCGCGATCTCGCTCGAGAACGCGATCCTCTTCCAGCGCACCGAGCAGCTCACCATCACCGACGACCTGACGCGCCTGTTCAACTCCCGCTACCTGAACCTCTACATCGGGCGCGAGATCAAGCGCTGCAAGCGCCACGGCATCCCGCTCTCCGTGATCTTCCTGGACCTCGACGGCTTCAAGAGCGTCAACGACGCCCACGGCCACCTGGCCGGCTCGCGCACCCTCACCGAGGTCGGCCGCATCCTGGTGGAGGCGGTGCGCGAGAGCGACATCCTGGCCCGCTACGGCGGCGACGAGTTCGTGGTGGTGCTGCCGGAGACCCCGCCTTCGGGCGCGCTCGTCATCGCCGAGCGCATCCGCAAGGCTATCGAGAGCCACGTCTTCCTGAGGGATGCCGGGCTCGAAGCGCGCATTTCCGCGAGCTTCGGCATCGCCTCTTATCCCGACCACGCGCTCACTCCGGAAGGGCTGATACAGAAGGCCGACCAGGCCATGTATCGCGTCAAGGAGCGAGACAAGAACGGCATCGAGGTGGCAGTCTAGCTGCGTCGCTGCATCGCTCTCATGACTACGTAGGAGACCCGCTCTTGAACCTCCGCTCGATCACCAACCTGAGCTTCCTGTCCAACGACCTCGCCATCGACCTCGGCACCGCCAACACCCTCGTCTACGCCAAGAACAAGGGCATCGTCGTCTCCGAGCCGTCCATCGTGGCCGTCAACAAGGTCACGGGCAAGGTGGAGGCGGTGGGCAGGGACGCCAAGGAGATGCTCGGCCGCACCCCCGGCAACATCGTGGCCATCCGTCCCATGAAGGACGGCGTGATCGCCGACTTCGAGATCACGGAGAAGATGCTGTCGCACTTCATCCGCAAGGCCCACAACCGCAACACCATGGTGCGCCCGCGCATCATCATCGGCATCCCTTCCGAGGTGACGCAGGTGGAGAAGCGGGCGGTGAAGGACTCCGCCCTCAAGGCCAAGGCCTCCGAGGTCTACCTCGTCGACCAGGCCATGGCCGCCGCCATCGGGGCCGGCCTGCCCATCACGGAGCCGAGCGGCAACATGGTGGTGGACATCGGGGGCGGCACCACCGACATCGCGGTGATCTCGCTGGCCGGGATCGTCTACTCGAAGTCGGTGCGGGTGGCCGGCAACGAGATGGACGAGTCGGTCATCCAGTACATCAAGAAGAAGTACAACCTGCTCATCGGCGAGCGCACGGCCGAGCAGATCAAGCTGGAGATCGGCTCCGCCTTTCCCCTCGACGAGCCGATGACCATGGAGATCAAGGGCCGCGACCTCATCGAGGGCATCCCCAAGACCCTGACCATCACCGACGCCGAGATCCGGGAGGCCCTGGCCGAGCCCATCTCGATCATCGTGAACGCGGTGCGTGTGGCCCTGGAGCGCACGCCCCCCGAGCTCAGCGCCGACATCGTGGACCGCGGCATCGTGCTCACCGGCGGCGGGTCCCTGCTCAAGAACCTCGACAAGCTCCTGCGCGAGGAGACCTCCCTGCCCGTGTCCGTGGCCGAGGACCCGCTCAGCTCGGTCGTGCTCGGCACCGGCAAGATGCTTTCCGACTTCGACCTGCTCCGCAAGATCAGCCTTGACTAGCTGAGATGGCGCGCGTCCTCGAGACCAAGCGCAGCCGCTTCCTGCTCGGCGGGCTCGTGCTCGCCCACCTCGTGGCGATCAGCCGGCAGGTGGACCGCGGGGGCGGCACCTCGCTGCTGGGCCAGACGGTGTTCGCGGTGCTCTCACCCTTCCAGCGCGTGGTGGGCGCGGGCCTGGGGGCGATGGTGGCCACCTGGTCCGGCTACGTGGACCTGCGCCACGTCTCCCGCGAGAACCAGGAGCTGCGCACACGCATGGCCACCCTGGAGATGGAGCTGCAGCGGCAACAGGACCGCTTGCGCGAGGCGGACCGCCTGCGCGAGATCGCCGACGTCAAGCCGACCCTCCCCTTCGAGACCCTGCTCGCCCAGGTCATCGCCACCGACGGCGTGCCCTGGTACCGCACGGTCACCCTGAACCGGGGGAAGGACGACGGCGTCTCCCTCAACTCGCCCGTGATCAGCACGACGGGAGTGGTGGGACGCGTGATGGCGGTCGGACCGAGGGCGGCCAAGGTGCAGCTCCTGCTCGACCACGAGAGCGGGCTGGGGGTGCGCATCGAGCGCAGCCGGATCACGGCGGTGGTCTCCGGACAGGCCGGCTTCGCCGACCACGTCGGCAACCTGCTGGCCATGAAGTTCGTCCCCGTCCTCGCCGACGTGGCCGTGGGCGACGTGGTCGTCACCTCCGGCCTCGACCGCATGTTCCCGAAGGGCCTCATGGTCGGCCGCGTGCAGTCGGTGAAGGCCACCGGGGGGCTGTTCAAGGACATCCTGGTCGCCCCCTCCGCGCACTTCGAGAGGCTCGAGGAGCTGATGGTGGTCCGCGCGCAGCCGGACGACCTCGTGCTCACCCAGGAGGTCCGGCCCCCGGAGCCGGCCGGGCCCGGCCCGCGTTCCACGACGAAGATCGGCAGTCCCGCCGCACGATGAGGGTGTTCTGGACCGCCCTCGCCATCCTGATCGCCCTGCTCGTCCAGACCGCGCTGGGCCGCCTGCTCCCCATGCAGGCCCGCGTGTTCGACCCCTTCCTGCTGGTTGTGGTCTACTGTGGGCTGACCGGCGGTGAGACCCACGCCATGCTGGCGGGGGCGGCCGCGGGCTGGGTGCAGGACGTCCACTTCGGCGGCCGCATCCTGGGCCTCAGCGGGTTGACCAAGGTGCTGGTGGGCTTCGCGGTGGGCGTCGGCTCCACGCGCTTCCATCTCGGGGAGCCCGCCGCCCGCCTGCTCGTGCTGATGGTGGCCACGGTGGCGGACGCCCTGCTCTTCGGCCAGCTCGCGCAGGTCTTCGACGTCCAGGCCTATTCGCTGAGCCCGCTGGGGCTGGCGGCGCGGGCGGCGGTCAACGGGGCGGTGGGGATGGTGGTGTTCGAGACGGTGGACCGGCAGATCAAGCGCTGGGCGCCCCGCACGTGAGGATCTACGAGGACCTGCGCACGGTGCAGCGGCGCGTGGGCGTCGTGCAGGCGGTGGTGGCGCTGGCCGTGGCCCTCCTCGTCGTCTACTTCTGGCACCTGCAGGTCATCCGCGGCAAGTACTTCCGCGAGCTGGCCGAGAACAACCGCATCCGCGCCGTGGCCATCCCCGCCCCGCGCGGGCCCCTCTTCGACCGCAAGGGGCGCATCCTGGCCGAGAACCGCTCCTCCTTCAACGTGGTGGTGACCACCGAGCGCAAGGACGACCTGGGGGGCGCCCTCCAGCGCCTGTCCCGGCTCATCGCCTTCGATCCGGCGGAGGTGCGGGAGCGGCTCAACACGCAGGGGCCGCGGTTCCGGTCGGTGGTGGTGAAGGCGGACGCCAGCGACCAGGACGTGGCCACCATCGAGGCGCGCCGGCTGGAGGAGCCGGAGGCCAGCGTGGACGTGGTGCCGCTGCGCTCCTATCCGCTCGGGATGGGCCTGGCCCATTCGCTCGGGTACGTGGGAGAGATCTCGGACCGCCAGGTCGAGTCGGGAGCCTTCCCGGGCCTGGAGCCGGGCAGCACGGTGGGCCAGGCGGGGGTGGAGCTCCAGTACAACAACGAGCTCATGGGCCGCGACGGCCTGCGCCGCATCGTGGTGAACAGCCGAGGGGTGGAGGTCACGGAGGCGCAGCGTGTCGCTCCCGTCGACGGTCCCCCCGCCACCCTCACCATCGACCTCGACCTGCAGGCGGCGGTGATGGAGGCCATGGCCGGCAAGTCGGGCAGCGTGGTCGCGCTCGACCCCAGCAACGGAGAGGTCCTGGCCTACCTCTCGACGCCCGCCTTCGATCCCAACTCGTTCTCGGCCGGCATCAAGTCCGCGGAGTGGGCCGACCTGCTCAAGGACCCCGAGAAGCCGCTCCTCAACCGGCCCATCCAGGGCGGCTACGCCCCCGGCTCCACCTTCAAGATCCTCGACGCGCTGGCCGCGCTGCAGGAGCGCGTCATCACCCCGCAGACGCGCTTCCACTGCCCGGGGTACCTCTCCGTCTACAACACGGTGTTCCGCTGCCACAAGGAATCGGGCCACGGCACGGTGGACATGACCCAGGCCATCGCGCTCAGCTGCAACGTCTACTTCTACAACGTGGGCATGCGCCTCGAGATCGAGCGGCTGAGCAAGTACGCGCACATGCTCGGCCTCGCCCAGCTCACCGGGATCGACCTCCCCCACGAGATCCCCGGCGTCTTCCAGGACCCGGAGTGGAAGATGCGCACGCAGAAGGCGCGTTGGTTCCCGGCGGAGACGGTTTCCGTGGCCATCGGCCAGGCGATGTCGGTGACGCCGCTGCAGCTCCTGCGGGTGGCGGCGGCGGTGGCCAACGGCGGCCGCCTGGTCACTCCGCACCTCACGAGGGAGGTGGGGGGGCGGACGGTGGCGGCGCCCGCGCCGAGGGACCTCGGCTTCCGGCCGGACGTGATCGCGGCGGTGCGCGACGCCATGATCAGCGTGGTGAACGAGGGGACCGGCCAGCGCGCCAAGCTCGAGGGCGTGCTGGTGGCGGGGAAGACGGGCTCGGCCCAGGTGGTGACGCATGCGCGCCTGGAGACGAACAAGAGCGCGCGCGAGTACCAGCCCCACGGCTGGTTCCTCTGCTTCGCCCCCGCCGACCATCCCAAGCTGGCGATGGTGGTGATGGTCGAGCACGGCACCGCGGGAGGCACGTCGGCGGCGCCGGTGGCCGGCCAGATCCTCGCCCGCTACTTCGGCGTGCCCGCCATCGGGCCGGGCATGAACCCGCCCCCGGACAACCCGCCGGTGGAGCCCTCGCCCCAGCCCCTGCGCGCGCAGGGCGCGCACGAGGCGCCGGCCGTCGCCCAGCAGGACTAGGCAGCGAATCATGGCCATCGACCGGCGACTGCTCTTCAACATCGACTGGGGGTTCCTGGCCGCCGCCCTCATCCTCCTGGGCATCGGGGTGGCCACCATCCTGTCCGCCACCTTCGCCGGACGGAACCACGGCCTCGAGATCAAGCAGCTCTACGCCATCGCCCTCGGCCTGGTCGGGATGCTGGTCATCGTCTCCCTCGACTACCGCCGCCTGGTGGATCGCGCCCCCGTCCTCTACCTGGCCGCGCTGGCCGTGCTCGTCTACGTGCTCGTGCTCGGCCCCCGGATCGCGAACACCCGGCGGTGGTTCATGGGGCCGGGCGGGTTCCAGGTCCAGCCCAGCGAGTTCGCCAAGCTGGTGGCCGCCCTGCTGGTGGCCAAGCTGTTCGCGGAGGCCAAGAAGGAGACCCTCGGCCTGTTCGACATCCTGGTGCCGGGAGCGGCGGTGGGGGTGCTGGTGGTGCTGATCGCGGCGGAGCCGGACCTGGGCACGGCCTTCACCCTGGTGCCGCTGTTCCTGACCGTCGGCTTCCTGGCCGGCCTGCGCGTGCGCGCCATCCTCGGCGTGTTCCTGGTCATGCTGATGGTGGGGAGCCTGGGCTGGATGTTCGTCCTCAAGGACTATCAGAAATCGCGCATCTATACCTTCCTCGATCCCAACCTCGACCCCCGCGGCGCCGGCTATCAAAAGATCCAGTCGGAGATCGCGGTCGGCTCGGGAGGAGTGGTGGGCAAGGGGTACAAGAACGGCACCCAGGCCCAGCTCGGCTACCTGCCCGCGCGCCACACCGACTTCATCTTCTCCGTGCTGGCGGAGGAGAACGGCTTCGTGGGCGTGGTGGCGGTGCTCGGCCTCTACATGTTCATCCTCTGGCGCGCGTTCGAGACGGCGCAGATGGCGCGCGACCGCGTGGGCGCGTTCCTGGCCGCGGGCATCGCCGCCATCTTCTCGTTCCAGGTCGTATACAATGTCGCCATGGTGGCCGGTCTGGTCCCCGTGAAGGGACTGCCGCTGCCGCTCATGAGCTACGGGGGATCCTCCGTGCTCTCCTCTCTCTTCGCCGTCGGCCTCATCCTCAACGTGCGGATGCGACGATTCGCCAATTGATACCCTTCTCCCTTGCCTGATACCCGTTTTCCCAAACGAGAGCCTTTCCTCCACGACCCCGCCCGCCATCGGACCGGCGAGCCGCCCGGACCTCTCCGGCGTGGCCCCGGACCTCGCCGCCGGCACGCGCCGCCGGCGACGGCGGGACGGATGGGCAAGGGACGGCTCATGGAAGGGACCTTCCATGACCAAAGACCTCATCGTGAGCAGCGCCCCCCAGGAGACCAAGGTGGCCCTCCTGGACGACGGCGTGGTGTCCGAGATCTTCATCGAGCGCGAGGCTCACCGCGGGATCGTCGGAAACCTCTATAAGGGGAAGGTGACCCGGGTCCTGCCCGGGATGCAGTCGTCCTTCGTGGACATCGGCCAGGAGCGCGACGCGTTCCTCTACGTGGCCGACGTCATCGAGGAGCTCGACGAGAACCTCCTCACGCCCGAGGAGACGGGACGAGCGGCCCCCGCCGCCCCCCCCGGCCCCGCCGCCGCCGGCGGGGACACCCCCGCCAGCAACCATCGCAACGCGGCCATCGAGGAGATGCTCGAGCCCGGCCAGGAGGTCCTGGTCCAGGTGGTCAAGGAGCCGCTCGGGCAGAAGGGGGCGCGCATCACGTCGCACGTCTCCCTCCCCGGCCGCTACCTCGTGTTCATGCCCACCGTCGAGCACGTGGGCGTCTCGCGCAAGATCACGGACGACGACGAGCGGCGGAGGCTGAAGACGCTCCTCAAGGAGCTGCGCCAGCAGCGCGGCGGGGGCGGGCTCATCGCGCGCACGGTGGGCGCCGGCCACAGCCGCGAGGACTTCGAGCGCGACATGCGGTTCCTCTCCCGTACCTGGGACGAGGTGCGCGCGCAGTCCTCGCGCCAAGCCGCTCCCGCCCTCCTGCACCGGGAGCTGAGCCTGGTGCAGCGGCTGCTGCGCGACATCCTCTCCGACGACATCGCCCACATCCGCCTGGACAGCGAGAAGGAGTTCCAGCGCACCCTCGACATGGTGAACGTGCTCCAGCCCGAGCTCGCGCCGCGCGTCCGCCTCTACAGCGGGCCCCAGGCCATCCTGGAGGAGTACGGCGTCACCGGCGAGCTCGAGCGCGCCCTGCGCTCGAAGGTATGGCTCGACTCCGGCGGCTACATCGTGATCAACCAGACGGAGGCCCTGGTCGCCATCGACGTCAACACCGGCCGCTACACCGGGAAGAAGACGCTGGAGGACACCATCCTCAAGACGAACCTGGAGGCGGTGAAGGAGCTGGTGCGGCAGATCCGGCTGCGCGACCTGGGCGGCATCATCGTGGTCGACTTCATCGACATGGAGCAGCGGAAGAGCCGGCAGAAGGTGATGGCCGGCCTCGAGCAGGAGCTGAAGAAGGACCGCTCGCCTTCGAAGCTGCTCTCCGTGAACGAATTCGGCCTCGTCATCCTGACCCGCAAGCGCGTGAAGCAGTCCCTGGAGCGCACGCTCTGCCAGCCCTGCCCCTACTGCTCGGGGAGCGGGATGGTGAAGAGCGTGGCCACCGTCTGCTCCGAGATCTACGACGAGGTGCGCAAGCTCGCCCCCCATCTCTCCGGCCACACCGTCTCCCTGCGCGTCAACCCCGACGTGGCGCGCGCGCTGAAGGGGGAGGAGGCGCCCGTGCTCAAGGAGCTGTGCGCCGTGCTCGGCCACGAGGTCCACGTCCACGGCGACCCCCTCCTCCATCAGGAGCAGTTCGACGTGGTGCCGCAGTGACCAAGGACCCGGCGGTGGAGGAGTACGTCTCCGCCATCGAGACCCATCTGCGCGCACGGCGCGGCGTGGAGCACATCCTCTCCCCGCGCGACTTCGCCCTCGCCCGCTCCTGGTACCAGTCCGGCGTCCCGCTGGCCACCGTCCTCGTGGGCATGGACCGCGCCTTCGAGCAGAACACGAACGTCAGCTCGCTGGCCTTCTGCCGCCGGCGGGTGGAGGAGCTGGCGGCGGCGGCGGCCCCGCCCCAGAACCGTCCTTCCCCTCCCGCGGAGAGCGTGCCCCTGTCCGAGGTCGCCTCGCTGCTGACCTCCCTCCTCGAGCAGCTGGAGAAAGTGCGCCCCACCCCCGGCACCTCCTTCGACCCGCCCCTGGGCAAGATCCGCGAGGTGCAGGACCTGCTGGCCGTGGCCTCCCGCCCGAACTGGGAATACCTGCGCTCCAAGCTGCGCGAGATCGACGACGACGTCTCCGCGGCCGTCCTCGGCGCCTTCTCCGCGGAGCAGATCGAGGACTTCCGCGCGGAGGCCGCGCGCGCGATCGAGCGGCACCGCGGCCGGGTGGCGGACGAGGCCCTGGAGGACGCGAAGGTCCGGTTCACGCTGCAGAGGGCGCGCGAGAAGCTGGGGCTGCCCAGGGTCAGCCTGGTCTGATCGGCGCCTTATACTGGGGCCACCATGCCGACCCTCGCCTCGCTGCATCCGATCATCGTCCACTTCGCGATCGCGCTCCTCATCGCGGGCGCGGTCCTCCGGTGGCTGTCGCTCACCGGGCGGGTGTCGTTCGCCTCGCCCGCCGCGGCCTCCCTGCTCCTCGTGGGCACGATGGCCGCCTACTTCGCCGTGCAGTCGGGAACGGCCGCGCACGGCCCGGTGGAGCGCATCCCGGGCGCGGCACCCGCGGTGCAGGACCACGAGCGGTGGGGCGAGCGCGCCCAGAACGTCTTCTTCGTGGTCGCCGTGGCCGAGCTGGCCGCGCTGGTGCTCGCCCGGCGCGGAAAGGCCCGCCTGGCGCTGATCTCGTCCGCGATCCTCTGCGTGCCCGCCGCCCTCTGCCTGTTCGAGGCGGCCGAGCACGGCGGGACGCTCGTGTACTCCTACGCGGGGGGCGTCGGGATCCGCACCGGCGATCCCGCGGACGTCGGCCGCCTGCTGGTGGCGGCCGCGTACAACCAGGCCCAGGTGGACCGCAAGGGGGGCCGGCCCGCCGACGCCGCCGCCATCATCACGGTCGCCGCCGGTCGCTTCCCGGGCGATCCCGGCGTGCAGCTCATGGCCGCGGAGTCGGCCCTCCTCGACAAGAAGGACTCCGCCGCCGCCCTCGACATCCTGGGGCACACGGTGGTGCCGCAGCAGGATGCGCGGCTTCGCGTGCGCCAAGGCCTCCTGACCGCGGACGCCCTGGAGGCGGCCGGACGCGCCGACGCCGCCCGGGCCACCCTGCAGCAGCTCGCGGCCGCCTTCCCCGACAACCCGCGCGTGAAGCAACGCCTGGCCGGATCGCCACCGCCGCCGGGATCGCCGCCGCCTCGCTGAGCCGCACCGCCGGCCTCGCTCCGTTCACCCCCGGCTGAGCGCGCCGTCGCCCGGGTCCGCCGCCCGCTGGAGCTGACGCTCCTTGAGCGCGAGCAGGCCGTCGTGGATGATCGCCGCCTTCTTCTCCCCGAGCACCTCGCGCGCCAGCTCGGACTCGATGGCGAGCAGGCGGTCCAGCCCGGCGAGGTAGCGGGCGATCTCCCCGTGCAGGATGTTGCGGCGGAGGGCGAAGGAGTCGAGCTCCCCGGCCGCGTCGACGGACACGGCCTCGAACAGGCTCGGCTCCTCGCCCAGGGCCCGCGAGAACGCGCGCTCGAAGAAGTCGGGCGCCTTCTCCCGCAGCTCGTAGCTCACCAGCTCGAACACGAACCGGTGCAGCTCGTTGAACCCTTCGATCTCGCGGCCGACGGTGGCGCCCCGCATCCGCTCCGCGTGGGGCTCCGTCTTGTCGCGCCGGGCGGGGTCCACGTCCTCGGGCACGCGGTCGAGCACGCCCGCCGCCCACAGGCCCCAAACCGCCCGGCAGGCCCGGAAGTCGGCCTGCCGCGTGGCCGCGCAGATCTCCTCGAGGCTCATCGTCCCGTCGAGGGTGGCGATGAGGTCCATCTCGTCCTTCTGGAGGCTGAGGGCGCCCATCGTGCTCGCGGAATCCGCGGCCAGGCGATATTGCTGGGAAAGCCCGCCCACGCCGCGGCGGATGCGCGTCCAGCGCTCGATGCGGCGGACGCCCTCCAGGATCAGGTTCCCCGTCGACATGCGGAGGACGATGACCTCGCGCGAGGGCAGGTCGCCCTCCTCGAACACGAAGCTTCCGTCCTCCCAGAGGAACACGCTGTAGATGATCTCCTGGACCTGGCGGGTGACCCCCTCCACCAGGTCCTTCGATCGGATGGCCCCGCTCTCCACGAACAGCGTCCCCTGCCGCTTGCCCGCCTTGATCGCGCGCACGGAGTCCTCGAGGGCGCGGTAGGAGATCTTCCCGTCGCGGAGGAGCATCTCGCCGAGCCGGTCGTCGGGGTCGGTCGAGGTCGCGAAGATCAGCCGGCCGTCGCTGAGGTAGAGGGTCTTGACCGCCTTGCCGCGCGAGAGGCGCAGCGGTCCCGTCTTCTTCTCGCGCAGGAGGGGACGGAGCACGGCCGGGAGCCCCTGCTCCTCGAGCAGCCCGCGCGCCACCAGCCCGTTCACGAGAGCAGGCCGTGGCGCCGCAGGTCCACGTGCCCGGCGCGGAAGGCCACCCCTTCCGCCCGCAAGCGGCGCCGCTGCCGGAAGGAACCGTCCCCCGCGCGCGGCGGGATGCGCCCGCCCGCCCCGACCACGCGATGCCAGGGCACGGCGCGCTCCCGCGCGGGATCGAGGGCGCGCAGCGCCCAGCCGACCGCGCGCGCCCCCCGGGGCACGCCGACCAGGCGCGCCACCTGGCCGTAGGTGGCGACACGGCCGCGCGGGATCGCGCGCACCGCCGCGTACACGCGCTCGAAGAACAGCATGGCCGCGGGCGATCCTAGCACGCGGGCCCGCGGCTCCGCGGCGCGCCGGTGCCGTCCGGCTCTCAGCCCTGCGGAGAGGGCGACGGAGAGGGGGAGGGCGTGGCGGAAGGCGTCTCACGCCCGGGCACGGGGGGGGCCACGATGTGCTCGGGCCGGGCCTGAGGCGTGGTGCTGATCTCGGAAGGATCGATGCCGGACAGGCCGGGTACGGCGGCGGGGACGGCCGCCGGGGGCGGAGCGGGCGCTCCGGGCGGTGGCTCGAGGCCGGCTCCGCTGAGGGTGGACGTCGGGACGTTGGGGACGGTGAGCGACACCTCGCTCACCATCGACCGCGTCGTCTTCTCGGAGGCCTTGCGCAGCCCCTCGATGTACTCCTCGTACACGCTGGCCATCCGCTGCTGGCTGAGCTTCTTGGTGATGTCGTCCTTGACCTGCTCGAAGGGGATGACGCTGGCCTCCTCCTTCGAGACCACGCGCACGATCCGATACCCCTTGTCGGTCTGGATGGGCTCGGACACGCCGCCCGGCGGCAGGGCCCCCACCACCTTGGCCAGCTCCGGGTTCATGTCGCCCGCCGCCACCTGGCCGAGGTCGCCCCCGTTGGCGCGGCTCGCGGCGGTGGAGAGGACGCGGGCCAAGGCCGAGAAGTCCTCCCCGCCCTTGGTCCGGCGCACGACCTCCTGGGCCTGGGCCTCATCCGCCACCACGATCTCCTGGAGGTGCACGGAGGCGGCCTTGCCGTAGTCCGCCTTGTTCTTCTCGTACTCCACGCGCGCCTCCGCCGCCGTGACCGCGACCTTGGGCTCCAGCTCCCGCGAGAGGACCTGCCGGCGCAGCACCGAGCGCTCGATGTTGCGCTTGAGGTCGTCCAGGCTCATGCCCTCGCGGCGGAGCTGGCGCCGCATCTCGCCGTCGTCGGGGATGTTGTTGTCCTTCTTGATGCCCTCGATGATGTCCTGGACGTACTCCGGGCGCAGGTGGATGCCGAGGTCGGCCGCCCGCTGCACGATCAGGAGGTCGTCGATGGCCTCCTGGAGGATGCGCTGGTTGTTCTGGCGCAGGTAGGACTCCACCTGCTCGGCCGGGATGTGCGCGGCCTGCACGGCCGCGAGCTGGCGCGCCTCGAACTCGGACTGGGTGACGATGTCGCCGTTCACCTTGGCCACCAGGCGCTCCACGATCTCCGCGCGCGACGAGGCGGAGACGACGAGGGCGGCGGCCAGGACGAGGGCGGCGCTAGGACGGACGAGAAACGTTGACGGCTTCATGATTCACCTTGGCCCGGGCCAGGAGGCTCCGGACGAACTCGCGGACGCCGGTATCCGACTTGCGGCGGAGGAGCTCCGGACGCGCCGCCTCCCGGCACTCCGGAAGACCGGCCGCGCGCGCGGGCACGCGCTCCTCCACCCTCAGCACGTGGTAGCCGAGGGGACTCTGCACCACGTCGCTCGTGTCCCCGGTGGCGAGGCCGAAGGCCACCGGCTCGAGCTCCGCCGGGAGCTCCCCCCGCGCAAAGAGCCCCATCATCCCGCCCGTGCTCGCCTCCGGGGCCCGGGAGCGGGTCTGGGCGAGGACGGCGAAGCTCTTGGGGTCCTTCCTCACGCGGCGCACGACGTCCCGCGCCTCGTTCGGAGTGGGGACGAGGATCTGGCGCAGGCGGATCCGCTCCGGGGTGTCGAAGTCGCGCGCATGCTCGCCGCAGTAGGCGTCGACCTCCCCGTCGGTGAGGCTCACCCGGGACAGCACGGCGTCGGACAGGAGGCGATGGACGGACTCGCTCTCCTTCTCGTCGCTGTCGCCCGCCCGGGCCATCCCGCGTTCGCGCGCCTCCAGCACGAGCACCCGCTCCTCCAGGAACGGCTCCAGGAGGGCCTGCCTCACCTCGGGGGTCAGCGCGGTCCCGCCCCCGCGGGCCTGCACGGCGGCCAGGTACCGCTCGAAATCGCTCTGGCGGACCTCCTGGTCGCCGAGGGCCAGGAGCACGGGGTCGGTCCCCGTACCCAGGCCGGGGACGGCCCGGCAGCCCGCGGCCAGGGCGACGAGAAAGAGGAGGCTCTTCGACGAGAGCAGGACCGTGGACGCCAAGAGGCGATTATAAACCCGCGGCGGGGGCGCGTTCGAGGACGGCCTCCAGCGCCTCCAGGACCGCGGCCAGGGAAGGCATCGCCGTCTCTCCGGGCGGAAGGGGGGCGCGCAGGACGCCCGCCGGGGAGAGACTGGCGCCCGGCCAGACCCGGACGGCTCTGGCCAGGGCCGGCCCCGCGAGCGGAGTGTCCTCCGCGAGCCGGAGATGGAGCGCGCCAGTCCCCAGGTCGGCCTGGACGATCCCCAGCGCCTCCGCGCGCAGGCGCAGGGCGGCGTAGCCGAGCAGCCCCTCGACCTCGGGCGGGAAGGGCCCGTAGCGGTCGCGGATCTCTTCGGCCAGCCGGGCCACCTCGGCCGCGTCGCGGACCTGGCTGACCCGCTTGTAGAGGGCCATGCGCTGGTGGACCTCCGGAACGTAGTCCTCGGGCACGCGCAGGTCCACGCGGAGGTTGAGGACGGTGCGCGGAGAGTCGCGGACAGGCTGTCCCTTCAGCTCGAGGATCGTCTGCTCGAGGAGCTTCACGTAGAGGTCGAGGCCGACCGCCTCGATGTGCCCGCTCTGCTCGCCCCCGAGCAGGTTGCCCGCCCCCCGCAGCTCCAGGTCGAGGGCGGCCACCCGGAAGCCCGCCCCCAGCTCCGAGAACTCGCGCATGGCGGCCAGGCGCTTGCGCGCGATCTCGCTGAGCACGGTGTCCGGCGGCACCATGAGGTAGGCGGAGGCACGGCGCTCGGAGCGGCCGACGCGGCCGCGGAGCTGGTAGAGCTGGGCCAGGCCGTAGCGGTCGGCGCGGTTGATGATCATGGTGTTCGCGCGCGGGATGTCCAGGCCGTTCTCGATGATGGTGGTGGCCACCAGCACGTCCGCCCGCCCCTCCACGAAGGCGAGCATGGCCTTCTCGAGCTCGCTCTCCGGCATCTGGCCGTGGGCCACCGCTACCCGCGCCTCCGGCACCAGCTTCTGGATCAGGTTTGCCAGCGAGTAGATGGACTCCACGCGGTTGTGGACGACGTAGACCTGCCCGTCGCGGGCCAGCTCCTGGCGGATGGCGGTGGTCATGACGTCGGTCGAGAACTTCACGATCGAGGTCTGGATGGCCAGGCGGTCCTTGGGCGGGGTCTCGATCACCGACATGTCGCGGATCCCGGCCAGGCCCATCTGCAGGGTGCGCGGGATGGGCGTCGCGGACAGGGTCAGGCAGTCCACGATCGTCCGCAGGTGCTTGAGCTTCTCCTTGGCCGCCACCCCGAAGCGCTGCTCCTCGTCGATCACGAGCAGGCCGAGGTCACGGAAGCGCACGTCCTTGCTCAGCAGGCGGTGCGTCCCGATCAGCACGTCGACCTTGCCCGCGGCGGTGTCCTCGAGGACGGCCTTGATCTCCCGCGGGCTGCGGAAGCGCGACACCATCTCCACGCGCACGGGGAAGGGCGCGAAGCGCTTGCGGAACGTCTTCCAGTGCTGGAAGGCGAGGATGGTGGTGGGGGCGAGCACCGCCACCTGCTTGGCGTCGAGCACGGCCCGCATGGCCGCGCGCATGGCGACCTCGGTCTTGCCGTAGCCCACGTCCCCGCAGATCAGCCGGTCCATGGGCGACTCGTGCGACATGTCGCCCATCACGTCCACGATGGCCGCCGCCTGGTCCGTCGTCTCCTCGTACTCGAAGCTCTCCTCGAACTCCCGCTGCCAGGGGCCCTCCCCGGTGAAGGCGTGGCCGGGGCGGGCCTTGCGCTCGGCGTAGAGGCGGAGGAGCTCGGCCGCCATCTCGCGCATGGCCTTCTTGACCCGGCGCTTGGTCTTCTCCCAGCTCCCGCTCCCCAGCTTGTCGGTGACCGGGCGCGCCCCTTCCGCGCTGGCGTACTTCTGCACGCGGTCGAAGCTCTCGACCGGGACCTTGAGCTTGTCCCCGCCCTGGTAGACGAGGACCATGAACTCGCGGCGGATCCCCGGCTCCGACCAGGTCCCGCCCACTTCGATCGTCTCCAGGCCCTCGAAGCGGCCGATGCCGTGGTCCTGGTGCACCACGAGGTCGCCCACCTTGAGGTCGCGGAAGTCGGAGAGGAAGGTGCGGGCGCCGCGGCCGCGGCGGCGGTGGAGGTGCACCTCCTCCGGGAAGACGTCGCCGTCGGCGAGAACGCGCAGCGGCACCTCGGGCAGCTCGAAGCCGGTGCCGAGCACGCCCAGGCGGACTTCGATCGGCGTGCCTTCGCCCAGGGCGATCCCGTCCTCCCGCAGCACGTCCTTGAGCCGCTCGGCGCGCCCGGGCGTGCCCAGGAACAGCACGGTCCGGCCCGTGCTCGACCGCAGGTCGGCGGCCAGCGCGCGCAGGTCTCCGGCGTAGCGGCGCGGAGGACGCGAGGGGACGTGCAGCCCGCGGGCCTCGAGGTCCACCTCGCGCACGTGGACGGCGGGGGCGAGGGCGATCCTCTCCTCGAGGGCGGCGGCGGGGACGAGCGCCTCCTCCACCGCGAGGGCGAGCCGGTCCTCGCGGCGGGCACGCTCCTCTTGCGCGCGCTCGAGGAACGCGTCCGCCTCCGCCGCCACCGCCTCCGGGTCCAGCACCGCCACCGCCCACCCCGGGAGCACGTCCCAGGGCGGCACCGTCGCCCCCGGCACCAGGGGGATCAGGTCGGGCAGCTCCTCTCCGGCCAGGCCGCGGTCGAGGCGCTCGAGAAACCCGGGCAGCTCGCTCAGGCCCGCGAAGCGCTCGGGCAGGAGCCGGCGCAGGGCGTCGAGGACGGAGCGCGGGGCGAAGGCGTCGGAGAGCGGGAGCACCTCCAGGCGATCGAGGGTGCCGGTGGTACGCTGGGTCTCGGGGTCGAACGTGCGCAGGCTCTCGACGGTGTCGCCCAGGAACTCGATGCGCACGGGTGTGTCGCGATCGGGGGGGAACACGTCCAGGATGCCCCCGCGCCGGGCGGCCTGGCCGGGGGCGGAGACGGGGTCCTCGCGGCGGTAGCCGCCTTCGTCGAGGGCCTCGAGCAGCATCTCGGGCGTGAGCTCCTCGCCCGTCTCGATCGAGATCACCCGCGTCTCGAACAGCGGCGGGGCCAGGATGGGCCGCAGGAGGCCGGCAGGCGAGGCGACCAGCACGCCCAGGCGGCCGCGCCGCGCGGCATGCACGGCCGCGGCCCGGCGGAGCGAGGCCTCGGGATGGCGGGGGAGGCCGCGGAAGGGGGCAGGCCCGGGCGCGGGCAGCGCGAGCACGGCGCCGGTCACGCCCGCTTCCTGGGCCAGCGTCCTCAGGTCCTCCGTCGCCCGCTCCACCAGCCGCTCGGCGCTCACGACCACGAGGAGGGGAGGACCCGCCACCAGCAACGGGACGAGCAGCCGCGGGGGCCCGCTCAGGCCGTGGAGGGAGACGAGCCCTTCCGCGGCGAGGAGGCGCCGCGCCTCCACGACGGGCGGATGGCCGGACAGGGTCTCGAGCCAGGCCGCGGTGGAGGTGGGCGCCGAAGGGCCGGGGGCGCTGGGCGCGCTCACGAGCCGAGGATGCGGGAGACCATCGACGTCGTCGAGCGCCCGGGCACGAGCTCGACGCGCACCACGCGGCCGCCCGCGCCCTCGACTTCCTCCCGGCCGATGATCTCGTCCAGGGCCCAGTCCGCCCCCTTGACGAGGACGTCGGGACGAACGGCCGCGATGATCGATCGCGGCGTCTCCTCGTCGTAGAGGACCACGCGGTCCACCGGCTCCAGCGCGGCCAGGGTCTCCGCCCGCTCCCCCTCCGGGACGAGCGGCCGGCCCGGCCCCTTCAACGCCCGCACCGAACGGTCGGTATTGAGGCCGACGACGAGCACGTCGCCCAGGGCCCGCGCCGCCTCGAACAGCGCCACGTGGCCCGGATGGAGGAGGTCGAAGCAGCCGTTCGTGAACACGACCGAGCGGCCCGCGTCCTTCCAGGCCCGCCGCTCCTCGATCAGCTCGGCCAGCGTCCTCACCATTCCTCCATTGTGCCTCGACCGCCCGCTTGGTGCCCGCGGAGAGCCGGGGGACAGGAGTGGGAACTGTCACAAGGCGGATGGACCGGCGGCGGGCGCCGTGGCACCCTCGATGCGGCGCCACCTCGCCAGGGGAGAGACCATGAGATCGACGATCGCCGCCGTCATGCTCCTCGCCACCATCGCCGCCGCCGACGCGGCCGGCGCGGGCGACTCGCATGACGCAGGCACCAGCTCCGCCATTCATCGAGAGGGCTTCGTGATCGGGTTCTCCCTCGGGGCCGGCGACCTCGGTCCCGATCCTTGCCATGACTGCGGAGTGGGCGTGGGCGCGGACTTCCATCTGGGGGCCATGGCCAGCCGCGGGGTGGCCGTCCTGCTGGAGTTCGCGGGAGTCGGGCGCGGCGACCTCAGCCACGGCATGGTCGGCGTGGCCGCCCAGTGGTGGCCGGCTCCCGCCGGGCGCTTCTGGCTCAAGGGCGGGATCGGGATCGGATCGCTCGAGCGCGACGGCAACCGTGACTTCCCCGACGACCCGTTCGACCGGAGCCACAACGACTACGTCTACCCGACGCTGTTCGGCAGCGGCGGGGTGGAGGTCGTGCGGTCGGGCCGCTTCGCGATCGACCTCCAGCTCCGCGGGGCGACCACCCACCAGCGGGACGACTGGAGCCACAGCGTGTCCGTCAACGTGGGCCTGAACTGGTACTGAGTCAGCTCGGCGAGGGTGGCCCTACTCCTCCGCCTCGTGCAGGTCCAGCTCCGGGCGCGGCGCGGGCGCTTCCAGGGTGATGCCGCCCGTGAACGACCACCGGTGGGCGGGCCGGTAGACGCCGACGTCCTTGATCCGGCTCTTCACCCGGAAGGTGTAGAGACCCCGGTGGTAGTCGTAGGGCGTGCCGTCGCGGCGGTGGGCGGCGACGTCGAGCAGGTAGGTGCCCTCGACCAGGCGCAGGTCCTCCAGCCGCAGGGCGACTTCGGCCGCGCCTTCCAGACGGCGGGGCGTGAAGTCCTCGATGTGGGTGTTGGTCCCGTAGACGGAGACGCCGTCCGCGCCGAACACGCCCACCCCGAAGACGAAGTCAAGGACCGGCGCGCGCGCGGTCACGGAGAGGGCGACGGTCAGGCTCTCCCCGGGCACGTAGACGTGGCGCTCGTGCCCGCGGTCGTCCAGGAGGCGGACGGCGGTGATCTCGACCTCGCGGCCGCCCCAGCGACCCTCGTGGTATCCCTCGCCCGCCCTCGCCTCGCCGGGAGGCGCCGCTGGCGCCGCCTCCCCCGCGCTCGTCGCCTGGCCGTGCTCCCGGCTCAGAAGGGCCTCCTCGCCGCCGGCCACGTAGGTGAGGTAGGCGTCCACGACGCGCTTGGGATCACCCTGGCCGGCGACCCTCCCCTGCCGCAGCCACAGCACCTCGTCGCACATCTTCTCGGCCAGGCCCAGGCTGTGGGTCACGAGGAGGATGGTCTTGCCGCGACGGCGGAACTCTCCGATCTTGTCCAGGCACTTGCGCGTGAACGCCTCGTCGCCGACGGCCAGCACCTCGTCGATGAGGAGCACGTCGGGGTCGACGTGGATGGCCACCGCGAAGCCCAGGCGCGCGTACATCCCCGACGAGTACGTCTTCACGGGGGCGTCGATGAAGCGCTCCAGCTCCGCGAAAGCCACGATCTCGTCGAAGCGCTCCGCCACCTCGCGGCGGCTCAGGCCGAGCATGATGCCGTTGATGGCCACGTTCTCGCGGCCGGAGATCTCGGGGTGGAACCCCGCCCCCAGCTCGATGAGGGCGGACACGCGGCCTTCGACCTGCAGCGACCCCCGGGTAGGCTTGGTGATGCCGGCCAGCAGCTTCAGCATCGTGGACTTGCCGGAGCCGTTCTCGCCGATGACGCCGAAGGTGGTCCCCTTGGGGACCTCGAAGGACACGCTGTCGAGGGCGGTGAAGGTCTGGTCGGGCGTGAGGTCGCGCAGCACGCTGCCGGTGAGGAGCGCGCTCTTGAGGGTCTTGAACTGGTTCCGGTGCATGAAGCGGCGATAGACCTTGGCCACGTCGCGCGCGACCACCGCCGGCGTGCTCACACCTCCTCCGCCAGCGTGTCGCGCAGCCGGTCGAACAGGAAGGCGCCCAGGGCGAAGGCGAGGAGGGCCACCCCCGCGGTGGCGGCGAGGCCGCGCCAGTGGTCGAAGTGGCCCTCGAACAGCATCTGTTGGTACGAGACGAGGATGTGCGACATCGGATTCAGGCGCAGCGCCGTGCGCACCCCTCCGGTGAGGGCGCCGTAGTAGTACAGCACGGGCGAGGCGAAGAACCACAGGTGGAGCAGGTGGCCCAGGATGTTCTGCAGGTCGCGGAAGTGGACGGTCAGGGCCGAGACGACCAGGGCCAGCCCCACGGTGAGGACGAGCTGGACGAGCAGGGGCAGGGGCAGGAGCAGGGCCCAGGGGGTGAGGCGGCCGTAGGCGACCAGGAACAGGAGGAGGATCGGCAGCCCGAGCAGGAAGTGGACGAGGTTGGTGACCACGGTGACGACGGGCAGCACCTCCGCCGGGAACATCACCTTCTTGATCAGGGAGCCGCCCGCGATCAGCACCCCCGCCGACTCGAGGACGGAGGCGTTGAACCACGTCCAGGGCAGGATGCCGGTGAAGAAGAAGACGAGGTAGGGCTCCATCTCCGGCGGATGGCGCCCGGGCAGGATCACCGCGAACACCAGCCCGTAGGTCAGGAGCTGGAGCAGGGGGTTCACGAAGCTCCAGAAGAACCCGAGGATGGACCCGCGGTAGCGCGCCTTGAGCTCGCGGCCGACCAGGCTCTGGACGAGCAGCCGGTAGCGGAAGAGCGTGGCGATCTGGGCCAGGGGCTGCGCCGTCTACCCTCGGGGCCGCGAGCCCACGGCCAGGCGGGTGACGGCCATGACGTAGGCCACGTGGGCCTCTTGATAGCCCTCTTCGTCGCGGATGGACTTCATCCGCTCCAGCGCCTGGTCGCGGTCGGCCTGGGCACGGGCGAGATCGATATCCTCCGGCCGCTCGCCGATCTCGGCCAGGACGTTGACGCGGTCGGGGAGCACCTCGCAGAAGCCCCAGAAGCAGGTCAGGTGCCGCCAGACCCCGCCCATCTTGTAGGTGATCTCGCCCAGGCCGAGAGTGGAGAGGAACGGAGTGTGGCCGGGCCGCACGCCGAAGTAGCCGTCCTGGCCGGGCGCGATCACCTCGTCCACCTCCTCGCGCAGGAGGAGGCCCATCGGCGTCACCACCTCCAGGACGATCTTGGTGGGGAGGGCCATGGCTACTTGGCGAGCGTCTTGGCCTGCTCGAAGACGTCCTCGATGGTGCCCACCAGGTTGAAGGCGAGCTCGGAGACGTCGTCCAGCTCGCCGTTGACGATCATCTTGAAGCTGCGGATGTTGTCGGCCAGGCTCACGTACTTGCCCGGGATGCCGGTGAACTGCTCGGCCACGTGGAAGGGCTGCGAGAGGAACCTCTGGATCTTGCGCGCGCGCGCGACCACGATCTTGTCCTCTTCGCTCAGCTCGTCGATGCCGAGGATGGCGATGATGTCCTGCAGGTCCTTGTAGCGCTGCAGGATCTGCTTCACGTCGCGGGCCACCTTGTAGTGCTCCTCGCCGAGGACGCGCGGGTCGAGGATGCGGCTCGAGGAGGCCAGCGGATCCACCGCGGGATAGATCCCGAGCTGGGCGATCTGGCGGCTCAGGTTCGTGGTGGCGTCGAGGTGGGCGAAGGTGGTGGCGGGCGCGGGGTCCGTGTAGTCGTCGGCGGGCACGTAGATGGCCTGCACGGACGTGATCGAGCCCTTGGTGGTGGAGGTGATCCGCTCCTGCATCTCACCCATCTCCGTCTGCAGGGTGGGCTGGTAGCCCACGGCGGAGGGCATGCGGCCCAGCAGCGCCGACACCTCGGACCCGGCCTGGGTGAAGCGGAAGATGTTGTCGATGAAGAGCAGGACGTCCTTGCCCTCGTCGTCGCGGAAGTACTCGGCCACGGTGAGGCCGGTGAGGGCCACGCGCAGGCGCGCTCCGGGCGGCTCCGTCATCTGTCCGTAGACGAGGGCGGCCTTGGACTTCTTGGGGTCCTTGATGTCGATGACGCCCGACTCCTGGAACTCGAGCCAGAGGTCGTTGCCCTCGCGCGTGCGCTCCCCCACCCCCGCGAACACGGACACCCCGCCGTGCTTCTTGGCCAGGTTGTAGATGAGCTCCTGGATGATGACCGTCTTGCCCACGCCCGCCCCGCCGAAGAGGCCGATCTTGCCGCCGCGCAGGTAGGGCTCGATGAGGTCGATGACCTTGATGCCGGTCTCGAACATCTCGAGCTTGACCGCCTGCTCCTCGAAGCTCGGGGGGTGGCGGTGGATGGGCAGGCGCTTGGTGTGCTCCACCGGTCCCATGTCGTCCACCGGCTCGCCGATGACGTTCAGCACCCGCCCCAGGGTCCCCAGGCCCACGGGAACGGTGATGGGCCCGCCGGTGTCGATGGCCTTCATGCCGCGGACCATGCCCTCCGTGGGCAGCATGCTCACGCAGCGGACGCGGTTCTCGCCCAGGTGATGCTCCACCTCCGCGATGACGTCGATGGGCACTCCTCCGCCCGCGCCGTCGTCGTGGATGCGCACCGCGTTGTAGATCGCGGGCACCTTCTGGTCGAACTCGACGTCGACCACCGGCCCGATCACCTGGACGACGCGGCCTACGTTCTCCGTTGCCATTGCTCTCCTGGCTTGTGGCTTTAGTTGCTATCCTACGATCCTGCCCCCGAGACGACCTCGATGATCTCCTTCGTGATCGCGGCCTGCCTGACCTTGTTCATGTACAGGGTCAGGCGGTCGATCATCTCGCCCGCGTTGCGGGTGGCGGCGTCCATGGCCGCCATGCGCGCTCCGTGCTCCGCGGCCGCGGACTCGAGCAGGGCGCGCCAGACCTGGATCTCGACGTGCTTGGGCAGCATGTCCGCGAAGATCTTCGCCGGCCCCGGCTCGTAGAGGTAATCGAGCGCGGGCTCGTGCGGCTCGATCACCTGGCGCTCGATGGGCAGCAGGCGCTCCACCACCACGCGCTGCTGGATCACGCTCTTGAACTCGTTGTAGACGAGGTAGACCTGGTCCACCTCACGCGCGGTGAAGGCCTCGATCAGCTCGCGCGCGATCGATTGCGCCGTCGCGTAGCGCAGGGCCTGGAACAGGCCCACCTGCTCCGAGCGCACCCGATACTGGCGGCGACGGAAGAAGTCGCGCCCCCGGCGCCCGAGCAGCGAAAGCTCCACCGCCTCCGGCCGCTTGTCCTGCAGGAAGCGCACCGCGGTGCGGATGATGTTGGCGTTGAACCCGCCGCACAGGCCCTTGTCCGCGGTCACGAGGACGAGGAGGATCCGCTCGCCTTCGCGCGTCTCGAGGAGAGGATGGGCCTTCTCCTCCGCGCGCGCGGCCATGCTGGAGAGGACCTCCATCATCTTCCGGGCGTAGGGCCGGGCCGCGAACATCGCGTCCTGGGCCCGGCGCAGCTTGGCCGCGGAGACCATCTTCATGGCCTTGGTGATCTGCTGCGTGTTCTTGACCGACCGGATGCGCCGGCGGATGTCGACGAGGGCGGGCATTCAGTTCCCGCGTCTTCCACCGCGGAGCGAGGCCGCCGCGCGTCTTCCGCAGCGGAGGCTTTCCTCCGCCGTCGAGCGCGGATTCACTCCGCGCGAGGCGCGCGCCGGAAGACAGGGCCGGAGCGAGGACGCCATTACGAGGCCTTCTCCACCGGCTCCGCCTGGAAGAGGCCCGCGAACTCCTCGAGGGCGGCCTTGAGCCTGTCGGTGGGCTCGCCCTTGATGTCCTTCTTGGTGGCGACTTCCTTGAGGATCTCCGGATGCCGCGTGTCCATGAAGCGGTACAGGTCCTCCTCGTATCGCCGCGCCGCGGAGACCGGGTACGGATCGAGGTACCCGTTGGTGGCGGCGAAGATGATGAGGACCTGCTTCTCCATGGGGAGCGGCCGGTACTGGTTCTGCTTGAGGATCTCGGTCAGGCGCTGGCCTCGGGCGAGCATGTTCTGGGTGGCCTTGTCGAGGTCGGAGGCGAACATCGCGAAGGCGGCCAGCTCCCGGTACTGCGCGAGGTCGAGGCGCAGCCGGCCCGCCACCGCCTTCATGGCCTTCACCTGGGCCGACCCCCCGACGCGGCTCACCGAGTTGCCGACGTTGATGGCGGGACGGATGCCGGAGTTGAAGAGGTCGCTCTCCAGGAAGATCTGGCCGTCCGTGATCGAGATGACGTTGGTCGGGATGTAGGCCGAGATGTCGCCGGCCTGGGTCTCGATGATCGGGATGGAGGTGAGGCTGCCCCCGCCGTTCTTGTCCGAGAGCTTGGCCGCGCGCTCGAGCAGGCGGCTGTGCAGGTAGAAGACGTCTCCGGGATAGGCCTCGCGCCCAGGTGGGCGGCGCAGGAGGAGCGAGATCTCGCGGTAGGCGGCCGCGTGCTTGGAGAGGTCGTCGTAGACGCAGAGCGCGTGCTGGCCCTTGTCGCGGAAGTACTCGCCGATGGCGGTGCCGGCGTAGGGCGCGATGTAGAGCAAGGGCGCGGGCTCGGAGGCGGTGGCGGAGACCACGATCGTGTGCTCCATGGCCCCGAAGTCCTCGAGGGTCTTCACCACCTGGGCCACCGTGGAGTTCTTCTGCCCGATGGCCACGTAGATGCAGATGACGCCCTTGCCCTTCTGGTTGATGATCGCGTCGAGGGCGAGGGCGGTCTTGCCCGTCTGGCGGTCGCCGATCACGAGCTCGCGCTGGCCGCGGCCGATGTTGACCATCGAGTCCACGGCCTTGATCCCCGTCTCCAGGGGCTCGCGCACGGGCTGGCGGGCGATGACGCCGGGGGCGATCCTCTCGAGCTCGCCGAAGGTCTTGGTGGCGATGGGGCCCTTACCGTCGATGGGCTGGCCCAGCGCGTTGATGACGCGCCCCACCATGTCCTCGCCCACGGGCACGGACATGATGCGCCGTGTGCGCTTGACCTCGTCGCCTTCCTTGATCTGCGCGTGGTCGCCCATGAGCACCGCGCCCACCGAGTCCTCCTCGAGGTTGAGGGCGATGCCCATGACGCCGTGGGGCAGCTCCAGCAGCTCCCCCGCCATGCAGCGCTCGAGGCCGTAGATACGCGCGATGCCGTCCCCCATCGAGAGCACGGTCCCCACCTCGGAGACGTCCACGCCGGCGGTGAACCCGCCGAGCTGCTCGCGGATGATCTTGGTGATCTCTTCGGCCCGAATGTCCATGGCCTCTCCTAAGGTGGGCTAGGGGTTCGTCCCCGCCAGCCGCTCGCGCAACGCACGCAGCCGGGCCCGCACGCTGCCGTCGTAGACCCGCCCTTGCATCCGCAGGAGGAGCCCCCCCATCAGGCCTGAGTCGACCTGCTGCCGGAGCTCGACCTGTGCGCCGAAGACGCGGCCCACGGCGGCGGACAGGTCGCGGGCCTCCGTCTCGTCCAGCGCGCGCGCGCTCACCGCTTCCGCCTCCACCACGCCTCGGTGCGCGTTCCAGAGGCGGTTGTACTCCTGCGCGACGAGGGGGAGGAGCTCCACGCGGTCCCGCGCGGCGAGGAGGTCGGCCAGGCGGACGAGGATCCCGGAGGGCTTGCGGCCGCGCCACAGGGCGGCGATCAGCGAGGCCTTCTTCTCCCCGGAGACGGCCGGGTGGGTCAGGACGGTCCGGAGCTCGGCGCTGGACGAGAAGAGCCGGGCCAGCTCCTGGAGATCGTCCCCGAACCCGGTATCCCCTTTGGCCAACGCCACGTCGAAGGCCGCCCGCGCGTAGCGCCGCGCGCCGGTTGCCGTCCCCTTCATCGACGCCTCCGGCCACTGCGGGTCTTCACACGCGCTCTCGTCCTAAGATGTTGGGGCCCCGAGGTGACGGGACCGGGCTTTCAGGAAAAACGCGGCAGGTTAGCACGGGTGCGCGCGGACGGGCAAGACAGGCGGGTGCGGCGAAGGCCCGATCAGACGAACCGGAGCGGGCGCGCGAGGGGCGGGAGGGCGCGTCCGATCGCCCGCGCCTGCGGCAGGTCGGCGAGGAGGGCGCTCGCCGCGGCCTCCCCGACCAGGAGCAGCAGCCCGCCCGAGGTCTGGGGGTCGTAGGCGAGTGCGCGCAGCGCCTCGTCCGGGAGGGCGGTGTCCTCGACCATCGGCTCGTACTGTCGGCGGTTGGACTTGAGGCCGGCGGGCGCGAAGCGCGCGGAGAGGTCGCGGGCGCCGGGCAGCAGGGGGAGATCGGCCAGGCGGATCTCGATCGTGACCCGACTCTGACGCGCCACCCCCGCGGTGTGGCCGGCCAGGCCGAAGCCCGTGATGTCGGTGGCCGCGCGCACGCCGTGACGCTGGGCCACGGTGGCCGGGATGCGGTTGAGCGTCGCCATGGACCGCTGGGAGGCCACGGCCGCCTCTTCCGGAGCCTGGCCGGCCTTGACGGCGGTGGCGATGACGCCGGTCCCGAGCGGCTTCGTGAGGACGACCACGTCACCCGGCCGGCCGGCGGCGTTGGTGAACATGCGGTCGGGCTCGACGAGGCCCGTGACGGCGTAGCCGAACTTGATCTCGGGATCGCGCACGGTGTGGCCGCCCAGGAGAACGCAGCCCGCCTCGCGCAGCTTCGCGTCGCCGCCGCGGAAGATGGCGGCCGCCCATTCCGGCGGGAAGTCCTTCTCCGGGATGGCGGCGATCGAGAGCGCGGTCAGGGGGCGCCCGCCCATGGCATACACGTCGGAGAGCGCGTTGGCGGCCGCGATGGCCCCGTAGGCCTCGGGGTCGTCCACGACGGGAGTGAAGAAGTCGACCGTCTGCACGAGGGCCAGCCCGTCCTGGAGCAGGTACACGCCAGCGTCGTCGCCCGTGCGGTGATCGACCAGCACGCGCGCGTCGTCACTCGGAGTCAGACCGCTCAGGACCTGAGCGAGCTCGGCCGGACCGAGCTTGCTCGCTCAACCCGCGCAAGCGACCCGCTCGGTGAGCCGCCGGATCCTTTCCCTGTCGTCGGTCATTTATCTCAGGGGGGGAACGCTCCGCCTCATCCCGGTGGGCTCCGGCTCCCCCCCTGAACCCCCCCGTCGCATGGCGGCGCCAAACGCGGCGCCGCCATGCTCACTGGAATTGCTCCCGCGCCCTCCGCTCCGCACACCAGCGGCCCCCCCGGAACGACTTCCCCGGCGAGATCGGCCCGTCAGGAATGGTCCCCCAACCCGCGTGATCCCGCGACGGCGACCAGGGCGCTGCGGCCGGCGGAGGCGGCGGCGGTGGGCGTCATCTCGCAATCGCCCTGGAAAAAGGCGCCCTCCTCGATGACCAGGCGCGGCGAGACCAGCGTCGCCTGCACGTGGGAGCCCGAGAGCAGCTCGATGCGCTCGCGGCCCTGGATGCGCCCGCTGACCGTGCCGCGGATGGAGACGACGCCACATTCGATCTCGGCGTCCACCTGCCCCGACTCCCCCACGATGAGGGTGTTCTCCGACACGATGCGTCCCCGCACCTTGCCGTCGACGCGGAACGTGTTCTGGAAGCGCAGCTCGCCGTGGAACTCGGTCCCCGCGTCCATGAAGCCGTTGAGGTCCTCGGCGGTCAGGCCCTTGATCTTGATCATCGGCGCCACCCCCCGCACGCGCGGGGCACGGCCCGACGATATCACGCGCGCGTCAGGAGGGACGCGGCCGGCCGGGGCGGACCAGCATCTCGAAGATGCGGTTGAGCTCCCCCTCGCTCCCGAAGGCGATTCGTACCTGGCCGCCCTTTCCTCGCCGGGCGATCTCCACCCGGGTGCCCAGGGCCGCCCGCAGGCGCTCCTCGGCCGCCCGGGTGTTGGCGTCCCGCGTGGGCGCGTTGCGGGTGCGGGGCGCGCGCAGGAGGGCCACCCGCCGCTCGACCTCCCGCACCGAGAGCCCCTTGCGGGCGGCCTCCCGGGCCAGGGCGGTCTGATCCTCGACCTTGTCCAGGGCGAGCAGGGCCCGGCCGTGGCCGGCGTCGAGGGTGCCCGCGTGGAGGAGGTCGCGGATCTCCCGCGGCAGGCGGAGGAGCCGCAGCGTGTTGGTGATGGTGGTGCGATCGCGGCCCACCTTGCGCGCCACCTCTTCCTGGGTGAGCCGCAGCTCCTCCTGCAGGCGATGGAAGGCCTGAGCCTCCTCCAGCGGGCTCAGCTCCTGCCGCTGGATGTTCTCGACCAGGGCCAGCTCGAGCAGGCGATCGTCGGCGACGTCGCGGACGACGATGGGCACCGTGGGCAGGCCCGCCATCTGGGCGGCCCGCCAGCGGCGCTCCCCCGCGATGATCTGGTAGCGCTCGCCGTGCCGCCGCACGAGGATCGGCTGCACCATCCCGCTCTCGCGGATGGAGGCCGAGAGCTCGGCCAGCCGGACGCTGTCGAGCGCCGAGCGGGGCTGGAACGGGTTGGGCTCGAGGCTGGCCACCGCTGCCTCCGCCGCCGAGTCTCCCGCCGGCGCGGGGGCGGGGTCAGGATCCGGCAGTAGTGCGGAGAGCCCCTTGCCGAGCGCCTTTCTTTTCATGAGCCATCACTTCCTTGGCGAGGTCCAGGTAGGCCTCCGCCCCCCGGGACCGGATGTCGTAGAGGAGGATCGGCTTGCCGAAGCTCGGCGCCTCCCCCAGGCGCACGGACCGCGGGATCGTCGTCCGGAAGACCTTGTCCTTGAAATGCTCGCGGATCTCGCCCATGACCTGCTGGGTGAGGTTGGTGCGCTCGTCCACCATCGTGAGGAGCACGCCTTCGATCTCCAGCCTCGCGTTGAGCGCGCGCTGCACGCGGCGCATCGTGTTCACGAGCTCCGAGATCCCCTCCAGGGCGAAGTACTCGCACTGCAGCGGGATCAGCACCGTGTCGGCCGCGGCCAGGGCGTTGACGGTGAGGAGGCCAAGGCTGGGCGGGCAGTCCACGAACACGTAGTCGAACCGCTCGGCGGCCGCGGCCAGGGCCTCCTTGAGGCGAAACTCGCGCGCGAGGAGCGGCACGAGCTCGACCTCCGCCCCCGTGAGGTTGCGGTCGGCCGGAGCCAGGGTGAGGTGCTCGAGGTCGGTCGCGATCAGGATCTCCTCGATCGGGCGCTGGTCGATCATGACGTCGTAGAGGCTGGGTCGGGGCTCCCGCGCCTTGCGCCCGAGGCCCGAGGTGAGGTTGGCCTGGGGATCGCTGTCGACGGCGAGCACACGCCGCTCGGCGGCGGCCAGGGAGGCGGCGAGATTGATGGCGGTGGTCGTCTTGCCGACGCCCCCCTTCTGGTTTGCGACCGCGATGACCCGCCCCAAGAGCCTCCCGCCGATGAGGTCCGGCAGGATAGCACGAGCGCCACCGCCGTCCCGGCCGCCGACCGTGCTCAGCCGCGCCGGAGGCCGGCGCCCGCGCCCGGCCCGAGGCCGTAGCGGTCGCACATCCGTCGAAAGCGTCCGGCGACGTAGTCGTCCAAGAGCGGCTCGTGGGCGGCGACCAGGGGCACGAGGGTGTCGCGGAGGAACGCACCCCGCGCCATCCACTGGTAATAGTGGCGGCCGCCGTGATGGTAGGGGCCGTAGAGCCGCCCCTCGGGGAACGTCGCGGTCAGCCACCGGAAGAGCTTCTCGTGACGGACGTGCATGCGGAGCGTGACCTGGGCCTGGCGGCCGTCGCCTCCGAAGTGACCCTCGCCCGCGAGCAGCCCGAGGAGGTACCCCGTCGCGACCTTGTCCGGCTTGCGCGTCCTCAAAGCGTGGAAAGGCTAGTCGCTCGCTGTTTCACCGTCAAGTTCCACGTGGAACAGCCCTCTCTCTCTGTTGTTTCACCGTCATGTTTGCCGTGAAACGTGGCCCGGCCGTGGCCGGTGGCGGAGGGCCTGGACGCCGGGGGCGGGGGAAGGCTCCGCGATGAAGTCCGCCGTCGCGGCCAGGGGTGGTCCCCAGACCAGCAGCCGTCCCCCGGGGACGAGGAGGGGCGCCAACGTCTCGAGAGGAAGAGTCAGCGCCCGCAGCGTCAGCGTCTGCGCCGGGGGACCGGCATGGTCGTCGTGGCGGGTGCGCCGCACGACGACGTCCGGCCGGCCGAGAATGCGTGCGGCCTCGCGCAAGAATGCCCAGCGCTTCTGCCGCGGCTCCAGCAGCGTGACCGGCAGGTCCGGTCGCAGCGCCGCCAGCACCAACCCTGGCGAGCCGTTCCCGCTTCCGACGTCGAGCAGCGGGCCCCGTTCCAGCAACGCGGCCACCGGCGCCACGGGAGCGACCAGGATGGCCACGCGCTCGGCCGGCGTGCGCGCCCCGGTGAGGTTGACCCGCGGGCTCCAGGCGGCCACCAGATCGAGGTACCGGCCGAGGGTCGTCACTGCCTCCGGCTTCAGGCCGAGGTCGCCGAGCAGCCGCTCGTGGGCGTCCGCCCCGTCGGCCGTGATCACCGGCGGATCGTCCGACGTGGCTCAGCCCTGGAGGGGCTCGGTGGGGCCGCCACCTTCGGCGTCCTTGCGGCGGGGGGCGATGGTGACACGCCGGTCCGCTCCCTCCCCCACGCTGTAGGTCTCGAGGGACGGCCGCTCGCTCACTACCATGTGCACGATCCGCCGCTCGTACGAGTTCAGTGGCTCCGTCCGCCGCGGCTTGCCGTCCGCCTCGACCGCCTGCGCCAGCTCGAGGGCCTGGGCACGGAGGCGGGCGTCACGGTGGTCCCGATAGCCCTCGCACTGTACGGCGAGACGGCCCGACGAGAGCCGGTCCCGGTAGGCGCGCTGCAGGACGTGCTCGAGGGCCCGGAAGACCTCTCCGTCCTCTTCCAGGAGCAGCCCGCACCCCGCACCCTGGATGCGGACCACCAGGCCGTCCGCGCCCTCCTCGACGTCGGCCGAGAGGTCGACCGCCGCCGCCTCCCCCAGCGCGCGCACGAGGCCGCGGATGCTCGCGCGAACGTCGCCCGTTCCCGGGACCAGCGGCTGCTCGTCGTCCGGGCGGGCGACCGCACGCACCGGGCCCGGGCGAACCTCGCCGGCCGGGCGTCGCTCGAGCAGCACGGCGATCCGGGCCGGAGACGGGCTCACGCCCAGGCCTCCCGGCCGGCCGGGGTCCAGCACCACGTAACGGAGCCGGGCCGCCTCCAGCCCCAGGCTCCGCGCCGCCGAGGCCACGGCGTCCGCCACGTCCTGCCCGGTGAAGACGGGATCGCTCATGGGCGGCGGCGCTCCTTGCGCTGTGCGCGCTCGACGTGCGTGGAGATGATCCGGAGGGTCACCGCCTGCTGCACGATCGAGCAGAGGTTGGACGAGAGCCAGTACAGGTTCAGCCCCGCGGGGGCGGCATGGAACATCACCACCAGCACCACCGGCATGATCATCATGATGCGTTGCTGCGCCGGGTCCATGGCGGTGGGTGTCATCCTTTGCATCACGAACATGGACAGCCCCATCAGGACGGGGGTCACGAAGAGCGGGTCACGCTGGCTCAGGTCGGGGATCCAGAGGAAGGAGGCCCCCCGCAGCTCGATGGCCACCTGCAGCACGCGATAGAACGCGATCAGGAACGGCATGGTCAGGAGCAGGGGAAGGCAGCCCACCATCATCTGCGTGCTCATGTTCATGCCGTGGCGCTCGTAGAGGGCGGCGATCTCCTTCTGCATGTCCTGGCGCTTGGGATCCAGCGCCGGCACCTTCCGATACCGCTCCTGGATGGTCCGCATCTCCGGGGACAGCTTGGCCATCTTCACGCCGTTGGCGATCGAGTAATGGCGCAGCGGGCTCATGGCGATGTTGATGAAGACGGTGAGGACGACGATCGACCAGCCGTAGTTGCCGACCCAGGTGTGGACCCAGCGCAGGAGCGCCATCAGGGGCACGACGATGGGTCCGATCCAATCCCCCACGGGGACCACGCGCGCCAGATCGTGGTCGAGGCGCGCCAGGAGCGTGTAGTCCTTGGGTCCCACGAACAGGATGGCCGTGTCCGCGGGGCCGGGGAGCGTCACCGCCGCTCCCACCGCCGCCTTCTTGCGCCCCTCCTCCGCCGGCACCTCGATCGCGCGCAGCTCCACCGTCCCCGGGACGCTCGGCGGAATCCACAGGGCCGCGAAGTGGGTGCTCTCCACGCCCGCCCAGCGGGTGTCGGTCACCGTGCGCGCGCCCCCGAGCTTGTCCGCGAGCACGCGCTCGACGCCGCGGGGCCCGTCGTAGACGGCCTGCGGCGCGTGATAGCCCTGGACCTCCATCTCGGCCGCGGTGGGGTTGCCCAGGCCCGGCCCCCAGAGCACTCGCACGGGCACGTTCCGGCCCCCACGCTTCACCCCGACCCGAACCGTGACGAGGTGTCCCGGGGCGCGGAAGCCCAGGGTCTTCTCCGCCTCCACCTCCCCGTCCGACCACCGGAACTGCAGGGAGGCCTCTCCGGACGGACCCAGCGTGACCGTCTCCGCCGAGGCCTGGAAGAGCGACTCTTGCAGGCGCGCGTCCAGCTCCGCTTCCCCCGTCTCCACGTCCAGCGCGCGGGGTCCACCGGGGATGGTCTGCACCATCTCCTCCGGCCGCCCATTGGCGTCGCGGAAGCGCTTCAGCTGCCACGAGACCAGGCGGGCCCCGCGATTCGTGAACGCGACCGCCACCTCGTCCCCCTGGACCTCGATCCGTCGCTCGCGCTCGTCCGCCACCGGCACCACCGAAGGCTGCGCCGCGGGCCGGGCGGCCGCGGCGGGCGGGACGGACGGCGGCATGCGAGCCGCTCCCGTGCCCGGTGTCCCGGAGCTGGCCGTGGCCGGCGACGCGGAGGGGTTGGGGGAGGCGCCGCCACGGGCACGAGTGGCGGGCGCCGCCGGGAAGAGGAACTGGTAGGCGGTCAGGGCCAGGAGTGAGAGGGCGACTGCGAGCAACAGGCGGCGTTCTTGGTTGGGCTCTTCCATCGATGGTCCTTCTCGCTAGGGCACGGGGTCGAAGCCGCCGGGGTGGAACGGGTGGCAACGCAGGATCCGCCGCGCGCCCAGCCAAGCGCCCCGCGCCGCCCCGTGGCGCCGGACCGCTTCCTCGGTGTAGACGCTGCAACTCGGCACGTAGCGGCAGTAGCCTCCGATCAAGGGGGCCAGGGTCACACGGTAGACCTCAATGAGCAGGAGGAGCGCTCGGCCGGCCAGCCCGGGACGCCCCTCGCGCGGCGAGGCGCCGGAGGCGCTCTCGGTACTCACGCTCGACCTCCATCTGCGTACGGCCCAGGATCTCGCGCTTCGGTATGAGGACCAGGTCGAACCCGGCCAGGATCTTCTGAAGGCGGAAGGTCTCTCGGAGCAGCCGCTTGGCTCGATTGCGCTCGACGGCCGAGCCCACCTTCCGTGAGGCGGCCAGCCCAAGGCGGCTGTACGGGCGACCATTCGCGGCCGCCACCATCAGGAACAGCGGCCCGTCGAGGCGGATCCCCTTCCGGAACGCCTTCCGGAACTCGGCCCCCCGGACGAGGCGCTCGGCGGGCCTGATTCGCGCTCGAGGCGCCGCCCCAAGGGGCCTCAGGCCCCGATCCGCTTGCGACCCTTCTGGCGGCGCCTCTTGAGGACGAGGCGACCCCCCTTGGTCCGCATCCGCACCAGGAAGCCGTGCGTCCGCTTCCGCTTGCGATTGTTCGGCTGGAAGGTCCGTTTCATGGCTGATGTCCCGGCCCTAGGACCGCGCCCCCGATGGGCGTCGACATGCCTTCGGGCAAAGTCGCAAGTCTACCGGAATCTGGCCTTTCCTGTCAACGTAACTCCGCGCGGGAGCGGCCCGGAAGCGTTGTCTCGGGCAGGCGCCGTGTGATACCGTAACTCGGTTTGGCGAGAGGGATCCGCCGGCCTTTCCATCTCTCGAAACCGCGCTTTTCCACAGGTGTTGAAATCTCTGTGCAAAAAGGGCTTTGTCAGAAGGCTTTCACTGCGGCGGATCGTCTGCGTCTTGTAAGTAGCTGATTCTTAATGTCTTATCTGAGTACGCCGCTCGTGGGTGGGCCACCCGTGGCGCGGCCGCTGGGAGTGTGAGCACTTGGACGCGCCGCTGAACCTCTGGGACGACGTCCTGGCCAAGGTCGAATCCAAGGTCAACCGTCACAGCTTCGCCACATGGTTCCGGCCCACCACCTCTCTCGGCCTGCAGGGATCCACGCTGCACGTCCGCGTGCCCAACGTGCAGTTCAAGGACTGGCTCGCGAAGAACTATCAGGGCGTGATCGCGGAGGCGCTCGCGGAGCTCGGGGCCGGACAGGTCCACGTCCACTTCGACTGCGAGCCGGACGCCCCTCCCTTCGCCGAAGCCCCTTCCGACAGGGACGCCCCCACCCTGGCCGCGCTCAACCCCAAGTACACGTTCGAGAGCTTCGTGGTCGGCTCCTCCAACCAGTTCGCCCACGCCGCCGCGCGCGCCGTGGCCGAGATCCCGTCCAAGAGCTACAACCCCCTCTTCCTCTACGGGGGCGTGGGGCTGGGCAAGACCCACCTCATGCACGCGATCGGTCACTACATCCAGGCCCGGAACCGGAGCGTCCTCAACCTGCTCTACATCTCCTCCGATCGCTTCATCAACGAGATGATCAACGCCATCCGCTTCGACCGCCTCCCCGCTTTCCGCCAGAAGTACCGCGCCATCGACGTGCTCCTCGTCGACGACATCCAGTTCATCGCGGGCAAGGACCGCACCCAGGAGGAGTTCTTCCACATCTTCAACGCGCTCCACGACGCGCAGAAGCAGATCGTGATATCGAGCGACTGCCCGCCGCGCCAGATCCCCACCCTCGAAGAGCGCCTGCACAGCCGGTTCGAATGGGGCCTCATCGCCGACATCCAGCCTCCCGACATCGAGACCAAGGTGGCCATCCTCCGCAAGAAGGCGGAAGCGGAGCGGGTCGAGATCCCGGAGAACGTGGCCCTCTTCATCGCCAGCAAGGTGAAGACGAACATCCGGGAGCTGGAGGGCAGCCTCATCCGGCTGATCGCCTATTCCAGCCTGACCGGCCGCGACATCGACCTCGGCCTCACCCAGGAGATCCTCAAGGACCTTCTCCACACCGAGGAGAAGCCGATCACGATCGAGATGATCCAGAAGTTCGTGGCCGACCACTACAACGTCAAGCTCACCGAGCTCAAGGCCAAGAACAACTCCAAGTCGGTGGCGGAGCCCCGCCAGATCGCGATGTACCTGACCAAGACCCTCACCGACGCGAGCCTCCCCGAGATCGGCAAGGGTTTCGGGGGCAAGCACCACTCGACCGTCATCCATTCCATCCGGAAGATCGACACCATGCGCAAGCGGGACCCCGAGTTCGACCGCCTCATCAACAGCTTCGTGCAGTCATTCAAATGACCTTGCGCCACTTTTCCACGCACGATCCACCGCCGGCCGCCCTCCTCGGGAGCGCGGGCCCGCGCGTGCACAGCCGCTCGGCACAGCCCCTCTCGCCGTGCACAGCCGCATGCACAGGCCAACCCCCGGTTCCTGCGCCGGTTGCCGCCCTTTCCGCCGCTTCCGCAGGACCTCTCGACTTCCGTGAGAATTATCTTGTCCTCAAAGGACCAGGAGAGGAGAGCTGATGGAGATCGTCGTTCGGAAGGCCGAGCTCGTGAAGGAGCTCTCGCTCGTGCAGGGGATCGTCGAGCGCAAGAACTCCATCCCCATCCTTTCCAACGTCCTCGCCGAGGCCAGGAGCGGGGAGCTGCGCATCGCGGCCACGGACCTCGACGTCTCCCTGCGCTGCGGGTGCCCGGCCCAGGTCGTGGCCGACGGGGCGATCACGCTCGGAGCCAAGAAGCTCTACGAGATCGCGCGGTCCCTCCCCGAGAGCGAAGTGCGTCTGAAGGTGCTGCCCGACTCGTGGGCCTCCATCGAGTGCGAGCGGGTGACCTTCAAGATGGCCGGCCTGCCCAAGGAGGACTTCCCGGCCCTGCCCGAGGGCAAGCCCAGCCGGGGTATCGAGATCCCGGGCGACGTCCTGCGTGACCTCATCGCGCGGACGGCCTTCGCCATCACCGCGGAGGATGCGCGCTACTACCTGGCGGGGGCGCTCCTGGTGCTGGACAAGGACGGGGCGGCCATGGTCGCCACGGACGGGCATCGCCTCTCGTATGCGCATCGCAAGACCACGCTCAAGGTCGCCGAGCCCGTGCGTGTCCTCATCCCCCGGAAGGCCATCCACGAGATCGCCCGGCTCCTGGAGACCGAGGACGCCGCCACCTTCCAGCAGGTCGAGAACCACCTGGTGTTCGTGGTGGGCGGGCGCACGCTGGCCTCGAAGATGATCGAAGGCCAGTTCCCGGCCTTCGAGAAGGTGATCAGCCTGACCGGCGACAAGGTCGTGGCCCTCGAACGCGAGCGCCTGGCCACCGCGATCCGGCGCGTCAGCCTGCTCTCGTCGGAGCGGAGCCGGGCCGTCCGTCTCAGCCTGGGTCCGGGGAAGCTCGACCTGGCCGCCTCCAGCCCGGACCTGGGGGAGGCGCGCGAGTCGCTCACCGCCGACTACCAGGGAGCGACGGTGGAGATCGGGTTCAACTCGCAATATCTGCTCGATTTCCTCGGAGTGGCGGGATCGGAGTCGGTCTCGCTGGAGCTGAAGGACCAGGAGAGCCAGGGGATGTTCCGGCCCCAGGGGGACGGCGCCACGGACTATCGGTACGTGGTCATGCCGATGAGGCTCTAGGCGCCCGGGAGTGTGGGTGGAGGAGGTCGAGATCGCGGACCTGCGCAACCTGCGGCACGTGCGGGTCGGACTGGAGGCGGGCCTCAACGTCTTCGCCGGCCGCAACGCGCAAGGCAAGACGAGCCTGCTCGAGGCCGTCGCCCTGCTCGCGCGCGGGCGCTCGTTCCGCACCGATGACGCGCACGCGCTCATCCGCACGGGGGCGGCGGGGCTGCGCGCCCGTGGAATGGCGCGGCGGGACGGGCAGGTGACCGGCCTCGAGGTGGAGCTCTCACCCCTGGGCCGCCGGCTGCGCGTGGATGGGCGAGAGGTGGCGCCACGCGCCTATCAGGGCCGCCTGGAGGTCGTCGTCTATGCCACGGACCGGCTGAAGGTGATCCACGGGCCGATGCGCGAGCGACGGCAGTTCATCGACCGGGGCGCGGCCGCGCTGTGGCCGGCCTATCGCCAGACCCTGCGCGACTACGAGCGCGTCGTCCAGCAGCGCAACGCCCTCCTGGACGCGGGGGGCCCGGGTCTCGAGCCCTGGGACGAGCGGCTGGTCGCCCTCGGGGCGCGCCTGCGGCACCGCCGGGGGTGCTACGTGGCCCGGCTGCGGGCGGGTCTGCCGCGCGCGTTCCGCCCGGACGGCGAGACCTACGCCGTCTCCCTCCAGCCGGAGCCCGCGGACGACGGCGAGGCCGGGGAGGAGCGGCGCCTGGCCGCGGAGGTGCAATCGCGTGGCCGCGACGAGCGCCGGGCGCGCCGGACCCTGGTGGGGCCGCATCGCGACCAGGTCGTGCTCGCGGTGGACGGTGCCGACGCCGCCGGACGCGCCTCCGCCGGGCAGTGCCGCAGCCTGCTCCTCGCGCTGAGCCTGGCCACCCTGGAGGTCTACGAGGCGGAGCAGGGCTCGCCGGCGGTGGCGCTCCTGGACGACCTGGACTCGGAGCTGGACGAAGAGCGGGCGGCGGCGCTGTGCGCCGAAGTCTCGCGGCGCGGGCAGGCCCTCGTCACCACTGCCCACCGCGGGTGGGCGGAGCGCCTGCGCGGGGTGGGACGCGTCTTCGCCGTGGAGCAGGGAGAGGTCCGAGCCGCGTAAGGGCAGAGAGAGGGATGACCGATAACATCAAGATGGGGGACGAAGAGCAGGGCGAGTACGGCGCAGAGGCCATCCGGATCCTCGAAGGGCTGGAGGCCGTCCGTGTCCGTCCCGCGATGTACATCGGGTCGACCGGGGAGTCGGGGCTCCACCACCTCGTCTACGAGGTCGTGGACAACTCGGTGGACGAGGCCCTGGCCGGCTACTGCTCCGAGATCAACGTCACCATCCACATCGACAACTCGGTGACGGTGGTCGACAACGGGCGCGGCATCCCCGTCGCCGAGCACCCCGACGTCCCCGGGATGTCGGCGGCGGAGGTCGTGCTCACCAAGCTCCATGCCGGTGGCAAGTTCGACCACAAGTCCTACAAGGTCTCCGGCGGCCTCCACGGCGTGGGCGTCTCCGTGGTGAACGCCCTCAGCGAATCGCTCGAGGTCGAGATCTGGCGCGACCACAAGGTCTACCGCCAGACCTACCATCGGGGCGCGCCCGCGGGTCCCCTCGAGAACACCGGTGTCACCGACCGCCGCGGCACCAAGGTCACCTTCAAGCCCGACGGCCAGATCTTCGAGACCACCACCTTCAGCTTCGACACCCTCTCCCAGCGCCTGCGCGAGCTGAGCTTCCTCAACCGCGGCATCCTCATCACCCTCGACGACGAGCGCGACGAGAAGAAGAAGCACCGCTTCCAGTACCAGGGCGGCATCTCCTCCTTCGTCGAGCACCTCAACCGCAACAAGGAGACCCTGGGGCCGGTGATCATGATCGAGGGGCAGCGGGAAGGGGTGGCCGTCGAGCTCGCCCTGCAATGGAACGACGGCTACGCGGAGAACATCTACAGCTTCGCGAACAACATCAACACCCACGACGGCGGCACGCACCTGGTGGGATTCAAGAGCGCGCTCACCCGCACGGTGAACGCCTACGGCACCGCCTCCGGCCTGACCAAGGACCTGCAGGAGCCACTACAGGGGGAGGACGCGCGCGAGGGCCTGACCTCCGTCATCTCGGTCAAGGTGCCCAATCCCCAGTTCGAGGGGCAGACGAAGGGCAAGCTCGGCAACTCCGAGGTGAAGGGGATCGTCGAGAGCCTGCTCAACGACAAGCTCGGCGCCTACCTGGAGCAGAACCCGTCCATTGCCAAGCGGGTCGTCTTCAAGATCCTGGAAGCGGCGCGGGCGCGGGAAGCGGCACGCAAGGCGCGTGACCTCACGAGGCGCAAGGGCGCCCTCGATGGGGCCGGCCTGCCCGGCAAGCTCGCGGAGTGCCAGGAGCGCGACCCGGAGAAGTCGGAGCTGTTCCTGGTCGAGGGCGACTCCGCGGGCGGCTCCGCCAAGCAGGGCCGCGACCGGCGCTTCCAGGCCATCCTGCCCTTGCGGGGCAAGATCCTGAACGTCGAGAAGGCACGCCTGGACAAAACCCTGGCTTCCGAGGAGATCCGCAACATCATCACCGCCCTGGGCACCGGGGTGGGGGCGGACGACTTCGACATCACCAAGCTCCGCTACCACCGGATCATCATCATGTGCGACGCCGACGTGGACGGCTCCCACATCCGCACCCTCCTCCTCACCTTCTTCTACCGGCAGATGAAGGAGCTGATCGAGCGCGGGCACCTCTACATCGCGCAACCCCCGCTCTACAAGGCCAAGCACGGCAAGAGCGAGCGGTACCTCAAGGACGAGCACGCCCTGGACGCGTTCCTCATGGAGCGCGCGGTGGAGGGGCGGAAGGTCCGCCTGCCCGACGGCCGCGAGATCGAGGGCCCGCGCCTGGTGCGGCTGCTCGAGAAGCTGGTCGCCTACGGCAAGCTCATGGTGCACGTGGAGCGGCGGGGCATGCCGCGGGCGCTGGCCGAGCTGCTCCTCCGGGGCGAGGTCAAGGACGAGAAGGTGTTCCGGGACAAGGACAGCCTCCTGGAGCTCATCCGGCCCCTGCGAGAGCGCGGGGCGGACGTGGTCCTGGAGTACGACGAGGAGCACGGCGTGTTCGAGGTCGTGCTGCAGCATCAGACCAGCGGCCAGTCGCGCGAGGTGCGCCTGGGGGACGACTTCGTCACCTCGCCGGAATACAAGGCCCTCTACTCGACCTACGAGGAGTTCCGCGACTTCGACCGGCCGCCCCTGGTGGTGGTGGACGGGGGCGAGCGCCCGGTGAACAGCCGCGAGGAGCTGCTCCAGCACTTCATGGCCGAGGGCAAGAAGGGCCTCCACATCCAGCGCTACAAGGGGCTCGGGGAGATGAACGCGGAGCAGCTCTGGGAATCCACGATGGACACGGCCACGCGCACCCTCCTGCACGTCCGCCTGGAGGACGACGAGGTGGCGGAGAACATCTTCACCACCCTCATGGGTGACGCGGTGGAGCCGCGCCGCCTGTTCATCGAAGAGAACGCCCTCAACGTGCGGAACCTCGACATCTAATGGCTGAGAACACCCCGCCCTCCGATCCCATCGCGGCCATAAGGCTGCCCAGCAACATCGCCGACGAGATGCGCCAGTCCTACATGGACTACGCGATGTCGGTGATCATCGGGCGCGCCCTGCCCGACGTGCGCGACGGCCTCAAGCCGGCCAACCGCCGCGTGCTCTTCGGCATGCAGGAGATGGGCCTCCAGCCCGGCCGTCCCTACAAGAAGAGCGCGCGCGTGGCCGGCGACGTGATGGGCAAGTACCACCCGCACGGCGAGGGGGCGATCTACGACACCCTCGTGCGCATGGCCCAGACCTGGAACATGCGCGTCCCCCTCGTGGACGGCCAGGGGAACTTCGGATCGGTGGACGGCGATCCGCCCGCCGCCATGCGCTACACCGAGGCCCGCCTCACCCGCATGGGCGCGGCCATGATGACGGACCTGGACAAGGAGACGGTCGACTTCTCGCCGACCTACGACAACGAGTCCAGCGAGCCGGTGGTCATGCCGACCGCCTTCCCCAACCTGCTCGTGAACGGGGCGGAGGGCATCGCGGTGGGCATGGCCACCAAGATCCCGCCCCACAACCTCGGGGAGGTGGTCGAGGCCGTGATCTTCCTCATCGAGAGCGCGGACCTCACCCCCGACGAGCGCCTGGAAGGCGTGCTGGAGCGCATCCCCGGGCCCGACTTCCCGACCGCCGGCCTCATCTGCGGCCGCGGCGGCATCCGCCAGGCCTACCGCACCGGCCGCGGGGGAGTGGTGATGAGGGCGCGGGCGGAGATCGAGACGCGCCGCGGCGACAAGGAATCGATCGTCATCAACGAGATCCCGTACCAGGTGAACAAGGCTCGCCTCATCGAGCGCATCGCCGAGCTGGCCCGCGACAAGAAGATCGACGGGATCGCGGACGTCCGCGACGAGAGCGACCGCCAGGGCATGCGCATCGTGGTGGACATCCGCAAGGGCGAGAACAGCCAGGTCATCCTGAACAACCTGTACAAGCACACCCCCATGCAGGAGACCTTCGGGATCATCATGCTGGCCATCGTCGACCAGCGCCCGCGGGTCCTGAACCTGCTGGAGGCCTGCGAGCTCTTCCTGAACTTCCGCCGCGAGGTGGTGCGGCGGCGCACCGCCTACGAGCTGCGCAAGGCGGAAGCGCGCGCCCACGTCCTCGAGGGCTACGTCATCGCCCTCGACCACCTCGACGCGGTGATCGCCCTCATCCGGGCCGCCAAGACGCCCCCGGAGGCCAGGACGGGCCTCATCGCGCAGTTCGGCCTGAGCGAGATCCAGGCGGACGAGGTCCTGAAGCTCCAGCTCCAACGCCTGACCGGCCTCGAGCGCCAGAAGATCGTGGACGAGCTCGCCCAGATCCGGGTCGTCATCGCCGACCTCCGGGACATCCTGGCCACGCCCCGGCGCGTGGACGAGATCGTGGCCGAGGAGCTCAAGAAGATCCGCGAGGAGCACGGCGACCCGCGCCGCACGGAGATCCAGGACGCGGTGGACGACCTCTCCGTCGAGGACCTCATCGCGGAAGAGGACGTGGCCATCTCCATCACCCACAGCGGCTACATCAAGCGCACCTCGATCTCGATCTACCGCAGCCAGAAGCGCGGCGGGCGCGGGCGCATGGGCATGCGCACCAAGGACGAGGACTTCGTCGACCAGCTCTTCATCGCCTCCACCCACTCCTACATCCTGATCTTCACGGACCGCGGCCGCGTCTACTGGCTCAAGGTGCACGAGATCCCGGAGGTGGGGCCGCAGGGGCGGGGCAAGGCGGTGGTCAACCTCGTCCACCTCACCCCCCGGGAGAAGATCGCCGCCTTCGTGTCCGTGAAGTCCTTCGATCCCGGCCGCTACGTGCTGCTGGCCACGCGCAAGGGCATCGTGAAGAAGACGGAGATCGCCAACTTCGCCAACCCGCGCACGGCCGGCATCATCGCCCTGGGCGTGGAGGACGACGACGCCCTGATCGAGGTCGTGCTCACCGCGGGCACGGACGAGGTCCTGCTCGGCACCCGCGACGGCATGGCCATCCACTTCGCGGAGGAGGACGTGCGGCCGATGGGGCGCACGGCCTACGGCGTGAAGGGCATCGAGCTGGAGACGGCGGACGAGGTGGTGGGGGTGGAGGTGGTGAGCGCGGGCGGTACCGTGCTCACCCTGACCAGCAACGGCTACGGCAAGCGTACCGACATCGAGGAGTACCGGCGGCAGACCCGGGGCGGCAAGGGGATCATCGACATCAAGACCACCGGCCGCAACGGGCCGGTGGTGGGGGTGAAGTTCCTTCGTGGTGACGAGCAGGTGATGCTCATCACCGAAAAAGGTATGATCATCCGCCTGAACACGGCGGAGATTTCCACCATCGGCCGCAACACGCAGGGTGTGCGGCTGATCCAGCTCGAGGAGGGCGACCACCTCGTGTCGGTGGCGCGCCTCGCCGAGCGGGAAGAAGGAGACGAGGGCGGCGGACCGCCGCGGCCCGATGCTCCCGCCGAGGGCAAGGAGGAGGCATGATCAAGCGTGGAGGCGTGACGCTGGCGGCGGTCGTGGCCCTCGCGGGGGTGGCCTGCGGGCATCCCGAGAAGAGCGTGGTCGACCAGTACTTCAACGCCGTCAACGCCAAGGACACGCAGACCCTGTCCAGCTTCGCGGCCGTCACCTTCGAGAAGAAGGTGGACCGCTGGTCGATCAAGGAGACGCTCGCGGACGACACGAAGCCGGCTCCCCTGCCCGACCTCGTCCAGAAGGCCAAGGACGCGGACGCGGCGGTGGCCGCCAACAAGAAGGCGGCCAGCGCCTGGTCGCTCGACCGGCTCAACGACCTGGAGACGGTGCGCGACGCGCGCAAGGCCAACAAGCCCGTCCCGGCCAAGCTGAGCGAGGTGGCCGAGAAGTGGGACGACTTCAACAACAAGGACCGCGACCTCAAGAAGGCGGTGGCCACCGCCAAGGAAGCCTTGGAGCGCGAGAAGCGCTCGGTGTCGCGGTCGATCGGCGACGTCGACGACGTGGAGTCGCTCAAGGGCACGGTCACGGAGAAGCAGATCGAGATCGACCTCACCATCGGCGGCCAGGTCCAGCCCCACGTCATGACCCTGCGCAAGTACGATCTCCAGCGCGAAAGCGGCCCGCGGGTGATGAGCCGCTGGGTCATCCAGAACCTGCAGCCCAAGGCCTAGGGGCCGGGGCCGGATCCGCTCCTAGAGCAGCTCCAGGCCGGCGTAGCGGGCGACCAGGCGCTTGGCGCCGATGCCGAGGAACGACACCGTCAGCTTGAGGTCGTCGCCCGCGCCCTCGCGGCGGACGACGGTGCCGACCCCGAAGAGCGGATGCCGTACGCGCGCCCCCGGACGGATCTCACCCAGGCCGTGGGCGGCGGGGGGCGTCACGACGTCGGGGGTGCGCCAGGCCGGGGTTACGCCGGCCGGCCGCCGGGGGGGCGCCCAGGTGGGGGTGGCCCGCGGCTCTCCCGTCACCTCCAGGCGCTCGCGCGGGATCTCGGTCAGGAAGCGGCTCGGCTCGCTCGTCCGGCGCTGCCCGAACACCTGGCGGCTGGACGCCCAGCTCAGGTGCAGCCGCTCCATCGCACGCGTCATCCCGACGTAGAGCAGCCGCCGTTCCTCTTCCAGCGCATCCGGCTTGCTGAGGCTGCGGGTGTGCGGGGAAAGGCCTTCCTCCAGGCCGACCAGGAACACGCACTCGAATTCCAGGCCCTTCGCGGAGTGGAGGGTCATCAGGGTGACGGGCGCGTCGTCCCGGATCTGGTCGGTGTCGCTCAGGAGCGAGACCTGGTCGAGGAAGCCGGCCAGGCTGGGCGCCTCGTCGCGCATCTCGTAGTCGGCGGCGGCGGAGAGCAGCTCGGCCAGGTTCTCCAGCCGGTCCTGGCTCTCCTGCGAGTCCTCCTGGGCCAGGGCGGCCGAGTACCCGGTGAGCTCGAGGATCCGGCTCAGGAGGTCCTTGATCGACAGGCCCTCGGCCTCCCCCCGCAACCTCTCCACGAGGTCGCGGAAGCGGCGCAGGGGCTGCGTGGCCCGCGCCGGGAGGAGCGCCTCCTCGTCCACCGCGGCCAGGCCGTCCCACAGTGATGTCCCGCGCTCGACCGCGGCGCGCTCGATTTCCTCCACCGTGCGCGAGCCGATCCCCCGGGGAGGCACGTTGATGACTCGCCGCAGGGCGATGGGGTCGGCGGGGTTGCGCAGGAGCCGCAGGTAGGCGAGGAGGTCCTTCACCTCCTTGCGCTCGTAGAAGCCGACGCCACCCACGACGATGTAGGGCAGGCCCTGGCGCATGAGGGCCTCTTCCAGGAGCCGGCTCTGCGCGTTCATGCGGAAGAGCACGGCCGCCCGCCCCTCGTGCCGCAGGGCGGCGATGCGGCTCACCACCCATTGCGCCTCCTGGAACTCGTCGCCGGCCTGGTGCAGGCGCACGGCCTCCCCCGCCGTCTTGACCGCGCGCAGGGTCTTGCCCTTGCGCTTCTCGTTGTGGGCGACCAGGGCGGAGGCGGCGTCGAGGATGCCCTGTCGGGAGCGGTAGTTCTCCTCCAGCCGCAGCACGCGCGCCCCCGGAAAGTCGTGCTCGAAGTCGAGGATGTTCTGGATGTCGGCGCCGCGCCAGGAGTAGATCGACTGGTCCTCGTCGCCCACCACCGTCACGTTCCCCTTCGGTCCCACGAGGTGCCGGATGAGCTCGTATTGCGCGCGGTTGGTGTCCTGGTACTCGTCGACCAGGACGTACTGGAAGCGCCGGCGGTAGGACTCGCGCACGTGCTCGTTGCCCGCGAGCAGCTCGACCGCGTGCAGGAGGAGGTCGTCGAAGTCCAGGGCGTTGGCCGCGCGCAGGGTCTGGTGATAGCGCTCGGCCACCCGCGCCAGGGTCTGCGCGGCCACGGAATCGCTCTCCTCCTCCTCGGGGTCGCGCCCCGAGTTCTTGCGCGTGGAGATGCGCGAGAGGAGCCGTCGGGGCGGGTTCAGCTTCTCGGGAAGGTCGAGGGCCCGGAGGGCCTCCCGCACGGCCTGGAGCTGGTCGGCCTCGTCGTAGATCACGAAATCCGGGCTGAGCCCGGCCGCCGCCGCCTCCCGCCGCAGCAGCCGGACGCACAGGCTGTGGAAGGTCGAGATCCAGCTCTTGAGCGGCGCCCCCGGCAGCAGCGCCCCCGTGCGCGCCTTCATCTCCCCCGCCGCCTTGTTGGTGAAGGTCACGGCCAGGATGGCATCGGAAGGCACGCCCTTCTCGCGTACGAGGAAGGCGATCCGGTGGGTGATGACGCGCGTCTTGCCGCTGCCGGCGCCGGCCAGGATGAGGACGGGACCGTCCGTGGTCAGGACGGCTTCGTGCTGCTGGGAGTTGAGCCCCTCGAGAAGGGGAGAGTCTTCGGCGGACACGGGAACCAGCGATCGTACCACGTGGCCGGCCCGACGGACCTCCTACTCGACGGTGACGGACTTCGCGAGGTTCCGCGGCTGGTCCACGTCCCGCCCCGCCCGCACCGCGGTGTGGTACGCCATGAGCTGCAGGGGCAGGACCATCAGCAGCGGCGACCAGACCTCCTCCACCGCGGGCACGTCGAAGATGAGGTCGTGCCCGTCTTCGAGGACCTTGCGGACCTCGGTGTCGCCCTCGAAGGTGATGGCGACGACGCGGCCGCCGCGCGCCTTCACCTCCTGGATGTTCGAGAGCATCTTGTCGTAGACGCGCCCCTGCGGGCAGAGCGCGACCACGGGCAGGTTCTCCTCGATGAGCGCGATGGGCCCGTGCTTCATCTCGCCCGCCGGATAGCCCTCGGCGTGGATGTAGGAGATCTCCTTCATCTTGAGGGCGCCCTCGAGCGCGATCGGATAGTTGATCCCGCGGCCGAGGTAGAGCATGTCCCCGGCGTGCGCCATCCACTTGGCCGCCTCGTCCATCCGCCCGCTCAGGGCCAGCGCGTTCTCCATGAGTTGGGGCACGCGGGCCAGGCTCTCCAGGAGCTGGCGGCACCGCCCGGCGTCGAGGGTGCCGCGCAGGCGGCCCAGGTGGAGGGCGAGGAGGGCCAGGGCCACGATCTGGGCCGTGAAGGCCTTGGTGGAGGCCACGCCGATCTCGGGGCCGGCGTGGGTGAGCAGCGTGCCCGCCGCCTCCCGCGTGATCATCGCGCCCTGCACGTTGCAGATCGCGATGGGGAGCGCGCCCAGCCGCTTGGCCTCCCGGAAGGCGGCCAGCGTGTCCGCGGTCTCCCCGCTCTGGGTGATGGCCACGCAGAGCGACTTGGGGCCCACGAGCGGGTGGCGATAGCGGAACTCGCTGCCGTAATCGACCTCCGCCGGCACCTGGGCCACCTGCTCCAGGAGGTACTTGCCGACCAGGGCGGCGTGCCAGCTCGTGCCGCAGGCCACCAGCATCACGCGCTTGGCGTGGCGGAGCTCCTCCGCGGCCGGGCCCAGGTCCTCGAGGTGGACCTCTCCCTCCTCCAGGCCGATGCGGCCGAGCAGCGTGTCGCGCACCGCGCGCGGCTGCTCGTGGATCTCCTTGAGCATGAAGTGGCGGTAGCCGCCCTTCTCCGCCTGCACCGGGTCCCAGGTGATGCGCTGGGGCGTGCGCTCGACCACGCGGCCGGAGGCGTCGGTGAGCTTCACCGAGGTGGGCGTCACCACCACCACGTCGCCGTCGTCGAGGAACAGGAAGTCGCGGGTGTAGGGCAGCAGGGCGGGGATGTCGGAGGCGAGGAAGTTCTCGTTCTGGCCGAGCCCGACCACCAGGGGCGGACCCTTGCGCGCCCCGATCAGCTTCTGCGGCTCGTCGCGGTGCAGGAACACGAGCGCGTAGATGCCCTCGAGCTGCCCCAGCGCACGGCGCACCGCGTCCTCCAGGTCGCCTTTGTAGAGCGACTCCACGAGGTGGGCCACGGCCTCGGTGTCGGTCTGGGTCACGAACCGGTGTCCCTCCGCGGCCAGCCGCGTCTTGAGGGCGAGGTAGTTCTCGATGATCCCGTTGTGGACGACCACGATCTTGCCCTGGCAGTCCTGGTGGGGATGGGCGTTCTCCTCGCTCGGGCGGCCGTGGGTGGCCCAGCGCGTGTGGCCGATGCCGAACGCCCCCGCGAGCGGCTCCCCGCGCAGGCTGTCCTCGAGGTTGCACAGCTTGCCCACCGAACGGCGCCGGCTCAGGGCGCCGTCGCGCACGACGGCCACGCCCGCGGAGTCGTAGCCGCGGTACTCCAGCCGGCGAAGGCCTTCCAGGATGACGGGGACGGCGTCCCTCGAGCCGACGTATCCGACGATTCCGCACATGGTGCCGGGTCAGTCCTTCCGATTCGCCGCACGTCTCTTGCCAAGCTCCGTCGCCCAGCCGGGCTTGACCACTTGGCGGGCCCGGCCCAGGGCGAGCGCCCCCGCCGGCACGTCCTGGGTGATGGCGCTCCCCGCCGCGATGTAGGCTCCCTCGCCGACCGTGATGGGAGCGACGAGCGTGGTGTCGCTGCCGATGAAGGCGCCGGCCTCGATGCGCGTCCGATGCTTGCTGACCCCGTCGTAGTTGCAGGTGATGGTCCCGGCCCCGATGTTCACTCCGGGACCGACGGTGGCGTCGCCGATGTAGGACAGGTGGGGGGCCTTCGACCCCTCGCCGAGGTCGGTCTTCTTCAGCTCGACGAAGTTGCCGACCTTGGCCCGGGGCCCGATGCGGCTGCCGGGACGGATGTGCGCGAAGGGCCCGACCACCGCGCCCGCGCCCACGACGGACTCGCGCAGCAGGCAGTGGTCGAGCACCTGCGCCTCCGCGCCCACCTCCGTGTCGACGACGCGCGTGAACGGGCCCACGCTGGCCCCGGCGCGCACGATCGTCCGTCCCTCGAGCAGGGTGGACGCGCGCAGGACGGCGTCCGCCTCCACCTCCACGTCCAGCCCGACGGACACCGTGTCGGGATCCTCGATCCCGACGCCCGCGGCCATGAGCGCAGCCACGCGCCGGCGGCGCCAGGTCCGGGTGGCCTCCGCCAGCTCGGCCAGGCTGTTCACGCCGAGCCCCTCGGCGGGATCGTCCGCGGCCAGCGCCGCCACCGGGCTCCCGGCCGCGCGCAGCAGGCCGATGACGTCGGTGAGGTAGTACTCGCCCTGGGTGTTCTGCGGCCGCAGCCCTCCGAGCACGGACTCGAGCGCCGGCACCTCGAAGGCGTACACGCCGGCGTTGATCTCGCCGATGGCGCGCTCCTCCGCGGTGGCGTCCTTGGCCTCCACGATCGCGCGGACGCCCCCCGCCGGATCGCGCACCACCCGGCCGTAGGCGCCGGGATCGGCGAGGACGACGGTCAGCAGCGTGGCCGCCGCCCGCCGCTCGCGATGGGTGTCGACGAGTCGGGCCAGCGTCTCCGCGCGCAGGAGGGGAAGGTCGCCGTTCAGGACGAGCAGGGTGCGATCGGGGTGCGCGCCGAAGGCCTCGCGTGCGACCTGGACGGCGTGGCCGGTGCCCCGCGGTGGATCCTGGCGGACGAAGACGAGCCCGCGCCCGCCGAAAGCAGCCTCGACCAGATCCGCCTGGTGCCCGACCACGACGGTGATCGGCGCGGCTCCGGTGGCCCCGACCGCGCGCAGGACGTGCTCGAGCAGCGGCACGCCCAGGACGGGATGAAGGACCTTGGCCCGCCCGCTCTTCATCCGCGTGCCCTTGCCGGCGGCCAGGACGACGGCTTGCAGGGCGCCTGCGGTCACGAAATCAGTCTAGCAGGGGAGAGATCAACTCGCCTTCGGGTAGACGATCGAAAGGAACTCCTCGTCCTCGCGCAGGGTGTCGAAGTCCGGGTCCTGGCGGGCCTGGGCGCGATTGGCGGGCCCGGCCGTGACGGCCTGGCGCAGCGACTTGAGGGCGGTGGCGCTGTCGCCGGCACGGGCGGCGGTGGCGGCGATGCAGTAGAGCACGTGCTCGTTTCGTGGATGGATCTCCGCCGCCTGGCGCAGGAACTTCAGGGCCTCCTCGTACTCGCCGCGGTTGTGGAGGTAGACGCCGTGGTGGAGCAGCTCCTCGAAGCCCTTGGGCCGGAAGGCCGGCCGCTTCTCCAGGGCCCGGTCGCACAAGGCGCGGTACGAGCGGGCGCGCTCGAGCAGGTCCCGCTCGTCCGGGAACCCCTCGAGCAGGGTGTCGAAGTGCTCGCGGGCCCGGTCGTAATCGTGCTTCTGCAAGGCCTTCATGGCCTTCTCGAACGTGTCGATGGCCTGCTGGCTGCGGCGGTCGATGACGGGGGCCGGGGGCTTCTTGGCGCTCATCGCAGGGCAACTCCTCTCGAGCGTGGGCGGTGGCCGGAGCCGGGGAGCGGCGGCCGAGCCGGGGAGAATACCAGCCTCGGCCGCCGAGCGCAAGCGGGCGGGGGACACCCGGGCCTGATAGAATGGCCCTTTTAGCAAGGTCCCGGTTGAAGCCACCTAGGGACGAGCCGATCTCGATCCGCGGCGCGCGTGTCCACAACCTGCAGGGGGTGGACTGCGACATCCCCCGCAACCGGCTGGTGGTCATCACCGGCCCCTCCGGCTCCGGCAAGAGCAGCCTCGCCTTCGACACCCTCTACGCCGAGGGCCAGCGCCGCTACGTCGAGAGCCTCTCCGCCTACGCCCGGCAGTTCCTGGACCAGATGGAGAAGCCGGACGTGGAGTCGGTGACGGGCCTGAGCCCGGCCATCGCCATCGAGCAGCGGACCACGGTCAGCCACCCCCGGTCCACGGTGGGAACGGTGACCGAGATCTACGACCACCTCCGCGTGCTCTTTGCCGCCCTCGGCCGCGCCCACTGCCCGCGCTGCCAGCGGCCGGTGGCCTCCCAGACGACCGAGCAGATCGCGGAGCGCCTGTGGCATCTGCCGCCGGGCACGACGCTGTCCGTGCTCGCGCCGGTGGTGCGCGGCCGGAAGGGCGCCTTCCGCAAGGAGCTGGCCGCCCTTGCCGCCGAAGGCTACCTGCGCGTCCGCGTGGACGGCCGGGTGGTGAGCCTGGAGGAGCGGGTCACCCTCGACCCCCGCCGCAACCACCGCGTGGAGGTCCTGATCGACCGGCTGGCCCTGAAGCCGGGCGCGGAGAAGCGCCTGACCTTCGCGCTGGACAAGGCGCTGCACCTGGCCGGCGACGTCGTCATGATCGCGATCGGGGAGGAGGAGCGCTTCTACAGCCGCAAGCTGGCCTGCGCGGTTTGCGACGTCTCCCTCACCGAGCTGAGCCCGCGCGCCTTCTCGTTCAACAGCCCCTACGGGGCGTGCCCGCGCTGCGACGGGCTGGGGTCGCGCTGGGACGTGGACGTGCGCCGCGTGATCCCGGACGAGAGCAAGTCCCTCGTCGACGGCGCCATCCACCCCTGGCAGCGCTACGGGCCGCGCCTGGTCCGGGAGGCGCTCGAGGAGCTGGCGGCCCGGCTCGGCTTCTCCCTCGAGACGCCCTTTGCCCAGCTCCCCCGGCGCGCCCGTCAGGCCCTCCTCCAGGGGGAGGGCTCCTTCCCGGGCGTGCTGAGCGACCTGCGCCGCCGGGCGGACGGGTTCCTCCGCCTCGACTCTGCGAGCGCGGAGGACGCGACCCCGGCGGACGAGGGCGGGGAGGCCTTCGACGACATCCGGCCCTACCTGATCGAGACCACCTGTCCCGACTGCCGGGGGGCGCGCCTGCGCGCCGAGAGCCTGGCCGTGCGGCTGGGGGAGCGGACCATCGCCGACTTCGTGCAGTTGCCCGTCACGGAGGCCGTCCGCGCGTTCGCGTCCCTGGCCTTCGAGGCGCGCGAGCAGCCGGTGGCGGAGCGGCTCCTGCCGGAGATCCTCTCGCGCCTGCGCTTCCTCGACGCCGTGGGTGTCGGCTATCTCACCCTCGACCGCCCCACCACGACCCTCTCCGGAGGCGAGGCGCACCGCATTCGCCTGGCCAGCCAGATCGGCGGCCGCATGCAGGGGATCCTCTACGTCCTCGACGAGCCTTCCGTCGGCCTCCATCAGCGCGACAACCAGCGCCTGCTCGCCACCCTCACCGGCATCCGCGACCTCGGGAACACGGTGGTGGTGGTCGAGCACGACGAGGAGACGATCCGCGCCGCGGACTGGATCCTCGATCTCGGCGAGGGCGCGGGGCGCCAGGGGGGCCGTCTCATGTACCAGGGCCCGCCCGCCTCGATCGACGGGAGCCTGACCGGCAAGTACCTGCGCCGCGAGCTGGCCATTCCCATCCCGCCCGCGCGCCGCGCACCCCGGGGGTTCCTGCGCATCCGGGGCGCGCGCGAGCACAATCTCCGCGACATCGACGTGGACATCCCGCTCGGCGTGGTCACGGCCGTGACCGGCGTGAGCGGCTCCGGCAAGTCCACCCTGGTGGGCGACATCCTCTACCGCGCCCTGGCCCGCCGCCTCTACGGGGCCGCCGCCGAGCCCGGCCGCCACCGGGGCCTGGAAGGGGCGGAGGCCATCGACAAGGTGGTGGCCATCGACCAGAGCCCGATCGGCCGCACGCCGCGCTCGAACCCCGCCACCTACGCCGGCGCCTTCACCTTCATCCGCGACCTCTTCGCGCTGGTGCCGGAGGCGCGCGCCCGCGGCTACAAGCCGGGGCGCTTCTCGTTCAACGTCAAGGGCGGGCGCTGCGAGGCCTGCCAGGGCGACGGCGTGCGCGCCATCCGCATGCACTTCCTGCCCGACGTCTACGTGCGCTGCGACGCCTGCCGCGGGCGCCGGTACAACCGCGAGACCCTGGAGGTGCTCTTCCACGGCCGCAGCATCGCCGACGTCCTCGACCTGACCGTGGACGAGGCGCTGCCCGTCCTGCGCGCGCACCCGCGCCTGTTCCGGATCCTGTCCACCCTGGCCGACGTGGGCCTCGGCTACATCCGGCTGGGCCAGAGCGCGGCCACCCTCTCCGGCGGTGAGGCCCAGCGCGTCAAGCTCGCGCGCGAGCTGGCGCGGCGGGAGACCGGGCGGACCCTCTACATCCTGGACGAGCCCACCACCGGCCTCCACCTGGACGACGTGTCCAAGCTGCTCCACGTCCTCGGCCGGCTGGTCGAGGCCGGCAACACCGTGGTGGTGATCGAGCACAACCTCGAGGTCGTGAAGACGGCCGATCACGTCATCGACCTCGGGCCGGAGGCAGGAGCGGCCGGGGGCCGCCTGGTCGCGCAGGGCACTCCGGAGAAGATCGCGCGCTCGCGGCGGAGCCACACCGGGCGCTTCCTCCGCCCGCTCCTGCGCGAGACGCGCGGGCGCCGGGCGGGCGGGACGGGCGCCCCGTCCGCGTGAGCACGCCCGCCGCCACCGCCGAGACGTCGCTCCTGGCCTGGCGCGCCCAGTTCCCCATCCTCGACCGGACGACGTACCTGGTCAGCCACTCCCTGGGGGCCATGCCGCGCGGGGCGGCCGCGCAGCTCGAGGAGTACACGCGGCAGTGGGCCGAGCGCGGAGTGCGCGCGTGGGCGGAGGGCTGGTGGGCGATGCCCGTCACCGTGGGCGACGCCGTGGGGCGCATCATTGGCGCCCCCCGCGGGTCCGTGGTGATGCACCAGAACGTCTCCATCGCCCAGTCCGTGATCCTGTCCTGCTTCGACCTCTCGGGACGCCGCAACAACCGCAACAAGGTCGTCTACGAGGACCTCAACTTCCCCTCCGTGATGTACGTGTACGAGGCGCACCGCGAGCTGGGCGCGCGCATCGTCACCGTGCCCAGCGACGACGGGATGACCGTGCCCCTGGAGCGGTTCCTGGAGGCGATCGACGAGGAGACCCTGCTCGTCCCGCTCTCGCACGTGATCTTCCGCAGCGGCTTCGTGCAGGACGTGCCCGCGATCGTGCGCCGCGCCCACGAGGTGGGGGCCCTCGTGGTGGCCGACCTCTACCAGTCCGCGGGCACGGTGCCCGTCGACGTCGCCGCCTGGGACGTGGACTTCGCGACCGGCGGCAGCGTGAAGTGGCTCTGCGGGGGTCCGGGCGCCGGCTACCTCTACGTCGCCCCCCGCCTGCGCGAGTCCCTGCGCCCGCGCGTCACCGGCTGGATGGCGCACGAGCACCCGTTCGCGTTCGAGCAGGGCGCCATCGACTACGCCTCCGACGCCACACGCTTCCTGCACGGCACCCCCGCCGTGCCCGCGCTCTTCGCCGCCCGCGCCGGCTACGCCATCGTGGGCGAGATCGGAGTGGAGGCCATCCGGCGCAAGTCGGTGCGGCAGGTGCAGCTCCTGATGGACCAGGCGCGGGCGCGGGGCCTCACGCCGCGCACGCCGGACGATCCGGACCGCCGCGGCGGCATGGCCATCCTCGACGTCCCGCACGGCGAGGCCGTCACCCGCGAGCTGCTGCGGCGCGAGATCGTGGTGGACCACCGCCCGGGCGCGGGCATCCGCTACTCGCCGCACTTCTACACGACCGACGACGAGATCCTCCATGCCCTCGACCAGACGCGTGACGTCCTGGACACGGGCGCGTTCCGCGCTCATGTTCAGGCCGGGCGAACAGGTTTCTGAGCCACAGTGCCCGTGGTTCGAGAGCCACAGTCGTGGTGGAATGACGCCAGTGTGACGGCCAGATCGAGGGCGGACAATCCACTGGCGCAGCGAAGGTTACGTCGATCGCAGGGCCGTGGTTCGGGGATTGCATGGCGCCGGGCCAGGGTTCATGGCCTATAGGAGGACTCTCAAGCGCGGCGTGGGCTGCACGGGCATTGGCCTGCATTCCGGCCGCCCGGTCCGCCTCGATCTCAAGCCCGCCCACGCCGAGCACGGCATCCGCTTCCGGCGGACGGACGTCGGCGTCGAGATCCCCGCCCACCTCGACCACCTCGGACGCCTCGACCATGCCACCACGCTGAGCCGTGACGGCGTCTCCGTGGAGACGGTCGAGCATCTCCTTTCCGCCCTCTACGCGATGGGCGTGGACGACGCCCTGGTGGAGGTCGACGGGCCGGAGATCCCGGTGATGGACGGCAGCGCGGCGCCGTTCGTGATCCTGATCCACGAGGCGGGGCTGCGCCCGCTGAAGGAGTCCCGCCGCTATCTCAAGCTGCTGCGTCCGGTGGAGGTCGTGCGCGGCGGGAAGTGGGCGCGCCTGAGCCCGTCCGATCACTTCCGCGTGAGCTACACGATCGGCTTCGACCATCCGCTCCTGCGCCACCAGACGGCGTCCATGCGCGTGGGAGCGGACACCTACGCGGAGGCGATCGCGCCCGCGCGCACGTTCGGGTTCCTGCGCGAGGTCGAGATGCTGCGCAAGGCCGGCCTGGCCCTGGGGGGCAGCCTCGAGAACGCGATCGTGATCGGCGAGACGGGCGTGCTCAACCAGAAGCTGCGGTTCGAGGACGAGTTCGTCCGCCACAAGATCCTCGACGCCATCGGCGATCTCTCGCTGCTCGGGCATCCCGTGGTGGGCCACCTCGAGGCGAGCAAGGCGGGGCACTCCCTCCATGCCGCCCTGGCCCGCGCCGTGCTGGCCACGCCGGACGCCTGGGCCCTGGTCACGCTGCCGCAGCTCCCGGTGGTGACCCTGTCGTCACCGCCGGTCCTCTCGCCGCTCACGCCCGCGCGCGGTTAGCGCGCCGCCGCCGTGGGGCCCCCCGCGGAAGCCGGCCTTCAGTGTGCGGTCGGGCGCGGACTGGCGACGACGACGGCCAGGATCTTCACTACCAGCGTCGGCTGCGCGGGGTCGTTGGACTTCACGAGCACGCTCTTCTGGAGGCGCCCCGGCTCGTCGGGAGCGGTCAGGATGATCCGCAGGGGCGTGCTCTCGCCCGGCTTGAGGACCTGGGTCTCTAGCTTGGCCGCCGTGCACCCGCAGCTCGAGACGATCGAGTCGACGAGGAGGTCGGCCCGGCCGTGGTTGAGCAGCATGAACTCCTTCTGGACGACCCGCGCCGGCCGCAGCGTCCCGAAGTCGAAGGACGCGGGCTCCACGACGATGCGCGGTGCGGGGGCGCGGGGGGACGCCGGCGCATCCGTGGCCGCGGGAGGGCCCACGGTGGTGGCCGTCGCCGTCCTCGCCCCCCCCACGGGAGCCAGGCCCACCGCGATCGACGCCGCCAGGCCGACACCGGCGATCACCGCGATGACGCGCGCGTGTCCGAGCCTTCCCTTCATGCCGATCCTCCCGCCGAGCGGCCGCGGCTGCCCTTCTTCTTCCCGGTCAGGCGGCGCATGTAGGCGTCGAGCATCTCGTTCTCGTAGGTCACGGAGTTGAGGAACAGGCTCTCCACGAGATAGCGCCGCCGCTCCTCCTCGTCCATCTGCTCGACCAGCGATTGGATCTCCCGCATCATGTCCTCGAACGAGACCTGCAGCGCGCGCTTGAGGGTCACCTCGCGGTAGAGGGCCTCGAGCAGGCCGAGGATGTCGCCGTCCAGGGACAGCGAAAAGCCGGTGGAGAGGCGCACCTTACGCATCGGCCTTCCCCTTCTTCCGGCCGGAATGATTGACCCCGAAGGCCTGCAGGGCGGCCGCCTCCTCCCGGTGCAGGTCGATCAGCTTGTGCACGCCGGTCATCGAGATCATCGTCTCCACCCGCGGCTGCACGCCCGCGACCTTCACCACGCCCCCCCGGTCCTGCATGAGGCGGTAGATGTCCATCAGGCAGCCGATGGAGGCGCTGTCGATGTAGGTGACGGCGGCCAGGTCGATGAGGAGCTTTCGGGTGCCGCCCTCCACCAGTTGCCGGACCTCGGCGAAGAACGCGGACAGGTTCGGATACGTGAGCTTGGCTTCCTTCACCCTCACGATCCGCACGTCGGCCTTCTCGTCGACTTCCAGTTGCATCACGTCACCTCCGGGCGCCCACGCGCCCTCCGCTGCGGCCCGCCCGCTCCGCCTGCTGGGCGCGCAGGAGCAGGCGCGAGAGCTCCTCGCGCCCGCGGTTGATCCGGCTCTTGACCGTCCCCTCCGGCAGCCCCAGGCGGTCCGCCATCTCCTGGTAGGTCAGCCCCTGCAGGTCGCGCAGCACGACCGCCTCCCGCAGCTTGTCGGGCAGGGACTCGAGACCGCGGCGCAGGAAGCTGCGCCGGTCGCGGTCCTCGAGGGCGCGGTGCGGGCTGGAGCCGGCGGAGGCGGGGGCGAGGTCGAAGGCCACCAGGTCCTCCACGAGGACCTCCTTCTCGCGCTTGCTGGCCCGGTAGTGGTCGATGCAGAAGTTCCGGGCCACGCTCGAGAGCCAGGTGGAGAAGTCGGCGTCGCGGTTGAACTTCTCCAGGCTCTTGAAGACCTTGAGGAAGATCTCCTGGGTCAGGTCCTCGGCGTCGTCATGCCGCCCGGTGAACTTGTAGGCGATATGGAACACCTTCCGCTTGTAGCGGACGACGATGACCTCCCAGGCGGCGTTCTCCTTCTGGAGGCATCGCTCGATCAGCTCCGTGTCGGAAGGGGAGAGCTTCCCCTCGTCGGTCATCGGCAGCGGTGGCGCAGTGGCGAGGCCCGTCGTTAGTCTTCTCTGGGATGATAGGCGGTCGCCGTGCGCCAGGCAAACTACTTGAGGTCGGGGCGCCCGGCCGCCGTCCACGCCGTGTACCAGTAGCTGCCGGCGTCCGTGGTGGCCTCCTCCAGCCGGCCCTTCAACAGGGGGCCCATCTTCTCCGCCAGCGTGTCGTAGTAGAGCTCGGTGTAGCCGGACTGCCCGCGCCGGGCCAGCTCTTCCACGTAGAGCAGGTTGTCGACCCAGATGTAGACGCGCGGGAGCAGCGCGAACACGTAGCCCTTGGGGTCGTCGATCAGGCGCGCGGGCTGGCCGGAGAAGTTGAGCTTCTTGTCCATCGCTTCCGGCAGCTTGGTGGTGAAGCGCACCCACAGGCCGTGCTGGCCCGTCTTCTGGCCGTCCGCGTTCTCGGTGAGGGCGAGCGGGTTGTGGAGGTCGGCCACGTAGCCGGCCAGGGTGTCCGACTCCTCCAGGATCCTTCCCTTCTCCCCGGAGCGGAAGGCCTCCACCAGGCGCGCGTAGGACTCCTGGATGAGCCAGGGCAGGCGGCCGGCCTTGGCCGCGGCCTCGTCGCCGTACTTCGCCTTGAGCGCGGCCTCCGTGCGGGGGACGTCGGCGAAGGGGAAGGGCAGGAAGCGGTCGACGCCGAAGCGCCGGTCCAGCCCCTCCTCCCCGGGCGGAGGCGTGTCGACGGCCAGCGACGGTATCTCCAGCCGATGCGCCTTGTAGAAGGGCCTGAGGCCCTTGGGCAGGGTGTCGATGGCCTCGCTGGCCACACGCTGGTGGACGATCGGCCCCCAGGCCCGCGCGGGGGCGGCCGCCCCCGTGAGGAGGCCGATGGCCACGAGCAGCCGGGCGGCGCGTCCGTAGGCGCGTGCCGGATGATGGAGCACTTGTCCCTCCCGATGTCCGCGCGGTCAGTCCACGCGGGCGGCCGTCACCAGTCGCACCTCGGACGCCCCCGCCGCCGCCAGCGCGCGCGCACAGGCGCGGGCGGTGGCCCCCGTGGTGAGCACGTCATCCACCAGTACCACGATCCGCCCCGCCACCGCCGGCCGGCGCCTCACGACGAAGGCGCGGGCCACGTTGGCGCGCCGCCCGGCCGCGCTGAGGCCGGTTTGGGGCGGCGTGTCCTCGCGCCGGGCCAGCGCGTCCTCCGCCACCCGGAGCCCGGAGGGCCGGGCCAGCGCGCGCGCCAGCAGGCCCGATTGATTGAAGCCCCGCTCGCGCCGGCGCCGGGGGTGCAGCGGCACGGGGATGACCACGTGCGCGCCCTCCAGCGCCGCCCGCACCGCGGGGTCGGCCAGGAGCGCCTCCGCCAGGCGCTCGGCCACGCGCCGCCGGCCGTGGAACTTCAGCTCGTGGACGAGGAGCCGCAGGGTGCCCTCGTAGGGGCCCAGGCTGGCTCCACGCGCGAAAGGAGCGAGGCCGCGGCGGCAGCGGCCGCAGGGTGCGGCCACTGCCGCGGGGAGCGGGAACCCGCACGCGCACAGGGCGCCGCGATGACGGGGCAGTGCCCGCCAGCAGTCCAGGCAGAGCGGGCCGCGGCTGGGTCGTTCCACGTCGCGCCCGCACCCCGGGCAGGTGGACGGGAACACGAGGGCGAGGACGGGGTCCACCAGGAGCCGAGTGGTGGCCTGGCCCAGCCCGGTCACGACCGTCGGGGCCTCACAGCAGCCCCTGTTCCTGCTTCTCCTGGCAGGAGATGCAGCGCTTGGCCCAGGGCACCGCCTCCAGCCGCTTGCGGTCCAGCTCCTCCTCGCAGACGACGCACACGCCGAAGCGGCGATCGTCGATGCGCACCAGCGCCTCGTCCACGAGCTGGAGCATGTCGCGCTCGGTGTTCGAGAGGCTGAAGAGGAACTCCTTGGTGTAGGAGTTCGAGGCCTTGTCCGCGATGTCCTGCGAGCCCTCCTCGTCCGCCTCCTTGCCGTAGCTCTTGTTCTTCGTATACGCCTCCAGGATCTCCTGCTTCTTGGCCAGGAGCTTCTCCCGGAAGAGCTTCATCTTCTTCTGTTCCATTCGTCCCCGTCTCCTGTTTCGTGGTCCCTGTAGGCCCGGGCCCGAGGCCCCCTAACGGATCCCATAGCGCCGGCGCTTCTCCCACAGCGCCTTGCGGCTGATGCCGAGTATGGCCGCCGCCCGCGTCTGGCTGCCCGCGACCTGGTCCAGCACGTAGCGGATGTATTCCTTCTCGATCTCCTTGAGGGAGGGCCGGCGGTCGCGCCCCGCCCAGAGGGTGGCCGGTTGCTCGAGGATGTGCGGAGGCAGCGCGGAGGAGGGCACGGCCTCCGTCGTCGTATAGAGGGCGGCGCGCTCGATGACCGACCGCAGCTCGCGCACGTTCCCGGGCCAGGCGTAGCCCTTGAGGGCCTCCGCGGTCTCGCGCGCGAAGGCGCGCGCGGGCGTGGTCTTGCGCTGCCGCTCGCGGGCGAGGAAGGTCTCGGCCAGGGGCAGGATGTCCTCACGCCGGTCGCGCAGGGGGGGAACGGTGAGGGGCACCACGCTGAGCCGATGGTAGAGGTCCTGCCGGAACGTCCCCGCGGAGACGGCCTGGCGCACGTCGACGCTGGAGGCGGCCACGAAGCGCACGTCCACCTCGATCGTGCGCGTGCCTCCCAGGCGCTCGAACCGGCAGTCCTCCACCACGCGCAGCAGCTTCGCCTGCAGGCTGGGGGTGAGGTCCTGCACCTGGTCGAAGAAGACGGTGCCCCCGGCCGCCAGCTCGATCTTGCCCGCCTTGGGCTGCTTGGCGTCGGTGAACGCGCCCGCTTCGTGACCGAACAGCTCCGACTCCAGGAGCTCGGCCGGGATCGACGGGCAGTGCAGCTTGATCAGGGGGAAGTCGCGGCGGGAGCCGGCGTGATGGAGCCAGTGCGCGAGGAGGTCCTTGCCCGTCCCGCTCTCGCCCTGGATCAGCACGGCCGTGCGGCCCTCGGCCAGGCGCGTGGCCAGCTTGAGGAGGTCGCGCATGACCGGCGAGACCGCCACCACGCCCGCGAGCTCGGGCCGGGGGGCGGTGGAGGTGCTCATTGCGCGACCTCCAGGCGGCCGGCCCCGCCCCAGAGCCGCTCGAGGTCGTAGAAGCTGCGCGTGCGCGGGGTGAAGACGTGCACCACGAAGCCGGAGTAGTCGAGGAGTATCCACTCCTGGCGGGGATAGCCCTCGACGTGCTTGGGCCGCAGGTCCTCCGCGCGCATCGCCTCCTCGACGGCGTCCGCGATGGCCACCAGCTGGCGCTGGGAGGCGCCGGAGGCGAGGACGAAGAAATCGGTGAAGGCGCTCCCCTTGCGCAGGTCGAGGACGACCACGTCCTCCGCCTTCTTGGACAGGGCGGCCCGGGCCGCGTTGAGCACCGCCGCCGGGGCCTTCACCGCCACCCTCCGCGCCTCAACGGTACAGGCCCCGCTTCTCGATGTAGTCGGCCACTCCGTCCGGCACCAGGTGTCGCACGCTCCGGCCGGAGCGCAGGCGCTCGCGCAGGTCGCGGCTGGCGATGGGCAGCGCCGTCCCCTCCACGCGGTGCAGGCGCTCCGCGGGCACCCGGCCCGGCGCCGCCGGAGAGGCTCCCGGCCGCTCCACCACCGCCACCGTGCACAGCTCCATCAGCCGCTCCGGCTCGCGCCATTCCGCGATCATGGGCAGGTTGTCGCTGCCCACGATGAGGACGACGTCCGCGCCCGGGTGGAGCTGCCGGAGGGCGGCCACCGTCTCCACGGTGTAGCTCGGACCCTCGCGCCGCAGCTCGAGGTCGGAGGGCACGTAGGCCCGTTGGGAGGCGGTGGCGAGGGCCACCATCGCGTAACGGTCGAGCCCGTCCGCCACCGGCCGGCCACGATGCGGCGGGAGGCCCGCCGGCACGAACACGACCATGTCCAGGGCGAGCGACTCGCGGACGATCTCCGCCGCGCGGAGGTGCCCGAGGTGGATGGGGTCGAACATGCCTCCCAGCACCCCCACCTTCACGGCAGCTCGCCCTGCTCGACGGGCACGGCCGAGGCCGCCCGCGCCCGTGCCACCTGCGCGGCCAGCGCCCGCTCGAGGGCGAGGACGCCCTCTCCGGTCACGGCGGAGACCGGCCACACCTCCAGGCCGAGGGCGCGCGCTTCCCGGCGCAGGGCGGGGAGGGGATCCTCGGGGCCGACGGCGTCACGCTTGGTGGCGGCCACGAGCTGCGGCCGCTCCAGCATCTCCGGGTTCCACGCGCGGACTTCCGCCCGCACCGCGCGGAGATCCTCGACCACGTCGCGGCCGCTGAGACCGGAGGCGTCCACCACGTGGAGCAGCACGCGCGTGCGCTCCACGTGCCGCAGGAACTGCAGGCCGAGGCCGGCCCCCGCGTGCGCGCCCTCGATGATCCCGGGGATGTCCGCGGCCACGAAGGTCTGCTCGTCCACCTCGACCACTCCCAGCACGGGCGTGAGCGTCGTGAACGGATAGTCCGCCACCTTCGGCCGCGCGGCCGAGATCGAGGACAGGAGCGTCGACTTGCCGGCGTTGGGGAAGCCGAGGAACCCCACGTCCGCGATGAGCCGGAGGTCCAGTCGCACCCAGCGTTCCGCGCCCTCCTCCCCCGGCTCCGACTCGCGCGGCGCGCGGTTGCGGTTGGAGAGGTACGAGCGGTTGCCCCGTCCGCCGCGCCCGCCCCGGGCGAGCAGGAGGCGGTCGCCCTCGCGCAGGACCTCCCCGAGCACTTCGCCGCTGGCCTCGTCGACGGCCGTGGTCCCCGGCGGCACCGCGATCAGGAGCTCGCCCCCCTCCGCTCCCGTGCGGTTGCCCGGACCGCCGTTGGTGCCACGGGTGGCGCGGAACTCGGTGTGGTAGCGGAGGGGCAGGAGCGTGTTCTGGTGCGAGACGGCGAGGAGGGTGACGTCGCCGCCCCGGCCGCCCGTGCCGCCGTCAGGGCCGCCCTTGGGTACGTAGGGCTCGCGGCGGAAGCTGACGCAGCCGCGCCCGCCGTGGCCTCCCTTCACGAAGATCTTGACCCGGTCGACGAACATGGGTCACGCCGCCGGGGCGGCGCTGCGCCTCGTGCGCGCCTCCCTAGCTGGCCAAGGGCTCGACGCTCACGCGTAGCCCGCGGGAGCCGTGGTCCTCGAACTTCACCAACCCGTCGGTCAGGGCGAAGAGGGTATGGTCCTTGGCCAGGCCGACGTTCTTCCCGGGCTTCCACTTGGTTCCGTGCTGGCGGAGGATGATCGTCCCGCCCCGCACCGATTCCCCGCCGAAGCGCTTGACTCCGAGCCGCTGGGAGTTGCTGTCGCGCCCGTTGCGGCTCGAGCCCTGCCCCTTCTTGTGTGCCATGGTCACGAACCTCTCGAAAAAACTTGGAGCGGCTCCCGCCTCTCGGCCGGATCGCCGCTCGCGTGCCGGCTCGGCTTGGGATCAGAGCGAGATGCTGTCGATCCTCAGCGCGGTGTACTCCTGGCGATGGCCGCGGGTGCGCCGATAGTGCTTCCGCTTCTTGTACTTGAAGACCCTGACCTTGTGCTCGCGGCCCTGGTCCACCACCGTCGCGGCCACGGAGGCCTTGTCGAGGAGGGGAGCGCCCACCTGGGTGCCCTTGTCGCCGCCCACGAGGAGGACCTCGCCGAGCGTGACCTTCTCGCCCACCGGAGCCGGCAGGTGCTCGACGTAGATCGTCTCTCCCTCGCTGACCCGGTATTGCTTGCCGCCGGTCCTGATGATCGCGTACACGGCTCTTAGGCCTCCTTCACCCGACCCCTGGCGAAACACCGGAGATTATCACGGCTTAGGGACGGTTTTCAAGGGCGAGGGAGGTCGGGAGATTCGAGGGCAGAGGGGCACCGGACGGGGAGGCAGGAAGGCGAGCGGCGGATTCACCTCAAAAATCGAAGCCGATCCAGAAGTCGAAGCGGGTGCCCTGGCTCGTGACCTTCAGGTCCGTGAGCTTCGTCCAGTCGAAGTGCATCGGATAGCCGAGGAAGAAGAACTGCAGGCCGATCCCGTACGAGGCGCGGCCGTCGACCAGGTGGTACCCCGTCACCGGCTCGCCGAAGATCGGATCGCGTACGTAGGACACGCCCGGGTCGCTGGTGCCGAACGTGTAGTTCTCGCCGTGGAAGTGGGAGCCCCCGATTCCCGCGTACAGGGTGCCGCGCACGGGCCCGAGGATCCCGATGGGCGTCTTCATGAGCTCGATGATCGGGAGGCGCAGCTCGAGGTTGGCGAAGAAGCCCTGGTTGCCGACGAACGAGAGGTACGGGTAGCCCCGCAGCTCCATGTTGCCGCCGAAATAGAAGATGTCGGGGTTGTCGCCCGCGGAGCGGAAGCCGCGGAAGCGGGCGGCCAGGACCCCGCTGCCGGCCAGGCGGAAGTACTTGCGCGCGTCGAGGTCGATCGTGCGGCGCGCGAGCAACCCGTTGATGCCGGGGGCGTAGGTCAACCCGAGGCGGTAGGTGCTCCCCGTCAGGGGGCCGAACTCGCGGAAGCGCGTCGTCTCGCCGACCAGGGCGACCGTCACGGGAGCGACGCTGCCGTTGTTGAAGAAGAGGGGCTGGCCCTGCTGGATGGCCGCGTCCTGGATGGCCTGGCCGGCCGCCGTGTTCTCGACCTGCTCGCGCACCCGGTAGATGCCGCCGTTGAGCTCCAGGCGCCGGAACTTGTCGAGGGGGTACTGGGCGATGAGGAGGGCGCCCTGGATGCGCTGGGTGGCGAAGGCCCCCTCGCGGTAGAAGCTGTTCTGCAGGTCGTAGGGTGAGGCGTAGAAGAACTGGGTGTTGTCGAACGCGCTGACCCCGTACTGCAGGCGGTGCCCCAGGTCGATATAGGTCCCTTCGTAGCTGCGGAACTCGCGCAGGCTGTACGCGGTGAACGTGAAGTTCTTGTCCCCGAGCACGTCGGCCAGGGCGATCTGGCTGCCCCCGAAGAAGTCGCCGCTCGAGGTCACCCCGATGTTGAGGGGGGGCCGTCCCTCCAGGTAGAGCTTCTCGAAGAGGCGCTTGTTGCGCTTGTTCTCCGTCACCACCTGGTGGGTGACGTCGGGCTGGAAGTCGACGAGGTCCTCGGAGGCGACCTGCACCTCCTGGTCGACCTCCTTCATGGGCTCCGTGAGCTCGATGGACTGGAGCCGGTACTCGCCCTTGAAGTAGCTGATGAACCCGACGCGGGTGGCGGAGCCGCCGTGGATGGGGGCGGGGGCGGTGTTGCCGCCCAGGGCGTCCGTGTACTGGCGCACCGCGCCCGTGCGCAGGTCCAGGCTGCGCACGTTGTAGATGTCGTCGTCCTCGGTGGACGAGTAGTAGAGCGTGTTGCCGTCCTCGGAGAAGTGGGGCGCGTTGTCGTCGTAGTTGCCGAAGGTGAGCTGGGTCTTCTTCTCGGGATGGTCGAGGGGAAAGACGTAGATCTTGTCGTGCCCGCTGATGCGGCGGGTGTAGGCCACGAGCTTGCCGTCCGGCGAGACCTGGGGGTCGGCGTCCGCGAAGGCGTCCGCGGTGAGGTTCTTCACCGCCCCCGTGTCGAGGTCCATCAGCCAGATGTCGGCGATCCCCTCCTTGAGGGCCTCGAAGATCACGTGCTTGCCGTCGGGCAGCAGGCAGGGGGCCTGCGCTTGATCCAGTGCCACCGGTACCCGCTTGAGGATGTCGCCCGAGAGCACGGAGACCTGGTAGAGGGAGCGGCGCTTCCCCTTGCGCGCGAAGAAGGCGACGGTGTCCCCCTTGGGGTCGAAGTCGATGGAGCGGCCGGCCACCCATTCGTCGTTGATGGTGATGTTCTCGTAGCGGCCGGTGTAGCCCTTGGTCAGGTTCTTGATGACGGCCCCGTCCTTCGTGGACAACAGGATGAGGTCGGCCTCGCCTTCCGAGCGGTTGCCGGTGAGCGCGGCCACCACTTCGCCGGACGGGCTCGCGGTGAAGGCGAAGACCTGGGTGAAGCTCGTCTTCTCCTCGTTGGGAGAGAGGTCCTTGCCGTAGTCGGTGGGCCGCTGCTTGTCGCGGAAGGGCTTGAAGCGCTCCTTGAGCCACTTCTCGAACTGCTCGTCGAACTCGTCCGGCTTCATCCGGAAGGCCTGCATGTAGATGTCCTCGAGCCCTCCGCCCACGATGTTCTTGCGGAAGGTGTAGAGGAACTGCCGGATGCCCTCCTTGCCGAAGCGGGCCTCGATGAACTCGAAGGCGGCGTGGCCGAGGTTGTAGACCACGCGGGGGTTGGCCATCTCCCCGTATTCCTCGAAGCGGCTCAGGCGGGGGACCTGCTCGGTGACGGCGGCGTCACGGATGGTCATGAGGTCGAGCGAGTCCCAGATGCCGCGCTCGTAGTCGGCCAGGCCCTCGTCGAGCCAGAGGGGGATCGCGCGCTGGACGAGGTTGCGCGGGATCAGGTCGAACTCGAAGACGTGGGTCAGCTCGTGGGTGATGAGCCCCTGCAGGCGGTCGGGGGGCTCGTCGATGGGCAGCACCATGCGGCCGCGCACCGGCTCCGCGAAGGCGAGCACGCCCTCGGGCACGAAGTCCGGGAAGAGGTTGGTCTCCTCGAACTCGGAGTGCGTCTTGTACAGGATGAGCGGGATCGGGAAGTGGATCTCGTGCTTGAGGTCGCCCGAGACCTTCTGGTAGGCGCTCTCCGCGTAGGAGACGACGCGGCCGAGGTGCTGCTCGAACTCGGGGTAGTAGTAGACCTCGAAGTGCGGGCTCTTGTAGACGCGCCAGGAGAAGCTGTCGTAGGCGACCTTGTTCTTCCCGTAGTAGGGGACGAACTGGGCGCGGGCGGGGGCGGCCGCGGCCACGAGGAACACGACGAGGGATCCCACCAGGAACCCCGGTACGGGGCCGGCGCGGCGGTCGGTCATTGGCTTCTTCCTCGGGTCTACCTGAGAAGGACCCGCGTGCCCCGCACCTTCTGGGGAGAGATGACGCCCAGGAAGTTCGGGATGAGCCGGTCCATGAGCTCGAAATAGGAGGACAGCGGGGAGATCTTCTGTTCCTCGCCGTAGAGGACCTCTTCCGTGAACTTCTCCTTGTGCAGGTTCTGGCCGGTGCGGCCGTCGATGAAGTAGAACTCCGCGGAGAGGCTGAAGCCCTTGCGCTCCAGGTACCGGTTGGCGCGCACGAGCCGCGGCCGGTTGGTCCCGGGGTCGCGCACCACCCGCTCCTCCGACTGGAAGCCGGAGCGGTTCTGCTCCTCGAACCCGACGCGGCCGGTGACGATGAGGGGGTTCTGGAACTCCTCCCCCACCTTCCGCCAGTAGTCGGAGTCCTGGAGCACGCGCTCCGTTTCCAGCTTGTACTGCTCCTTCTCCTGCTTCGTGTACTTTCCGCCCTCTCCCAGCTTCTCCAGGGCCTGCTCCAGCGCGTCCTGCAGCGGCGGATGGTCGGGCTCCAGCACCTGCAGGCGGCTGTTCGAGCGGAGCTGGTTCTGGAGGAGGCGGGAGGTCTCGGAGCCCAGCTCGACGTCGCTCTCGCCCAGGTCGGTCACGAACCCCGCCACCAGCACGCGGCGGAAGCGCGAGACGTCGATCTTGGACTGGACGGGCGTCTCCACCGGCACCTCGACCACGGTGGCGCAGCCCGTCCCCGCCAGCACGACGGCGACCGCGACGCTAAGGGGTCGGAGTCGGCGAGGGGCTGGGCGTGGGAGCGGGAGCCTTCTTCTTGCGATTGCGCTTGTCATCGGCCTCACGGAAAAGGTCGTAGTTCTGCTGGATGTAGAGGTTCCCCGGCTTGAGCTTGAGCGCGCGGTCGAAGGATTCCCGCGCCTTGGTGAACTCACCCTGCTGCTCGAGCGCGACCGCAAGGTCGTTGAGGGCCTCGGCGTTCTCGGGGTCGAGGGCCACCGCCCTCTCGAAACGGAACCGGGCCTCGCTCCACAGGCCGCGTCGCGCCACTTCGATACCGAAGCCAAGCTCTGCTTCGGCGGAGGCAGCCGGGTGGCTCGGGGATGGGGCGAGCAGGACGACGAGGAGCGGCAACACCGAAACCATGCGGCGATCTCCGAGAGCCCGGCTGAAATATTAGCTGCCGACGCCGGCGAAAAGCAAGGCGGGTGCCATCGCCAATTCGGCATCCCCTCCCGTCCTCGCGCGATTCCACGCCCTCCCAGGCGGTCCGCGCCGCCCCTCATGTCCGGCGGCACGGACAGTGTTGTGGCCTCAGGGCGACACTCCGGACCCCGGACCTCGACCGGCAAGGGGTCGCCCATAGAATAGGGCCCCTTTCGGTGGCCCCGGAAGGAGAAAGGCGGCCCGCCGCGACTTCCGACCTGCTCGTCCTCTCGCTCCTTCCCGGCGTGGCTCCCCGGGCCGTGCGCGCCCTGGCCCGCCGCGCCCCTCTCCCGGAGATCCTCCGCGACCCCGACGCCCACGCCGACCTCCTGGACGACGAAGCGCGTCAGCGCATACGAAATGGGGAAGCGCGCCGGCGGGCGGACGAGGAGGGGAGCCGCGCCGCCGCCCTGGGCGTGCGGATCGTGGACTGGGACGCGGCGGACTTCCCCGCCCTGCTCGGACGGATCTTCGATCCTCCGCCCGTGCTGTACGTGCGCGGCCGCCTCGAGGCCGACGACGGAGACTCGACCGTCGCCATCGTCGGCGCGCGGGCGGCCACACCGTCGGGGCTGGCCCTGGCCGGCGCGATATCGCGGGAGCTGGCCGCCTCCGGAGCGACGATCGTCTCCGGGCTCGCCCGCGGGATCGACACCGCCGCCCACCAGGGCGCGCTCGACGCCGGCGGGCGCACGGTGGCCGTCCTCGGCTGCGGGATCGACCGCGTCTACCCGCCCGAGAACGCCACCCTGGCCCGGACGATCGAGGGGACGGGCGCGGTCGTCTCCGAGTTCGCCCTCGGCACTCCACCCCTCCCGCCGCATTTCCCACGGCGCAATCGCGTGATCGCGGGGTGGTCCCGCGGCGTGGTCGTCGTGGAGGCGGCGCTGCGCAGCGGGGCGCTCAACACCGCCCGCACCGCCGCCGACGAGGGTCGCGAGGTGATGGCCGTCCCCGGGCACCCCTCCCAGGAGGCCTCCGGCGGCACGAACCAGCTCCTCCGGGACGGCGCCGCCCTGGTGCGCGGCGCGCGGGACGTGGCCGATGAGCTCGGCTGGGAGCTCCGCACGACATCTCCCCAAACCGCTACGGATCCGTTGCTTGCGGCGCTTCGCCCCGACGTCCCGGCCAGCCTGGACGACCTCCGGACCCGAAGCGGCCTTGAAACGCCGGCCCTCCTGGCCCGTCTGAGTCAACTGGAGCTGTCCGACGCGGTACGGCGCCTGCCGGGCGCCCTCTTCGTCCGGCGCCATTGACACAGGCGTCATCTTCTTATTAGGACTAGTTGGGACTGGGACCTCCAGGGGGAGGCAGGAGCGACGTGGCCAAGAACCTCGTGATCGTGGAGTCGCCGGCGAAGGCGAAGACGATCAACAAGTATCTCGGGAAGGACTTCTCCGTGAAGGCCTCCATGGGACACGTCCGCGACCTGCCCAAGAAGACGCTGGGGGTGGACGTCAAGAAGGGGTTCGCCGCGGAGTACGAGATCCTCCCCACCCGCAAGAAGGTCCTCGACGAGCTGAAGGCCGCGGCCAAGGACGCGGACATGATCTACCTGGCCGCCGACCCCGACCGCGAGGGAGAGGCGATCTGCTGGCACCTCTCGGAATCCCTCGGGGTGCGCAGCAAGAAGAAGTTCAAGCGCGTGGTCTTCAACGAGATCACCAAGAAGGCCATCGATCTCGCCTTCCAGAA